>JBJXGA010000470.1:0-4284 GCA_046152955.1 Planctomycetales bacterium | reverse complement strand
GGCGGATTCTGCGGTGGAGTTCAGTGTTGGTCTGGCGGCGTAAGCTTTTTCCCCGTGTGCTTCCAGAGCCGCTCGCGTAACTGGGGAAACAGTTCCAGCGCGTTGTCGCGCCAGATCTGGCGGCCGATTCGCCGCGCGTGTTCGTCTTTCAGATCCCCGGCGATCACCATTTCCGCCAGCGTTTCGGCCAGGCACTGGCGGTGCAGTTCCGTGGCGCCGTAGATCCCTTCGGCATGGTTGCAGTCGGCCCCCCACATGATGCGATTGGAGGGAAAGGCGTCGAGCCATTCCCGAAAGGCGCGTTTGGCGGTTGAGTAGCTGAGCATCGGGAGCCAGACCGAATCGAGCCAGACGTGGTGCCAGTGTTTCTGGAGGATGACCGCGGTCTCTCCGACCCAGGGATAGCCTCCGTGGAACAGGATGAACTTCGTCTTGGGATGGGCTTCGATCAGATCGACCAGGAGCATCGGGTTGGAGCCCTGGATCCGCGCCTGGCCGGTATGAATCTGGAATGGAAACTCGTACTTGGCCGCCAATTCGCAGAGCCGCCAGAGGATGAAGTCTTCAAAATCCTTGATTTGCTCCGCCGAGAGCTGAGTTTGCCGCTTGCCAAACGCCGCTTCGGCTTTGTCCCTGGAGACGTTTTCAAACCGCAGCGTCCGCTGATAGGCGAGGGTACATTTCAGACAGGCGACCTGTTTGTCCTTGGCTTCCAGGAACAGCCGATCGAGGACTGCCAGGTACTCGTCGAGAGTCGTCACCGGCAGACCGTGCTTTTTGGCGAAGGCGTAGGGATTGTCCCCTCCAAACGGTCCCCCTTTGCGCTCCTCATACTCGGCGGGATGAAACCCGCGGACGAGGGTCGTGACGTTGAAGACCAGCACTTCCCAGGGATAACTCTGAACGAAGTCCTGAGTCGCCCAATAGGTGTCGTTGAACATCAGTTCGATGTTGGCCGCCTCGGTGACGACATGGTACAGCCACTTCCGGTCCTTGTAGTTTTCGAAGATCTGCCGATTCAGCACGCGGGCCTGTTCATCGGTCAGCGTTTCAAAATCGACGCCGTACAGATCGCGAAACGGGTAAAGCTGATAGCGATAAAATCCCAGGCCGCGGACGTTGTCGAAGTCATCCCGCGCCGACTTCCACCAGTCGTCGAAGTCCATGTTGTCCTGCCAGGGAGTGATCCGGTTGTATCCCGGCAGATAGCTGTTGAGCCACAGCCCGGCCAGATTCACCCCTTTCCCCTCTTTGGTCATCCGGTAGGCGGGCAAGCGATCGAAGGGCCACAGGTGATCGTGCGTGTCGATCGCGGGGGTTTCGTCCAGGAAACGTTTCAGGCGGCGATAGGTTGGGGTCAGCCGCGTGGGGACCGGATCCTGCTCCGGGAGCAGCACGCTGGAGGGTCGGATCGGATCCGCCCCCTGTGCCGGTCCCGCAACATGGCCGCTCCCAAACCACCAGGCTGCCAGGCACAGCCCCACAAGCGACATTCCGGACCAGCGGCGGAAACTCCAAGGTGACATCACGATCGGTCCTCGCATCAGGGGGTGGGTGTGAAACATCCTGGGACAGGCCACGCGCCCACTCTACCCGGCGGGAGAATGGGCGACAACCGGCGGCCCTTCCCTCCCAGCGTTGCCAACGCCTGGGAGAGCGCGTTACAGTGAAAGGACGTTACGGGCCATTTCCTGTTCTTTTCATGAGAGACCATGCACGTCAAATCCGCGAGCGATCGCGTTTCGGAAATTACCCACCAGATCGAACAATCCATCCTGACCGGCGAATTGGCAATCGGCGAATATCTTCCTGCGGAACAAACGCTCTGTACCCGACTGGGGGCCACCCGCGCCGTGGTTCGGGAAGCGCTGGAGCGACTGAGCCACCAGGGTCTGATCGAGAGCCAGCCCGGAAACGGTTCCCGCGTCGCCCCGCCCGGTGGCCCGGGGAGCCCGGGAGGCCGACAGAACCCGTTGGATTATGAGCGGCAGCTCCGCTCCGCCCAGATGCCGCTGGAAGACCTGACGGTCGTGCGGTTTTCCCTGGAGACGACGATCGCGTCGCTGGCGGCGGAGCATCGTACACAGCGGCACCTGGAGCAACTCGAAGGGACGCAGCGAACACTGTCCAATCCGCGGAAATCGCTGGCGGCGCATGTCAAAGCCGATGCCGAATTTCACGAACTGCTGGCGGAGGCGAGCGGCAATCGGGTGTTCCCGCTGGTGCTGGCGCCGATCCACGATCTGCTGACCGGCAGCCGACTCAAGACGCTGCAGCGCTACGGCGCGGCTCTCGCCTTTGCCCACCACCAGCAGATCCTGGACGCCGTGCGCGATCAGGATCCCAGCGCCGCTGCCGCCGCCATGCGCGAGCATCTGGGGGTCAACAGCCGCCATCTGGAAGCCATGTCGCACCAACGGGCGTCCGGGCGACCCCGCTGACCAGCCGGCCTCAGAACCCCAACCCGACCCCATTGAGAACGGCCGTTCCCACGGTTCCGTCCTTGATGTCGAACATCGGCGGATATTGCGCCCGCCACCGGCGATTGGCCGCGGGACAAAACTGCCGACCATTCCCTTCGATCGCCGCAATCCCTGGAATTCGCGCCGCCAGACTGGCCGAATGCAGGAACGAATAGCCGGGACAGGTCAAATCCTGGACGCACAGGAACATGCCGAACTTCTGCCCGGCGGCGGCCAGCAGGAGGGAGTCGGTCTGCCCCTTGCATGCCTTGAGGGCGATCCCGGTGTAGCCCTGCTCGCGAGCCAACAGCAGGCTGTCGTAATCGACGAGCGATTCATCGACGACAATCGGCTTCAATTTGGCCGCTTCATGCATCTTGTTTTCGGGATGCGCCGCCAGGTCGCGGTGCGTCGGCTGTTCGATGTATTGCACGCGGTCAAAGGCGGCCGGATTTCCCTGCTTGATCTTGCGCAGGAATTCCAGGACGTAATCGACGTTGGCGCACTTTTCGTTGAAGTCCAGCGAATAGCACCAGGTCGCACAGCCGCGCGCCTGTTGCGCCTCGCACGACACCTTGTCGACCGCCAGTACGCGCTCGACGTCCCAGCCGAGGTCGTCCCCGTTGAGCTTGATCTTCAGGTGCGTCAGGCCGTTGAAGGGAATCCACTCTCCCAGGTGTTCGGGGAGACCATCGCCGATTTTCTTGGCAACCTCCGCCGCCGAAAGTGGATCGACCGCTCCCACCAGGTGGTACAGGGGCAACTTGGGCTGCGGCGTGCGCAGCGTGTACTTGTCGAGGTACTCCCCTTTGAACGAGGCGTCGAGGTACTCCGACAGGTCGTGATTGACGTACTCCGACGAGAGGACGTCGTAACTGTTTTTGCCATGCACGCGGCCGTAGGCGTCGTGGAGCGCCGCGTCGAGCGGGCTCGCGGCGACGAGTTGCGCCAGGTAAGGCATCGCCTCGGGCAGTTTCATCTGCTGTTGCACCTGCTTTGCCAGATGCGGAAACTCCGCCATGAACTGCTCGGTGATGTCGATGGGGTGGCCGTAGTCGGGATAGTCGGCGGCCAGTTCGACGACCTGGCGGGTGAACTCCTGCATCGCCTCGTCCGCCTGCTGGACGGACACGGCGCCGCTGGGCCAGGCCCACACCGGCGCGCAGGGCATGCTGCCAAACCCCGCCTCCTGGCGCTTGTTTCGTGTTTCCACCCGGACGTCGACGTTGATCAGCGTCCCTTTGTCCATCACTCGACCGCCGAACTTGAGCGGCGAGCGGAACTGTACCGGCTCGAATGAACAGCGAGCCTCCAGGATCGTAATGTCGGTCTGCTTTGGCATACAATGGGTCGATGATATGAGACAATTCGGACGCTTCCCTGGGGAACGCAGGCTGCATCGTACCTGCGTAATTCCAGTGAATCAAGAAGATCGCCCCGGCCGGGGGCTGAATTTCCCGCCTCCCAGGGCCTGGATCGCGTCCGCGGACTCTCGTTTCGACCACAGCTCCCACACCGGCCAGCGACCTGCCTCTGCGCGCCCCAGGCCGCTTCGCCCCCTGATAACCTCGATATGACCACGCTCGAACCGATCGATTTGGACCACAACGCCACCACCCGCCCCCACCCCGAGGTCGTGGAACTGATGTCGCGCCACTGGCGCGATAGTTTCGCCAATCCTGGCAGCCGCCATGCTGCCGGCCGCCGCGCCCGCCGCGTCCTCGAAGAGGCTCGGGAATCGATGGCCGCCATCCTCGAGGCCGATCCCGACGAAATCATCTTCACCGGCGGGGGCACCGAGGCCAACAACATGGCCGTGCTG
>JBJXGA010000464.1:0-9086 GCA_046152955.1 Planctomycetales bacterium | reverse complement strand
TCGGCAGCAGAATTTTCCCGCAGCCAAGCGGGAAAACCGGCGAGTACTGCAGTGTGTCTCAGAATCGCCCGGAACCGCTCCCTACCCTGAGGATGACAGGTCCGGTATGATGGCCCACATCGGATTGGGACCATTCCATCGACTACCATCCATCGCGAGATCGCCGTGCCTGAAGAACCAATTCAACCCTCCGCCAACACCTCCGTGACAGATCCGGTGGTTCCACAGCCGGCAGCGCCGGCGCAGGGGGAGCTGACCGTCGACGACTCGTCCGTTTCGCCGCTGTACGCCAACTTTTGCCGGGTCTCTAGCACCCCGGAAGAGCTGATCATTGACGTGGGACTCAACACCAGCCCGATGTCGACGGGGGACGTCAAGGTCAAGATCTCGGAACGGATCATCATCAACCACTATACGGCCAAGCGGTTGCTGGCGGCTCTCACCTCATCCCTCGAACGTCACGAGCAGTTGTTTGGCGTCGTGGAAACCAACGTCCGACGACGGATCAACGTCAATCGGTAATGTCCCGGCTGGTCTCTTGGCCGGCATTCGATTTCCAGCGACTGGTCCGGAGCAGTGTTCACCGTCAGCCCGGCGAGCGGGGCCTGACCCAGGCTGTGTTCCATCCACGAGAGGGAATTGGATCCAGTCCGCCCCAGATGGCGTTGACCGATTTTCAGACTCCAAGCTCCGTCGGCATTCCTGGAAACGCTCAGGATCTGCAATCGAATCTCGGATTCGTCCGCAGCGAGAATCCCGGTGAAGGGGTGGGCGGGATCGACGACGAATTCCTGGACCCCCTCGGGCCGCAAGTCGGGGAGCCCCAGGTGTTCAATCGTTTCGAATTCCGGAAACGCCGGGAGTTCCGGCAGGCCGGCTTTCTTGGACAGTTCGGCCAGCCGCACTTTGTTTTTGCCGGAATTCAGGAGTTGGTCGAGGGCGGCAGCCCGCAAATACAGCTCACGTGCCTGTTCAGGATGACCATCCCTGGTATGCCAATCCGCAAGCCATTGCAGCGCGCGCGGGCTCTGCGCGGGATGTTCCCGAAAGAACTCTTCGATCGGACCGCGGTGCGCCTCCCACCACCGACTGAACAGCACGAGCGACGACTCGGGAGCCGCACGCTGGAGCAGCGATTGGAGGCCTTCGTCAATCTCCGCCTGAGACATCCGTCTCGCATAGGACACTAGATACGAGCGCGAGAGAGCTTCGGCCGCCTGCTCCGTAAACGCTCCCGGGAATGCCGCCGGTTCGGCAAAGATCCGCAGCCATGCCGTATCACGCTCAAGCCAGACGTTGAATTCGGGCCCCGATTCCTGCTGAGTATTCTTCCAGCCGTCCGCCTCGAGCGCCGGGAGGATCTGTTTCCGCAACAGCTCTCCCGGTTCCGCGCTGTCGAAACGCCACATGGCGACCGACGGCAGCATGAACCCGCAGCCGTCCAGCAACTTTTGGGCGTGCAGCAATTCCAGGACCGGCAGCGCAGGAGGGACGAGGTACGCCGGTTCGAACTCGGGAATCACGGGCAGTGGTGGACCGTGCTTGTCGCGCTGCCCCGCCAGTTCCTTCTGAATTGCGGAATCGATCGCTTTGGTAATCTCAGCGCTGACGGTCGCGTATCGCGCTCCTGAAGATTCAAATCCGGTTTGGTCCCCCTGGTAGTGCAGTTCGCCCCGCCATCCGAATTCCACCTCGGGCCGAGACAGATGATCGCTCCGCGAAGCGTTCGACCGGTACAGTTCCGTACCGAGAGTGGCGACGATCTGCGCGTCGAATTTTCGGCCGAGCGGGGTGGCCACCTCACTCAGCGATGCAAGGTTCAGTGTGACGAACAAGTCGGGCAGACGCTGTCCGGAGGCAAGGGAGCTTCCCAGCGGGACATATCGGACCGACTCGAACCGTCCCGATTTCTGCAGCGCTTCGAACAGCGCCAGCCCCACGCGACCCATCAGGAGATGTTCAGAGCGATTGAAAATCGCGATCGAGCGATCGGCCAGGACGGCGTCGTCGGAATGCGACGAGACCGTCGACGAAGCAAATGTCGATTTCGAATTCACCGTCGCGGCGTGGGCGGCCAGCAACGGCGAGGGAGAGACGTCCCCTAGAACGTGCGAACCGCCGTCCGGACCATGCGTCCCTACCAGGATCCCCTGGGCCAGCCGCGGTTTGGGGACGAGGCTGACGTAAACCACAAACACTAGTGCCGTTACGGGGATGAGCAGCACCCATCGCCACCGGGATTTTTGACGGGCCACGCCGGTGGGGGCTGAACCGGGCGGGGACAGGCTGGAACCAGCGGCCAACGGGCCTTCGGAGTGCAGTTCGTCTGACATAAGAGCTTCCTGGAGTTGATCCACCGGACGCAGTATCCCGTCCCAGTCATTCGTCGCCGGCCTGGAAATATTGAGTCAATCACTTCACCGCCACGGAATCGGACTGGAGTGCTCGCGGCGGGCCGACAGTCGTGATTTGCGAGCCCAACGCGGAGCGGCCGGCGATGTCGCGGCGGAGTTCGGCGGTGCTCTGCGACAAGGCCTCCAAGCGTTCCCGCTGGACACGAATCTGTTCCAGCGTCCGTTCCAGAGCGGGAAACAGACCGGCGGACATCCGGGACTCGGCCATCTGTCGGGCCAGTGCGGTGATCCGATCCACCAGGCCGCGCCGCAGGCGGCGCGTGAAGAGCATCACCAGGAATCCCGACCAGAGGAGCAGATAGACCGCGCCATGGATGTAAAAGTCGGAGGGGACCAGGGGCTTTCCCAGCCAGGGGTGGGCGTAGAAAAAGCTATAACCCGGCCAACCGACGATGTATGCCAGAAGCGCGGCCAGGAGCGCTTCGTAACCGATCCGGACCGGCCACCCGGAGTGCTTCGCCGCCAATTCCTGGACGACCACTTCCACGTTCCGTCCGGCATCCCCCAAAAAGCGGTTTTCGACGCGCGCCGCCTGGTTCCGCAGATGTTCGAAGTCCCCCGGGTTGACCAACCGCGGATCGAGCCGCGCGTCCTGTACATAGCCGGCGATGATCAACTGCGTTTCGCGCAGTACGCCATCATCCAGGCCGAGCGCGGCGACCCGTTCGAGCCGTTCTTCGACCTGGAGTTCCTGTGATTTGGCCGTCAGCCATCGCGCTCCCTGGAGCGCGCCGACCAGCGCCATCTGCGCCGTGCTGCGGGCACGCCACAATCCGGCCGACGCCATCAGACTCCCCAGACTGTTGAATGTACGCAGCACCAGGGAAAAGGGACTGATCCCCCAGCGATCAGTGACGCATCCCAGCAGACGCCGCTCCCACAGCCCGCGGCTGGCCAGCAGTTCTTCGCACAACCGCTGGGCCATCAGCGTCCCAAGTCGCTGCTGCGCTTGCGACAGCCCGTCGGAGAGCCGCTGGAGCGGAGGTGCGTGTTGGTCCAGGTGCGTTCGGCAATGTTCGAGCGCCGCGTGCATCAGATCGACGAGATTGGCCCGGCGAATTTGCGTGCGATGCGACGCGGCCAGCTCGGTGGCGAGCAGTTCCTGCAGGCGGCGGAAATCCCCCGTGGGACGCAACCCCGCTTGCTGTTCGCGCAAGGCACGCAGCGAATCGACAAAAAACAGATCGGGCGCCTGGTATCCCCCGGCAAGCTGCTCTTGCCAGTCGTCGCGGATGTCCTCGTCCATGTCGGCAAACGTCTGCACAAACACCAGCCGGCAACCGGTCGCCGCCTCGGCCAATTCGTCGGCGACGCGCGCCGAGCGGTACTTTTGCTGCGTCGAGGCGCAGATCAGCACGTCGCAGTAGGGAAGGAGCTGACGCAGGCGGGCCAGGTTGCTGCCAGCCGTTTCCCCCTCCGTCGTGTCGGGATCGGGGCAATCGATGAGCACGATGTCGCGCAGCAGGGGAACATCGACTCGGACGACTTCCACCGCGTCAGCCGGGAGTCCCAGCCATTCCAGTTCGATCCCCGGTTGACAGATCAGCACCGGTCGCAAGGTTGTCGGACGCTGGCGTCCGCTGGCAGTACACTCCTGTCCGACGAGCGCATTGACGAGGGCGCTTTTGCCGGTGCCCGTCCCGCCAAACGTGGCGACCACGAGCGGCGCTTCCAGTCGGATCCGCAGCGAATCGACGCGCGACAGCAGGCGTTGCACGAGCGCCCGGGACTGCTCCAGCGGCTCCCAGCCGGAATCCGGCTCAATCCATTGCCGCAGCCGGTCGATCAGATGATCGACCTGGGCCAGCATTTCCAGTTGTGCGAGTTCAGGAGTGGACATGCAATGACGCTGGTTGGAATTGCTGGAATTGCCTTTGAGGCGGCTTTTGCGTTGCGCCGAGAATCAGGGCGACGACCATGATGACGGTGAGCACGGTCCAGACGAGGCCAAAGAACCCTCCCACGAGGATGCCAATCCAGGCGTGCGTCTGCCCACGAACCCGCGGCTCCGCCTTGGCCTTCTTCAGTCCCATGATTCCCAGGACAAAGGCCGCGATCCCCAGGGGGAAGCAGGGAATGACCGAAAAGACGCCGCAATAATACGCCATGAGCGCCGGCATGTTCTTGTAAGGAATCAAGCCACCCGTGCCGTCATCCGATGACTCGCTCGCGGCCGAATCGACCTCACGCCGCCGCCGACCGCCAGCCCCCCCACCCCCGTCGAGCGATTCCTGGCAGTAGGGGCAAACCTTCACGTTGGCGGGCACCCGTTCAGCGCAGGTGGGACAGGTTCGATGCTTGCCGGCAGCGCTCATTGGGCGGGATCCTTTCTCACCTAACCAGTCAAATCAATTGACAGATTGAAGCCTTTGGTCCGGGGGGATTTGGCAACGGTTACGGCAGTGACGGCGCGCCGCCAGATGCACTTAGGCGATCGAGTGGCGCAGGGATTCGAGAACCTTTCTTTCAGCCTACCACGGATCGGTGTCGTCGTGAAGGAGTTCCTCGGATTGGTCATGGAAAGTTGCGGTCTATCTTCCGGCCTCCAATAACAACTTCCGCAATTCCGGAGACTGAATCTGGGCCGGCGTATCGAAGCGGAGCTTGATCTGTTCCAGACCGTCAGCATCGCGCGAGATCTCGCGCTCGGCACCCAAGTGGGCGATCCGTCCCAGAGTGAACCTCCCCGCCGGGCAAGTCAGTGTGAGGTCCACCCCAGCCCGGCGCTTCGTATAGACTGCCGCGCGGCAGCCCGTTGCTCCCGCGGCTTGAAACGAAACCACCTGCTTGTTGGACCAGTCGATTTCCGCGTTGGGAAACGTCGCCAGCAGCAGATCGAACAACCCCTCGACGACCGCCGGTTCCCAGGCCACCCGTTTGCCGCTGGGAAAGCCCTTGCGCGACACGTGCCATTTGCGTCCCAAAACTTTCCAGGGAGTCAGATCGGCCGGATCGAGTTTTTTTGCCTGGGCGCGGGACAGGTAGGCGCGGAGCGCCTGGTCGAGGAATTTGCGAAACGCCGGAGTGTCGATCTCGCGCTCCCAATGGACCGTCAGAGCCACTTCTTGCCACGCCCCCTTGGCGGTCTGCACACGGACCCGTTCGCCTCGACCGTAAACCGGTAGTTCATCCAGATCGTCCAGAGGCTTGAGCCCCAGCGCGGCCTGCAAATCCTCTTCGCGAAACGTCTGCCGGGGAACGCGGAATCGCAGGTACAGCAGCCATTCGTCCCCCGTCAGAGCATGCAGAAACCAGGTTTCCGCCGGACCGGACGCCGTCACTTCGACGACGCTGCGATCATTCCAGTTGACCGGCGCAAAATCCGATTCCTCTTCCAGGCGGTCGATGACCAGTTCCAGCGCCGTTCCCTGCCACTGACAGGGGCGCCCCTGATGACTGAGCCGATCGACACAATGCCATTGCCGTCCATTCACCTGCCACGGCATCCGCGCGTCGCGTCCCACCTGTCGCAGGTCGAGATCGCCCGCCTGCCTGCGCGCCGCCTGCTGGGCGTCGAAGAGTTCCATCTGTTCGCGGGCCCCCTGTTCCAGAATCGGGGCCAGCAACTCCGCCGTATAAGACCGCATGCTCGTGGCCGCTGTTGCCGCGGCTCCGCGCCGGGCTGCTGAGGCGCGGGTCTTGCCAGCCGGACTCCGCCGCGCCGCGGACGCCACCACGTCCTCCGGCGTCCCCTGGGAGACGATCCAACCTCCCGCTTCCCCCGCTTCCGGCCCCAGGTCGATGATCCAGTCGGCGGTCTTGATAACATCCAGATTGTGCTCGATCACCACCACGGTGTTTCCCAACTCCACCAGGCTGTGCAACACCTTGAGCAGCTTGCGAATGTCGTCGAAATGCAAACCGGTGGTCGGCTCGTCGAGGATGTACAGCGTCTTTCCGGTCTGGGGACGCGACAATTCGGCGGCCAATTTCACCCGTTGCGCCTCTCCCCCGGACAAGGCCCCCGCCGACTGCCCCAAGGTCAGGTAATCCAGCCCCACCGCGCACAGCGTCGCCAGGATTCCGCGGATCGCTGGAATGTTTCCGAACAGAACGTGCGCCTGGCCAATCGACATCTCCAGCACGTCGGCGATCGAGTGCCCGCGATACTGCACGGTGAGCGTTTCCGGATTGAACCGCTTGCCGCGGCAGGCATCGCACTCCACCCAGACATCGGGAAGGAAGTGCATCTCGATGCATCGCTGGCCGTTCCCTTCGCACGCTTCGCAACGTCCCCCCGCCCGATTGAAGCTGAACCGCCCAGGTCGATACCCACGGACCTTCGCCTCCGGCAGCCGGGCGTACAATTCGCGGATGTGGTCGAAGACTCCCGTGTAGGTCGCCGGGTTCGATGCCGGAGTCGTCCCCAGCGGTTGCTGATCGACGGTGATCACCTTGTTGATCCGATCGATCCCCAACAGTTCGTCGAAAGAGCCGGACATCTCCCGCGCATGGTGCAGCGCCCGGGCGACCCCCCGCGCCAGGGTCTCCTCGATCAGAGAGCTTTTCCCCGATCCGGAAACCCCCGTCACGCACGTCAGCGTCCCCAGTGGTAGCCGCAAGTCAACATCCCGCAAGTTGTGGTGCCGCGCGCCACGGATCTCCAGCCACCCCCCTCCCGGCGGAAGCCGATCCGCGCGAGGCGCATCTCCCTCCGCCTCATCGTTCGACGAGCTCAGCGACGGCATCCGCCTCCGATCGGGGATCGGAATCGATTCGGTCCCTGCCAGGTATTTCCCGGTCAGCGACGCGCCGCGGCGCGCCACATCGCCCGGCGGGCCGCGATCGACGATCGTCCCGCCGAAGCGCCCTGCCCCCGGACCAAAGTCGAACAACTGATCCGACGCTTCCAGGACTTCGCGGTCGTGCTCCACCAGGATCACGGTGTTCCCCAGGTCACGCAGACGGCGGAGGGCGTCCAGCAACCGGGTGTTGTCGCGCGGATGCAGACCAATGGTCGGCTCGTCGAGGACGTACAGCACCCCCGTCAAGGCCCGGCCCACCTGCCCGGCCAGACGAATCCGCTGGCTCTCTCCCCCCGAGAGGGTCGGCATCGTGCGCGACAGCGTCAGGTAGTGCAGTCCCACATCCACCAGGAACGCCAGCCGCCCCACCACCTCCTGCAGCAGGTCGCCAGCGATTTTTCGCTCCGCAGCGCTCAGTTTGATCTTCCGAAAAAACTCCAGGCACTCTCCCAGCGGGAGCTGGCACAGTTGCTGCAGGGTCCGTCCCTGAAATCGCATGGCGGCCGCATCCTCCCGCAGGCGGCTCCCCTGGCAGACCGAACAGGCGACCTCCCCCACCAGGTGATCCAGTCTCAGGCGATGCGCATAAGAGACCCGCGTGGCTTCTTCGATCGCGGGGTACAGTCCCTTGTATTGCAACCGCATCTGGACTCGCCCCGCCGGCGCCCGACCCGTTCCGCGCCCCTTGGGAGAGGAAGTGCCCGCCAGCAGCCCCGGATCGAATTCGACCGTAAACCACTTTTCCCCGGTCCCATACAGCACCAGGCGTTGATGCCGCGGATCGAGCTTTTCAAACGGGACATCCAAGGGAATGCCAAACTGTTTGGAGAGCGCCGTCAGGATGGCGGCAAACGGCGGATTGTGCGGTGCATCGGGCCAGAGGGCGACTGCCCCCTCCGCCAGTGTCCGTCGCGGATCGGCGATCAGCGCCGACAGATCGGTCCCCTGCTGCGTTCCCAACCCCTCGCACGCCGGGCACCAACCCAGTGAACTGTTGAACGAGAAATGATGGGGAGACAGGTCGTCAAAGCTGCGCCCGCAGGTCAAACAGGCCTTATGCAGACTGTAGCGATCGATGGTCCAGTCGGGTTCGGGACGATCGTCGGCGACGCGCGCCACGTGCAGCCAGCCGCGCCCCAGATCGAGCGCCGCTTCAATCGAATCGGCAATCCGGCTCCGGGCGGCGCGGGAGAGGGTCAGGCGATCGACCACGATCTGCACGTCGTGGCGGCTGCGGCGGTCGAGTTCCGGAACCTCGTCGAGGGTGTACGTCGTGCCATCCACGCGCACGCGGCGGAACCCCTGCTCCCGCAGTCGCCCCCACAGTTTGTCATAGGAATCTCCGACGGCCACTTCCTGCGGCGCCAGGAGCAGGATGCGCGTTCCCTCCGGGGCGTCGAGGATCTTCTCGATGACCTGATCGGTGGTCTGCGGTTCGATCGGCACGTCGCATTCCGGGCACCACGCCTTTCCCAGCCGCGCCACCAGAATTCGCAGGTAGTCGTAAATCTCGGTCACCGTCCCCACGGTGGAGCGGGGGGTGTTTCCCACCGTCTTCTGTTCGATGGCGATGGCAGGGGAGAGACCAGTGATCTGCTCCACACGGGGCTTGGGCATCTGGCACAGAAACTGCCTTGCGTAAGCGGACAAGGACTCGACATACCGGCGCTGCCCCTCGGCATAGAGCGTGTCCATCGCCAGCGACGTCTTCCCGCTGCCGCTGGGACCGCAAAACACGCTCAGGGAATGCCTGGGGATTTCGACGCTGACGTTTTGCAGATTGTGCTGTGCCGCCCCCTGGACGACGATGGGGCGGGCTTCGCCAGCGCTAGCACTCTCGCCTCCTCCCCCCCTTAGCTGCGGTCCTTCTCCCCCCCTTAGCAAGGGGGGGTCGGGGGGGGTCGCGCTGTCGGAGACGTCGCGCTTC
>JBJXGA010000444.1:0-26823 GCA_046152955.1 Planctomycetales bacterium | reverse complement strand
TCCGATTCATCGAAGGGCCGCTGTTCTACAACGTGATCCTGGCGGACGAAATCAACCGCACCCCCCCCAAGACTCAGGCCGCCCTTCTGGAAGCGATGCAGGAGCGGCAAGTGACGGTCGGCCGGGTGCGGCATCCGTTGACTGATCCCTTCTTCGTGCTGGCGACGCAGAATCCGATCGAGCAGGAAGGCACCTATGCCCTCCCCGAGGCCCAGCAGGACCGCTTCATGTTCAAGGTGTTCGTCAACTATCCCAGCTTCAAGGAAGAATTTGAGATTGCCCGCCGAACCACGACCGTGACAAGCGACGACATCCATCCGGTGCTGAGCGCCGGCGAGATTCTCGATTTGCAAAAGATTGTCCGCCAGGTGCCGGCCAGCGACCACGTGATCGAGTACACACTGGCGCTCGTGCGGCAGACGCGAGTGGGAAGCGAAGGGAGCCCCGAGTTCATCAACGACTGGCTGAGTTGGGGGGCCGGTCCGCGAGCGGTTCAGTATTTGCTGCTGGGAGGCAAAGCGCGGGCGCTGCTCAACGGCCGCAGCTATGTGGCAACCGAAGACGTGGCGGCGCTGGCGGCTCCGGTCCTGCGGCACCGGATCGTCACCAATTTTTCGGCCGAAAGCGAAGGCATTTCCGCCGACAAAGTGATCGGGCGGCTGGTTCAGGAAACCCCCTCGAAGGAAGGCGAACTGACGCGTGACCCGAGATTCCAGAAGATTTTTGCAGCCTGACGCGATCGCGCGCATTGCGCGGCTGGAGCTGCAGGCAAGGAACGTCGTCGAGGGGTTTCTGTCGGGCTTGCATCGCAGCCCCTATTTCGGGCAATCGGTGGAGTTCGTGCAGCACCGCGAATACGTCGCCGGGGACGATCCGCGGCGGATCGACTGGAAGGCCTGGTCGAAAACCGACAAGTACTACATCAAGCAGTACGAGGAAGAAACGAACCTCCGCTGTACGCTGCTGGTGGATGTCAGCGAGTCGATGCAATTCGGCTCGCGGCAAATCACCAAGTATGAATATGCCTGCGCGATCGCCGCCAGCCTGTCGTACCTGTTGCTCCGCCAGCAGGATTCGGTCGGGCTGGTGAGTTTTGACGCGGGAATCCGGACCGCGGTTCCGCCGCGGAGCAAGCGGAACCATCTGCATGCGGTTTTGGCCGCCCTCGACGCCCAGCAGCCCGCGGAAAAGACCGACATGCAGGGGATCCTGGCGCAGGTGGCCGAAGAGCAGACGCACCGCGGAATGATCATCCTCGTTTCGGATCTGTTCGCCCCGCGCGACGGATTGTTCAAAGGGCTCAAGCTGCTGCGGCATCGCGGGCATGACGTGCTGGTGTTTCACATCCTGGATGACGAGGAGCTCGACTTCAATTTTTCAGGGACGACCCGTTTTGAAGGGATGGAAGCCGCCGGAGAGATCACCTGCGACCCGCGCTCATTGCGGGAAGGGTATCTGGAAGCCATGGGCCGATTCCTCGACGAACTCCGCCGCAACTGTTCCAGGCAAACGATCGATTACCAGACCATCCGCACCAGCGACCACCTGGATGCCGTCCTGGGCCATTACATCAGCCACCGCATCGCCATGCCGAAATCCGCCCGCGCCTGACGGCGGGGGGATGAGTCCTGAGTCTTGAGTCCTGAGATTTGAAATTTGAAATTCCTATCCACTAACCCCTAGCGCCTAGCCCCTCCCCCGATGCCCTCCTGGCTTGCCAGCTTGTTCGTCCATCCGGAATTTGTTCTTCCGGGAATGGCGCTGCTGTCGGCGCCGGTGATCATTCACCTGATCAACCGGTTGCGGTTTCGGCGCGTCCGCTGGGCGGCGATGGAGTTTCTGCTGGCCAGCCAGCAGCGCAATCGAAGGCGGATTCTCATGGAGCAGTTGCTGTTGCTGCTCCTCCGCTTGATCGTCGTCGCGGCGCTGGTTTGCCTGGTGGCGCGACCCTTGATCAACCCCGCGCAGTTCTCGCTGTTTCAGGAAACGCGGACGCACCATGTGGCGCTCCTGGACGATTCAGGATCAATGCGCGACCGGTGGGGAGAAACGAGCGGGTTCGAGGCGGCCAAAGAGGTGCTGCGGAAGATCGCCGCCGAGGGTGAACGACAGCCCGACACGCAGACCCTGACGCTGCTTCTGGCGTCGAATCCCGATCAGCCGCTGTTCACTCGGCAGAATCTGAACGCCGCATTCAGCAGCCGGTTGGAGACGTTGCTGTCCGGCCTGGCCTGCTCACATCGCACCCCCGATCTGGCGGCAGGGGCCGGCGCTGCGCATCGGCTGCTGACCGAGCAGCCGGCCGGCGCGCGGAATTTTCACCTCATATCAGATTTTCGGCACCGCGACTGGGAGGATCAGTCGGCGCTGGCCAATCAATTCCGCGAGTTGACTCGCGCCCAGATTGCGGTCAACCTGGTGAAGACCGTTCCCGAAGCGCACCCCAACCTGGGTCTGACGGAACTGACTGGCGCGGTTGACGTGGCGGCCGCGAATGTGCCGCTGCGGCTGGCGGCGACGGTCCACAACTATGGCGACCAGGTCGCCAAGGAGGTTCGCCTGACAGTTCTGGTCGATGGGAGAAGGCTCCCGACGACCGAGTTGATTGAGAGCCTCGAACCGGACCAGGAAGTGACGCGGGAATTCGACGTGGTGTTTCCCACGACAGGGGCGCACGACGTTGCCGTCTCGCTCCCGGCCGACGCCCTGGAGCAGGACAATCAGCGGTACTTGACGCTGGATGTCCCGGACGGCCATCCGGTGCTGATCGTCAGCGGCAAACCGGCGGCAGACGACCCGTTTTATCTGTCGATCGCCCTGGCCCCTGCCCCCGGCCTCACCGGCTTTGCTCCGCAGATCGAGCCGGTCGAGTACCTCCGCCGTCATCCGCTCCACAAGTTTCAGAGCATCCTGCTGCTTAACGTTGCGGAACTCCCTTCGGACGCCGTGCAGGCGCTGGAACAGTTCGTGGCGGCGGGGGGAGGCTTGGCCTGGTATCTGGGAGACCAGGTGCGCTCGGCGTTCTACAATGAAGCGCTCTATCGGGAGGGGCGCGGTCTGTTTCCGGCGCAACTGGGGGCCGCCACGGAACTGGCGGTGGACGAAACCAACCCGGCGCCAGACCTGGCGCTGACGCCACACGCGGTCTTTCGGGTGTTTGAGGGGGAGGGGAACTCGTACCTGGATCTGGTGCGGATCAATCGGTATTTTTCGGTCCCCCGCGACTGGAGTCCTCCCGCCGGAGTGCAGGTGATCGGCGCGCTGCGCAACAAAGCGCCGCTGATCCTCGTGCATCGCTTCGGCCAGGGAACGGTGCTCACCAGCCTGACCTCGGTGGGGGATCCCTGGAACAATTTTCCGCGGTTGGCAGGGCCATTTGTCGCGATGCAACTTGAGATGGCCAAGCACATCGCGCGGCGACGGGAGTTGATCGCCACCCGGCAGGTCGGCGAGCCGATCGTACTGTCGCTGGACGCCGCGGCCTATCGGCCCGAAGTCGAGGTCCGCCCCCCCGACGGCCGTCCAGTCCCGCTCAAGCTGTCGATGACCCAGAACGAATCGTCCGCGCCGGGGATGACGGCGAACAGCAAGGGGTCCGACGCCCGTTACGCAGAGACATACCGCCAGACCGACGAGCCGGGCATCTACAGCCTCACGCTGCAGCGTCAGGAGGGGGCGGAAGAGCAGCGCCGATTGGCGTATAACGTGCCTCAGGGGGAAAGTCCGCTGAAACTGGCGCCGACCGAACTGATCCTGAGAAGGCTGGGACCGGACGTGCGGGCCACGATTCAAGAGCCGGGAGACTTCGCCTGGGTCCACGGCGAAGAATCGACCCGCGATCTGCACGATCTGGTCTTGATGGCCGTTCTGGTGGGGCTGCTGGTGGAACAGGCCTTCGCGCTGAAACTCAGTTACCATCCGGCCCAGCCTGGGGGGGGACGATGAACCGCTGGCTGGCGAAGCTCTTTCCCGACTGGTCGGAATGGACCGAGTTCTGGACGACGTTCGAATGGGGACGCGAGTCCAAGGGGTTCTGGCTCCTGGGGTTCGGAGCGTTGTTTCTGGCGTCGATCTGGTTGTACCGGCGCGACACCCGCGCGCTGCACCCGGCGTGGAAAATCTGGTTGTGGTCGCTGCGCTGGGGATCCCTCGCGGCGCTCCTGGTGGTGGCGCTCTTGCCACAGGAACGCAAGTCCCGCACGATCTCGCAATTCTCCCGCGTGGCGCTGCTGGTCGACACGTCGGTCTCGATGAGCCGCCAGGATCGGGAGGGGGCAACCGCCGATGCTCTGACGACGGTCCCCTCGCGGGCCGAGCTGGTTCAAGAGGTGCTGGAACGCTCCCGTTTGCTGAGCGAACTGCGGAAGACGCATGACGTCAGTCTGCACACCTTCGATTCGCTTCCCGTGAGGCAGCTCCTGCTTCCCAAGGGAGCAGGCCCCCCCGCGGCCGGTGGAACTGAGCCTGCTGAGCGAGCCGCCACTTCCAAAATCGAATCAGATACCACTCCGGAACCGGCTCGCGACGAACCCGATTGGCCGTCGCTCCTCCGCCCGCGCGGCAGTGAAACCCGTCTGGGAGAGGCGCTGCTGCAGGTGTTGCGCGAGGAGGCGGCGGAGACCCTCTCGGGGGTGGTGATCATCACGGACGGTGGGCACAACGCCGGAATCGATCCGCAGGCGGCGGCGGAAGCGGCGGTCGCGGCCAAGGTCCGGGTGATCGCCGTCGGCGTGGGGAGCACCCGTCGCCCTGTGTCGCTCCGGCTGGCGGAAATCCAGGCGCCGACGCATGTCCATCTGGGGGACGGTTTCACAATCACGGCGTTTGTCAGCGGGCAGGGGGTCGCTCGCCAGCCGCTGCAAATTGAGTTGCTGAGCAAACTGGAATCAGACGCGGGCTCCCCGATGGTTGTAGAGACCCGTCAGGAGCAACTCCTCGAGGATGGAGTGCCGATCAACGTCACGTTCGAATACTTGCCGCGGGAACCAGGGAGGCGGACGTTTCAGATCCGTGCGCGGCCAGAGAAGAAGATCGACGGCCTTTCCGAAGGGACCGTCCAGGACGAAATCGCCATCGAGGTCATCGACCGCCAGACGAAGGTGCTGTTGGTGGCCGGGGGACCGATGCGGGACTATCAGTTTGTACGGACGCTGATTCATCGCGACAAAACGATCGACGTCGACGTCCTGTTGCAAACCGGCGTTCCGGGAATCAGTCAGGACTCTGACAATCTGTTGTTTGAGTTTCCCGCCGATCGCGAAGAGCTGTTCAAGTACGACGTGCTGGTGGGGTTCGACCCGGACTGGGGACGAATTGCCGGGGAGGATGGCGCCCGCCTGAAACTCCTGGCGGACTGGGTATTTTCCCAGGCAGGGGGACTGGTGGTGGTTGCCGGGGATGTCAACACCAAGCAATTGGCGGGGCTGGCCGACGCGCCGCGGGCGCCGCTGGAGGGGGTTCTGGAACTCTATCCGGTCGTCCTCGAACGGCAACGGGCGATCGACGACGAAGAGTTCTCCCAGCCCTGGCCGGTGGAATTGACCCGCGATGGCCTGGAGGCGGGGTTCCTGCAGCTCACTGACAACCCCACGTCGTCGGTGGGGGCCTGGAAGGAGTTTCCGGGATTTTTCCGGGGCTATCCGACCGACGGCCCGAAAGCGGGGGCCACGGTTTACGCGCGCTTCAGCGATCCGCGCTCGACGTTGGGGACCGACCAGCCAATCCTCATTGCCTCGCAGTTTTACGGAGCCGGGCGGGTGTTCTATCTGGGGAGCGGCGAGTTTTGGCGGCTGCGCGCGATGGAGGAAGACTATTACGATCGGTTTTGGATCAAGCTGCTGCGCGAGGTGGGGCAGGGACGCCTGCTGCGGGGAACCAATCGCGGCGTCCTGTTGCTGGAGAAGTCGCAATATCCTCTGGGAAGCACGATTCAGGTGCGCGCCCGAATCCTCGACGCGCAGTTCAAAGATCTGGTCGCCAGCGAAGTTCCCCTGGAGCTCTTGGACCCTTCCGGCAAGCCGCTCTCCCCGGCGCCAACGCTGCTGGCCGACAAGAGCCGGCCGGGGCATTTTTCCGGAAGTTTCGTCCCGCGCCAACCGGGGAACTACCGACTGGAAATTCCCATTCCCGATTCGAATGATCGGCTCAAGGGTTCAGTTTCGGTTCGACTTCCCAATTTGGAGTTTGATCGCCCGGAACAGAACGAGCCGCTCTTGCGGGCGCTGGCGCGGAGCGAGGTGGGGGGGAGCTATCTCACGCTGGACGAGGCGGCTGACGCGCTGCCGGGATTGCTTCCCGACCGCACGACACAAAAGGTGCAATATGACTTTCCGCGGACGCTGTGGGATCGACAATGGGTGACCTGGTTGCTGGTCGGGTTGTTGTCGCTGGAATGGCTCACCCGCAAACTGCTGAAACTGGCATAGCCCACACCGCTCTGGGAGCGGGGGGGGACTTCGTGTATAGTCCAACGATCAGGTAGCGTAGAGTCCGGGCAAGGTGACATGGCGAATCCCGAACAATCCTCTGCTGGAACTGTAGCGTTCGACGTGCTGCATCGCTTGCGCGCGCGAATCAGGCGCTATGTGGCGCTGGAGGGGCTGGGTCTGGTGCTGGCGCTTCTGGGAGCGCTCTTCTGGTGCAGCCTGGCTGTCGATTATGCGCTGGAGTTGCCGTCGGCGGCGCGCCGTGCGGCGCTGGTCGCCGCGCTGGCGGCGCTGGCCGGCGCCGGGGTCTGGTATCTCCCGCTGCGTATGCTCCGCGGGTTTCGCCAGCGGGCGCTGGCGCTGGTCCTGGAACGGCGGTTCCCGCAGTTGGGCGACCGGCTGATCACTGCGGTCGAACTCTCCGAGTCGGACCATGCCGCCTCGCCCCTCACGGTCGCGATGCTCAGGCAAACCCGCGCCGAAGCGGAACAACTGACCAGGACGCTGTCGCTGGGAGAAGTGTTTGACCGGCGTCCATTGGTTCGCTCGACGCTGGGGGCGACGGTGCTGCTGGTGTCGATCGGCGGATTCGCCTGGGCCAGCGGCGAAGTGTTTCAAACGTGGTTCCGCAGGAACGTGTGGCTCTCCGAGGAACTGTACCGCCGCGACACCGAGTTGGAACTCTTCGTTCTGGCCGATCCGGGAGAACGGGTCGTGGCGTTTCGCGACGGAGGGTACAAGCATCCCCGCGGGGGAGATCTGACGCTCTTAGCCCGCGTGCCGGAAGGAAAGAAGGTTCCCGAGCAGGTGCAGTTCCGTTACCGGGCGATCGAGCACTCCGGCCGGGGGGGCGACTTCATGACCAAGGTGGGTCAGGCGGAGTTTCGACACCGCCTGCTGGGACTGCACGAGAGCATCGACCTGACCCTCAAGGGGGGGGACTATGCCGCCCGTCAACCGTATCGGATCGACGTCGTCGATCCCCCCCAGGTGGATCGGTTGGTGCTGCATTGCCTGTATCCCGGCTACACGGGTTTGAACGTCACCGAGCCGGGCTCCACTGCTCCCGCGCGCCAGGACGTACCGGTCCTGGGGACTCAGGTGGCACTCCCCGCCGGGACCGATTTCCTGCTTCAGGGAATGACGAACAAGCCGCTGCAAGCGGTTCGCGTACACACCGACGGCTGGGAACTCCGCTTCACGCGCGAACGGGCGGAATGCGCGCTGGCGGCCTCCGGAGCCACTCCTCTGGAATGGCGCGAGTTGTCCCTCGCCGAGTCGTTTCTGGCGACCGATGGGCGCGGTTTCACGATCCCCTGCCTGTTGGGAATCAGTCCCACCCCGGACGTGCTGCCAGAGTCCGGGTCGGTCCAATTGCCATTGCGACTGTCCCCCGACACCACACTGCGGATCACGCTGCATGATCTGGATGACATCATGACGGCAGATCCCATTCGGCTGACGGTCCGCGCGATCCCGGACGAGCCTCCCCAGGTCGAGACGCGGCTCAAGGGGATTGGGACGGCGATCACGCGGCAAGCCACGATTCCCGTGGTGGGGGAAATCCAGGATTCGCAAAACCCGGCACAGCGCTTTGGAGTGACGGATGATTATGGGATCGCCGACGCCCGCTTTGAGTACAGGGTGGAAGCGCCGCAGGCCGATCGCGGCGCTGCGGAGGAGTTTCGGCCCGCCCCCTTTTCCCAGCGGCCCGAAGGACGACGGCAATTCGCCGTTGACGAGCGGTTTCCAGTCCTCCCCCTGGATCTGACGCTGGGGGTGCGGCTGATTCTGAAAGTGGTGGCCGCCGATGGAGATGACCTGACCGGCCCGCACGTCGCCTCGGGGCAACCGTATCAGTTCCAGGTCGTTTCCGACGATGAACTGTTGGCGCTGATTGCGGTCAAGGAACTGAACCTGCGGCGACGGTTCGAGCAGATCCTGGAAGAGGTGCGAACCACCCGCAAGGAGTTGCTTCTGGCGCGCACCCGACTGGAAGAAGTGCGGGGGGGAGAAACCCCGGCCGGAGCGCAGGGAGGGACCGAAGACCAACTGGCGGGGGCCGGCCAGGCGGCGATGACGACCGTGGAACGGGCCACCAGTGGGATCCGCAAGAACGCCAACGAAACGCAATCCGTGGAAGAGGAATTCCGCGATATTCGCGACGAATTGGAGAACAACGCCGTCCCCGATGCCAAGGCCCTTTTGGAACGGATCGACGGCGGGATCATTCTGCCGCTGCATTCGATCAATGCGGTTGACTATAATACTCTGGACGACGCGCTGGTCCACCTGCGCAAGTCCTGGGACGATCGGGTGAACCCGATCCCGCGCTTCGAGGAACCGATCGATCGCCTGAACGCGACGATCGAACGACTGGAAGCGGTCCTGGCGCAGATGCTGAAGCTGGAAACGATCAACGAAGCGCTGCAGTTGTTGCGGGACATCATCAAGTCGCAGGAAGAGCTGCAGGAAAAGACGAGACTGGAACGTAAGAAGAAATTGATTGAAGGCTTGCAGTGATCCGCGACCTGGCAGGGACAAACTCGTGTGTCGCCAGCCGCCGAATCCAATGGCAGGTCACAACGATGCGGGCTGACATGCAGTGCTGATTGAACGGGGGTCGAGCTTTTCGACCCTGGACCTGTGGCGTTAGCCGGGAGAGATTCCGATGCCCATGCGGTGCCTGAGGTGGTTGTGCGTTGCTTTGTGCGCGACAGGAGCCGTGCTGGCGGTCGGCCTGCGGGCCGACGACCGCCCCCTTTCGGAGGAGAGTTCGCGGGGGGAGCCATCCCCCTCGGCAGTGGCGGAGCCTCTGGCCGCGACGCAGGATCTGATCTCCCGACGCTACAAGCGTTTCGAAGACACACTCTACAAGATCGCCGAGTCGATGCGGCGCACCGACCCCGACCGGGCGGACCTGTTGATTCGGGCGATCGGCAAGAGCAAGGAAGACCGCATCGGGCAGCAGATGAGTGAGCTGGTTCAACTCCTGCGCGACAACAAGCAACTGGGAGACGCCATCGACCGTCAGGGGGATGTGGTCGATCAATTGCACGCGCTCCTGGACCTGTTGCTCAGCGAAGACCGGGCCAAGGAACTCAAAGAAGAACAGGCGCGGATCAAGAAATACCTGGAAGAACTGAACAAGATCATCGCCAGGGAAAAGGGGAATCGGGCCGACAACGAACGGGAAAGCCCGGCGGACGAGGTGGCGCAGCAACAGCAGAAGATTGCCGACCAGACCGGCAAACTGTCCAAATCGATCGATAAGGATGACCAGGCGAAGCGGGCCAAATCGCGCCCCGCGGAGAAATCTGGCAAGCCCGACGACAAACAAAAAGAAGATCCATCGGATTCCGCCGCGCCAGAGTCCGGCGACTCCCCTTCCCAAGAGGGGCCAGAGAAGTCGGGCAAGGGGCGCCCCGCTCCGGGGAAAAATCAGCCCCCGAAAGACCAAGGAGACGGTCAGGAGGGCCCGAAGACTCCTTCTCAAGGAGAGCCGTCTGAATCCGAGACTCCCCCAGGAGACGCTCCACCCGAAGGCCAGTCCGATCCGGGCGATGCGGCTCCCGCGGAGAGTCCCGAGGGAGAATCACAGCCGGGCGAGCCGTCGCCGGGGGAATCGGGACAGGAGGCGCCCCAACCGGGAGAATCGGGGGACAAGAAGCCACAGGAACAGACCCCCGGTCGGGACGATCTGGAACGGGCGCAGCGCGCCATGCAACAGGCGCTGGAGAAACTGAAAAAGGCCCAGCGTCACGAAGCCTCCGATGCGCAGGACGAGGCGCTCTCCAACCTGCAAAAAGCCAAGGAGAAACTCGAAGAAATTCTGCGGCAGCTTCGGGAAGAGGAAAAAGAGCGATTTCTGGCGATGCTCGAAGCCCGTTTCCAGCGGATGCTCACGATGCAACTGCTGGTCTACGACGGGACGCAGAAATTGGCCAAAACTCCCGACGATGAACGGAGCGGACGCCATTCGGCCCGTGCACAAGCGCTGGCGCGTCAGGAGGATGTCATCGCCATCGAAGCCACCAAGGCGATCACCCTGTTGCGCGACGAAGGGTCCGCCGTGGCGTTTCCGGAAGCGGTCGAACAGGTGCGCGACGACATGCGAATCGTCGAATCGCGCCTGGAGCGGACCGAAGTGGGGGAGCTGACGCAGTCAATCGAGCGGGAGATCATCGACGCCCTGGAAGAAATGATTGAAGCGCTGCAAAAAGAAATGGAGAAGAGCAAAGACAAGAAGGACCAGCAGAAACCGCAGGATGGCCCTCCCCAGGATCCGCAACTGGTCGATCAACTCGCCGAATTCAAAATGCTCCGCACGTTGCAATTGCGCGTCAACCACCGCACGAAGCGACTGGGGCGCCTCGTCGAAGGGGAGCAGGCGAACGACCTGGACCTGATCGGCCAGTTGCAAAATCTGGCGGAGCGCCAGGCGCGGATTCAAAAGGCCACCCACGATATCGCCACCGGCAAGAACAAGTGAACCATTCCGGCAGGCTACGGGAGCCCGGTTGCTCCCCCCTGCTCTGTCCACCGCAAGGATTTTTGTCATGATGCGTCCGTCGATCGGCTGCTGGCTGGCTCTGTGGGCCGTCATCGTCCCCGCGTCGATCCAGGCCCAGGCAGACACGCCGCGAGTCCGAAAGATCGGCCCGCCGCAGAACATGAACCCGGAAGCGAACCGCGCGCTCCCGCTGGTGGCCCCTCCCGCACCGGACAGCGTCCGGACACGAACGCTGGAGTGGGTGGCGCCGCGCGCGGCGGGGAACCCGGAGCGGCTGGAGGCGATCGGAAAACTGTGGGGCCTGGAAGACTCCGTTCCCTCTCCTGAAGAACTGTTCCAGCGAACGATTCGCTCGTTCTGCCTGGCCGATCCCCCCACCGAGGCGTTTGTCGCCGAGTGCGGCCTGCAGCGACCCCCCTTGCTGGCTCCCGCGGGAACGTTGCTGACCGCGGAGGACGCGGCGCCGTTCTATACAGCGAACCTGGGACTGTTTTACGGCCGTTACCTGGCTCAGCGGCAAATGTATGAGGAGGCGCTGGCGGTTCTGGAGCCGATTCCCCTCGCGGAGGTGGTCGATCCCGCCAGTCTCCTGTTTTTCCGAGCCGTCTGTCAGCATTATCTGCTCCACAAAGCGGAAGGGCTGGTCACAATCGAGCAATTGCTGCACGCGACGGAAGGTGTTCCGGTGCGATACACCGCGCTGGCCGCCCTGATGCAACACGACCTGGAAGCCCTCGCCGACAATTCCCTCGACGAAATTGCCCGGAAGATGGCCGACGTCGAACGGCGGCTCCATTTGGGACGGGCCGGGGAAAAAGTGCAAAAGAAGGAAGAAGAGATCATCACCACGCTGGATGAGATCATCAAGAAGATTGAGGACCAGCAGGGGGGCGGGGGAGGCGGGGCGGGAGGACAGTCGAACCGTTCCGACTCTCCGAACAACGACAGCGTCATCAAAGGCTCGACTGCCCCAGGGAATGTCGATCCCAAGAAGTTCGACAAGACCGGCTCGTGGGGGGACATGCCCGACAAGATGCGGGCCCGCGCCAAGAATGACATCGCCCGGCAATTCGGCGCCCATTACGGCGCGGCGATCGACGAATACACCAAGAAGGCAGCCAGTCGGCCCGCCGCTTCCGGAAAGTGACTGCGATGACCGTGTGGCCGCTGCTGTGCCTGGCTCTATGGATCGACCTTCCGTCCGTCGAAGTGACGACGCTGAAAGGGGAGCGGCACCAAGGAGCCCTGGTCGAACTGTCGGACCGCGCCCTGCGTCTTTCCCGCGAGTCGGAAACGATCGATCTGTCGCTGGCGGAGGTGCTGGAGGTTCACCTCGCTTCGCCCCCCACGACGGAACCCGCCAGCGGCGCGCGGGTCGTGCTGGCGGATGGGACGCAGGTGACCTGCCGCGAGTTCGCGGTTCGCAAGAATCAGGCGACGTTGGACTCTCTTCAGTGCGGGGCGTTCGCCGTACCAATCGCGCGCGTGGCACACGTGCGGCTGGGAATTTCGACCGCCAAACTGGACGAGGCCTGGGAGGGACTCCTGGCCAGAGAGTCGAAAAAAGACCTGTTGGTGCTGCGCAAAGAAGATTCGCTCGACTTCCTGGACGGGGTGGCGGGAGACATTGGCGAGAAAATCAGCTTCCTCATCGACGGCGATGAGATCCCCGTAGCGCGCGACCGGGTGTACGGTCTGATTCTGCGGCGCAAAGCGGGCAATCTCTCCAAGCCCATCTGTCAGATGACTCTGACCGGTGGCGATCGGCTCCAGGCCTCCCGCGTCGCCTGGGATGGCAGCCAGTTTCTAGTGCGCCTGGCCGCCGGCGCCGATTTGACGCTGGCGGAGGATGCCCCTTTGCACCTGGATTTCAGCGCCGGCAAGGTGAAGTACCTGTCGCAGCTTGAGCCGCGAGACGCCAAATACGTCTCCTTCTGGGGGGATGAACCGATCATTCACGAATATCGACGTGACCGAAGCCTGGACGGCGCCCCGCTGACTTTGGCGGGCAAGGTGTATCCGCGCGGGATCGCGCTCCATTCAAAATCGACGCTCCGTTATCGACTGGCGGGAGACTACGCACGATTTCAGGCGATGCTGGGGATCGACGACTCGGTCCGCCGTCAGGGGCACGTACGGGTTGTGATTTCAGGCGACGGCAAGTCGTTGTATGCAGGAGATGTCAAAGGGACCGATCCTCCACGGCCGCTGGACCTGGACGTCGGCGGCGTGCGCGACCTGGAGATACTGGTGGATTTTGGGGCCGACCTGGACATTGCCGACCATCTCGACCTGGCGGACGCCAAGCTCATCAAATGAGAAAGAAACACGCGATGAGGGGATTTAATCCGCTGGCAGAACCAGGCCACAGAGCGCTGGTTGATCGGGCAGCGCATCGGGACCGATGGCGGCAGGCTTGGAGTCGCTCGTTCCGGCGCATCGCCTGCGCCGGATCGCTCCCCGCTGCCTGTCTGGCATTCCTGGCAGTTGTCGGACTGTGGCCGCAGGTTCCCCTCCGCGCCGCGGATCCGGTGGTCGCCCAATCCGAGGCGGACCGGATCGCCGTCGTGGCGCAGGTGACGCCATCGGTGGTGGCGATCTTCGGGCCGGAAGGGGCCGGAGGGGGTTCGGGGGTGTTGATCACCCCGGATGGGTTTGCCCTCACCAACTTTCACGTCACCAACGGCGCCGGGACGTTTATGAAATGTGGCTTGTCCGACGGCGTTCTGTACGACGCAGTCCTCGTCGGCATCGATCCCACCGGAGACGTGGCGCTCATCAAATTGTTCGGCCGCGATGACTTTCCGCACGCAAAACTGGGAGACAGCGAAACGTTGCAAGTCGGCGACTACACGTTCGCCATGGGAAATCCGTTCTTGCTGGCAACCGATTTCACACCGACCGTGACCTATGGCATCGTGAGTGGCGTCCATCGGTATCAGGAACCGGCGGGAACCTTTCTGGAATACACCGACTGCATCCAGGTCGATACGTCGATCAATCCCGGCAATTCCGGCGGACCGTTGTTCAACGCCGCGGGAGAATTGGTGGGGATCAACGGGCGGGGCTCGTTCGAAAAACGAGGCCGCGTCAACTCCGGCGCCGGATATGCCATTTCCATCAACCAGATCAAAAACTTCGTCGATGGACTGCGGGGGGGACTGATTGTCGATCACGCAACCCTGGGGGCCACCGTCGCCACGCGCGACGACGGTTCGGTGGTGGTCACCAGCATTCTGGAAAAGTCCGAGGCGTATCGCCGGGGTCTGAGGTCCGACGACGAAATCGTCTCCTTTGCCGGCCGCCCGATTCGCAGCGTGAATCAGTTCAAAAACGTCCTGGGGATTTACCCCAAGGGGTGGAAACTCCCGCTGGTGTATCGCCGCGAGGGACGCAAACAGGAAATCTTCGTCCGCCTGCGCGCCTTGCATCGCCAGTCGGAACTCACCCCCGGCAAGCGGCCCAATGAACCCGAGGCCCCTCCCCCGGACCGGCCGCGGCGAAAGCCGGGGGACAAGCCAGGAGGCAAACCCCCCAATCCCATTCCTGGCCGGCAACCAAAGCCGTCCGCTCCGCCCCCTCCCGAACACCTGGCGAAGTACTTCAGCGAACGGCCGGGGTTCGCCAACTATCATTTCAATCAGGTCGAGCGCGGCCGGACTTTGCGCGGGCTGGCCGACTGGGGTGATTTTTCCTCCGATTCGGGAACCTGGAAACTCTCGGGAACGCTGATCGCCGATGAGACGCCCTTTGAATTCACGCTGGGAGACAAGCTGGCGGCCCTGACGATGGCGGGAGGCAAACAGGCGTTTGTTCAGGAGTTGGGAGTGGCGGAGTTTGAAGATGAACCTCCCGGCACCGGGGGCTTGCTCCTGGCCATGCATCATCTGCGGCTGCTTTTGGCGCGGGGCGACAAAGGCTTCAGCGAATTCTATTACCAGGGGAGCGAACCCCTGGATGGACAGGGACCGCTGGTGGATGTGCTGCTGGCCGAATCGCAAGGGGCCCGGTCGCAATGGTACTTTCAAAAAGAAGACGGTCTGCTGATCGGATTCGACACCTATCGCGACGATGACGTGGACCCGTGCGAGATTCGCCTGGACGGGTTGGTGGCGTTGGGGAGCCGCAAGCTCCCGGCGGTCTTTACGGTCCGGCATGGCGAAAAGGAATATGGCCGGTTTCGATTGGCTGAAGGACGATTCTCCCCGTCGGCAGCGCCGGTCAACCAGGATGCCGGAAAGACGCCTCCCGCCGCATCGAATCCCGACGCCGCCGCGTCCCCCTGATCACCCGCCATTGGAACCCGATCGACTGCGATCAAGACCTTGTCGAGCTTTTTATGAAACAGTTCGTGATCATCTGTTGCCTGGTCGTCGCCGCCGGGCTGTCGCCCCGGCCTGGATGGGGAGCAGACATTGGCGAACGGCCGATCGACCGGGTCAGTCGGCGTGTCGTCAAGATTTTTGGAGCGGGGGGCATCCGCGGCCTGTATGCCTACAGCACTGGTTTTTTGGTCTCACCCCGCGGGCATCTGGTGACCGTTTGGAGTCATGTCCTCGACGATCAGGCAGTGACTGTCGTGCTGCATGACGGCCGCCGACTGGAAGGAAAAATCCTCGGCGCCGAGCCGCAACTGGACCTGGCGGTGTTGAAGATTGAAGGGGAGGACTTTCCGTACTTCAATCTAGACGACGCCGTTTCGGCCCAGGTCGGCTCGCGCGTGCTGGCGTTCAGCAACATGTTCAAAGTGGCGGCCGGCGATGAACCGGTTTCGGTGCTTCACGGAGTGATTGCCGCGCGGACCAAACTTTCGGCGCGGAAAGGGGCGTTTGAGACCCCCTACACCGGTCCGGTGTACGTGGTCGATGCGATCACGAACAATCCCGGTTCCGGCGGAGGAGTGCTGACGACGCGCGATGGCTCGCTAGTGGGAATGATCGGCAAGGAACTCCGCAACAGCCAGACCAACACCTGGATCAACTACGCCGTTCCGATCCAGGAACTGAAAGGCGTGATCGGCGACATCATCGAGGGAAAATTCGTGGCCCGCCACGAGACCTCGGAAGGGAGCGCTTCGCCCCGCCGGTACGCGCCGGTCGATTTCGGCATCATCCTGGTTCCCGACGTGTTGTATCGAACCCCGGCCTTTGTCGATGGCGTGCTGCAGGGATCGTCCGCCGAAAAGGCCGGCATCCTCCCCAACGATCTGGTGCTGTTCGTGAACGACGAACTGGTCCAGTCCTGCCGGATGCTGAACGACGAACTGGGCCGTCTCGAAGCGGGGGACACGCTGAAACTGGTTCTCCGCCGCGGCAACGTCCTCGTCCCTGTCGAACTGCCCGTGGAAAAGAAGGAACTCCCGGACCGCGCTGCGGATCCGGTAGCCGACGACGAGGAGCCGCAGGATGAATGAACTCGACAGGAATCTCGCGGATCCGCCCGGTCCGTCCCCCGCGGAGGATAACTTGCGTCGGAGCCGGGGCGGCGTCGGTGCAAAGCGTCCCGAAGCGCGACCGGAAGTTTGGGTTCGAGTTGTCGGGCAGCGCTGGCTGCTCGCGCTGCTGGCTCTGCTGACCACGGCGACTGCCGAGTGCCGCGCCCAGGAGCGCGGGGTCGGGCCCGATCTGGAAGCGCGGGAGGAACGGGCCTTCAAGGAGGCGGCGGCGATCGTGGCCCCCTCCTTGGTACGGATCGAAACTGTGGGAGGACTGGAGCGCGTCGATCAGATCCTCACCGGCACTGGCCCCACGACCGGAGTGGTTGTCACGGAAGACGGGTACATTGTTTCCAGCGCGTTCAATTTCGTGGCGCGGCCGGCATCGATTCTGGTGACGCTGGCCGATGGTCGTCGGCTGCCAGCCGTGCAGGTGGCGATGGATCGAGTCAAGATGCTGGCGCTGCTCAAGGTCGAAGCACAGGGGCTGATTCCACCTCAAGTGGCGCCGCGCGAGAGCATTCGCGTGGGGCAATGGGCGCTGGCTCTGGGAAAGACGCTCGACGAAACTCCCAGCCTCTCCGTGGGAATCGTCAGCGCGCTGGGACGCATCTGGGGCAAAGCGATTCAGACGGATGCCAAGATTTCTCCAGTCAACTGGGGCGGGGCTCTGGCTGACGCGGAAGGGCGAGTTTTGGGAGTGCTGGTCCCCCTCTCTCCGCAGGCTTCGGGCGAGGTGGCGGGGGTCGAATGGTACGACTCGGGGATCGGCTTCGCGATTCCGCTCGTCGACATCTATGCGGCGCTCGATCGTCTGAAGCTCGGGCAGGATCTCTATCCGGGGCTGATGGGAATCACGATGCAGGGGCAGAGTCTGTATGAAGGGCAGCCGCGTATCGACCGCGTCCGTTATGGTTCCCCCGCCCAGCAGGCCGGACTCAAAGAACAGGATCTGATCGTCGAATTGGAAGGGCGCCCGATCGCTCGCCAGGCGCAGCTCAAACACGTTCTGGGAAACAAATACGCCGGCGAGTCGATCGCCGTCAAAGTCCGCCGCGGGACACAGGAACTGACGCGCGAACTGACGCTGATCGACCGGCTGACTCCGTATGAATCGGCCTATCTGGGAGTGCTCCCGGTCCGCCCCGAGGCCAAAACCCCTCCCCTACCGGGGGTGGCCGTCCGGTATGTCTTTCCCGACAGCCCGGCGGCAATCGCCGGAATCGAGCGCGGCGAGCGGATCGTGCGTTTCAATGATCAGGAACTGGCCGGGGTGGCGGCGCTCCTGGATCAGGTCAGTCGTCAACGTCCGGGAGAGAAGGCCCGCCTCACCATTGTCGCCGCGGACGGCAATCGGGCCACCCGCGAGGTCGAAGTCAACCTGGGGAGCCTCCCCACGACCGTGCCGTCCGACCTGCGACCAGCGGCGATGGCGCCGCGCGACAAGGAACTCCCTGACAAATCGTTGCCGCTCGGCCGCATCACCGAAAAGATGCCCGCCCACGAGCATGAATACTGGGCCTACGTCCCCGACGACTACAATCCCGACTACAAGTATGGGCTGCTGGTGTGGCTGCATCCGGGCGGCGACACGATGGAGGGAGCGCTGGCCAAAGCCTGGCAGACGCATTGCGCGGAACGCGGGATCATTCTGTTGGCCCCCAAGGCGAGGCAACTGATGGGGTGGACTCCCGACGAAACCGAATTCGTCAAAGACGCGGTCGAAGAGTTTCAGAAGAAATACTCCATCGACCCGTCGCGGATCGTCCTGCATGCCTTCGGCACCTCCGGCGCGTTCGCCTACCAGACGGCGTTCAAGCACCGCGCGCTGTTCCACGGCGTGGCGACCATTGCCGCGCCGATGCCGGCCCCGCCCCCCGACAACGAGCCCGATTTTCGGCTGCAACTGTACCTATGCAGCGGCGACAACGATCCTTTGCATCGGGGAGTGTTGCAGACCGCCAAAGGGCTGCGCGACATGAAGTATCCGGTGGTGCAAACGACGATTCCCGAAGGGGGACACAAATACCCCACGGCGGAAACGGTCCAGGAGATTGCTGCCTGGATCGATCTGTTGGATCGGATCTAGGAACCCACGTAGCGCGTTCCGAGCAATCGCCTGCCAAATCGCATGTTGGCAAGGCGAACGTCGCGCCTGTGGATGAAAGATTAAGAATCCCTAACACAACCCCGAAACGCCTCGAATTTCCCAATCAATCGATGGTTGTGTTAGGGGTTCTAAGATAAAAAGATGTGCGGAAAAAAATGGCGATCGGGCAGGCACTGCGGCAATCATTGCCTCGGTGAGTCGCACCATGAAAGGCAGAATCACAATGCGATTCGTCCGTCCGCGGACGATGGCTGGACCCCGAAACGCCACCATTTTTCTGCCTGAGATTTTTCTGCCTTTTCCATCCCCTCCCGTTCGAAACGTCGCGATCGCAGCGCATCGCCTGCGGAATCAAAGCGGACGCCCATGCATCGATCAAGGAAAAGTCCACCGCAGCGACCACCGCAACCCGTCCCCGACCACCCGTCACCCGTCACCCGTCACAATTCCCCAGTTTCCCCCTTGGCTTCTCCCCGCGGTTCGCGTATACTCTGTCTCGCGGGTTCGCAAACCCGCTGTATCCTTTGGGCAAACTGCCTTGTCAGCCACGGGATACCCCCAGGTATCGATGGCTTTGAGAGGACGCTGCCTGCGTCCGGCGCATTTTGTCCTGGTCTAGTCGTTTTGGAATTCGCCTGCGCGGTTCTGCCGGTTGAGCGGTTGCTTGACCTGACGTGCGGACGTTCTGAATCAAGGGCTTGTGGGATCCTTCCCAGTCGCTCCTGAGACGGAACTTCGTCCGTACGGATGCTCCACCCACAAGGGGTCCGGAGTGCATTCCCGCCACAGGTTGTGTCGACCTGCGCCCCGGTTGGGCCGCGGATTTCGAGGCAACCCTTTGTCGGACGGTGCGGCGCGAAATTCCGGAAAGTGAATTGAAGTTGATGTTTTCTGAACTGGGGCTCTCCGAGCCCATCCTGCGGGCCGTTGTTTCCGAAGGCTATGCCACTCCCACTCCCATCCAGCAGAAGGCGATCCCCCATGTCCTGGCGGGTCGCGATCTGTTCGGATGCGCGCAGACGGGAACCGGCAAGACCGCCGCGTTCGCCCTCCCCATTCTGCATCGGCTGCACGCCGCACGTCCGGCGAATGGCGCCGGTCGCCGCATCCGCACGCTGGTGCTCTCTCCCACGCGCGAGCTCGCCTCGCAGATCGCCGAGAGCTTCAGCGCCTATGGCCGCAACACGCCGCTGCGCAACACGGTGATTTTTGGGGGCGTCAATCAATTTTCGCAGGTCAAAGCGCTGCGGAACGGAGTGGACATCGTCGTCGCCACTCCCGGCCGGTTGCTCGACCTGATGGAACAGGGACACGTCGATCTGCGGGGGGTCGAGGTATTCGTCCTGGACGAAGCGGACCGGATGCTCGATCTGGGGTTCTTCCCGGACATTCGCAAGATCGTGGCCCGATTGCCGGTGCAGCGTCAAACACTGCTATTCTCGGCCACAATGCCCGATGACATCCGCAGTCTGGCGGAAACGATTCTCCGCGATCCGCTCAACGTCCACGTGGCGCCGGTATCATGCGCTGCGGATCGGATCGACCAGGCGGTGTACCATGTGGCCAAGCGAAACAAGTCGACCCTCCTGCGGCATTTGTTAAAGGAATCGGCCGTCGCGCGATCGCTGGTGTTCACCCGCACCAAACGGGGAGCCGATCGGGTGGTCAAGGATCTGTTGGCCCACGGCATCCGGGCGGCGGCGATTCACGGTAACAAGTCTCAAGCGAACCGTGAGAAGGCGCTCGATTCGTTCCGTGCGAATCGGCTGCCGGTGCTGGTGGCGACTGATATCGCCGCCCGCGGGATCGATGTCGATGGCATTTCGCACGTGTTCAATTACGATCTTCCTGACGTCGCCGAAACCTACGTGCATCGGATCGGGCGAACCGCCCGCGCCGGCGCCTCGGGAATCGCCTTTACGTTTTGCGACCCGGAAGAACGAGGAGATCTGCGCGCCATCGAGCGGCTGCTCCATCGGTCGCTCGAAGTCCGCACCGACGGTCCGGAAACCTTCGCGCCGACTGCCGAATCGCTCCCCGCTTCTTCCGCCGCGGGGACGTCTCGCCCCCCCTCATCGGGAAACCGCTTCCATCCTCCACGATCCCGCGGGTCGTCGGGAGATCGTACCCCACGTTCGGGAGGGGCTGGACGCCGTCCTGCCGCAGGTCGGCCCGGTGGCGCCGGCAACTCGGCTACCGCCGGTCCAGCGTATTCCTCGGGCGAGCCTCGGCAAAACAGCGGCGGCAGCGGCCGTCGCACCAGGGGCCGCCGCCGCCGCCGACCCGCTTCGTCCAGCCGGCCGTAGCGGCGGACCGGTCGCTATTTGGCAAGAAACTGACCGACCGCTTCCAACACATCCGCCGTCCCGGCGTATGAGTCACCGCGGGATGCATCGCCGCGGGCCGCGCGGCGGAGTGTGCTTCCAAGTCGTCAGCCGCGGCCCGGCGACGGCATGGTCGGTTGCCGGAGCGACGGAAGATGGGCCTATTCACATATTTGTGTCTATTGGCGTCTCTTTCACCGGCGGCGGCGGACTCCGCACCGCCGGTGGCGGATACCGCGCCACTGCGCATTCCTTACACGCGGTATACGGTCAATGACGCACTCGATCGGGAAGTAACGTTTTATCTATCCCGGGTTCCGGCGAAGGAAAAAAACGGTCGCAAACCGATCGCGCTGTTCATCCAGGGATCCGGTTGCCAATCGCTCTTCAGTCAATCGGGCGAGCACATTTTTGGAGGCTTGCAGGATCTGCTCCTCGTAGCGGCTCAGGGGCGAGTGCGGGTGCTGGTGGTGGAGAAGCCGGGGGTGAAGTTCCTGGACGCTCCGCCTCGTCCCGGATCGGCCGAAGGCTCTTCGGAGGAGTTTCGAACCGAACACACGCTGCCGCGTTGGGCCGAAGCCAATGTTGCCGCGTTGCGCGCCTGTTGGACGTTGCCGGGAATTGATCCCGATCGCACGCTGGTGGTCGGCCATTCCGAAGGGGGGATCGTTGCCGCCCGCATCGCAGCGCTGGTCCCTCAGGTTACCCACGTTGCCAGCCTGTCCGGCGGTGGTCCGTCCCAACTGTTCGATCTGGTGGAATTGCAGCGCCAGCCCCGTCCGAACGACAAACCGGGGGATGCCGAGCAGCGCGTCCAGGGGGTGTACGACGAGTGGGCCCGGATTCAGGCAGATCCCGATTCGATCACACAATCCTGGCTGGGACATCCCTACCGGCGCTGGTCCTCATTTCTCAAACACGGGGTGACCGACGAACTGCTCCGTTCGCAGGCCAAGGTCTACCTGGCGCACGGGTCGCTCGATGCGGCGGTTCCAGTCCAAGCCTTCGACGTGGTAGTCGCCGAACTGCGAGCCCGGGGCCGCAACCTAACGTTTGAACGCCTGGAGGGGGCGGACCACGGCTTTCACACTGCTGAAATGCCCCCCGGATCACCCGAGGGATTGCAGTCCCTCTTTGGGCGGGTGTTGACTTGGATTCTTGCGGACGAAGGCAAGGGAGGCTGATCCACGAAGCGTAGTCCGCTACGACGACCGTGGGGCAGATTTTCAATCTGCCTGTTCGATTACCCGAGGAGGCTCATTACTCTACGATTTCTTCGCAAGAATGTGCCAAAGATTTCTTAAGGGGCACAGGGTCTGTGTTGGTGAAGCGCCCCCCCCGATTGGAGTGGGAGATAGTGGAAAGTGGAGAGTAGATGGTTGGTTGGTGAAGCGACCCCCCCTGCCCCCTGCCCCCCTTTCTAAGGGGGGGAAATGTTTGGTCATCCGACACGTATCGACGTTGACGAATGTGTTGGGAGGGGTCACAATGCATCGGATGGAATCGATCGGATTTGGTCGCGAATGACCGGGTTTTTCCGATCCGATTTCACGATGATTCACCGTCTGAACATTCCAGAGAAACCATCTGCAACATGGCCTTCCGCGGCGTCTCACTAACCCGGCGCGAACTGCTGCAGGTCGGCTATTCTTCGGTGCTGGGGGCGGGAGTTGCCGAATTGCTCCGGCGACCGGCGCGGGCTGTTGACTCGGTCGATCGCTCCACGGAACTGACCACCCCGCGCGCCAAGTCGGTGCTGTTTCTGTTTTTGTTTGGCGGTCCCAGCCAGCTCGACACGTTCGACATGAAGCCCCAGGCGCCGGCGGAAGTCCGCGGGGAATTCCAGCCGATTGACACGTCGGTCGGTGGCGTGCAGATCTGCGAGCATTTGCCGCTCCTGGCGCAGCGGATGCACCACTGGTCGCTGATCCGGTCGCTGACCTGTAATCCCCGCTTCGGCGATCACCGGCTGGCGGTGCATGGATTGCTGGGGGGAATCGACGAACTTCCCGCGGGGGCCAAACTGGCCGCGTCGCGAAACGACTGGCCCTCGTGGTGTGGGGGAGTCGAGTTCACGCGCGGCGGGAGAGAGGGTTTGCCCGCCAGCGTCGTCCTTCCCGGCGAAGTGACCGATCCGGCCACCGGCCTGTATCCCGGCCAGAACGGGGGATTGTTGGGCGCCGGGTACGATCCGTATCAGATTCGGGACAATCCGGCGGATGCCAAATATCGTGTCGATCCCAGCCTGCGGATGCCCCCCGGCGTGTCGGTCGAACGCCTTGCTTCCAAACGGGCGCTGCTGGCGGACATCGAACGCCAGCAGACGGCGCTGGCGACCGCCCTCGACGCGGACTCCTACGCAAACCACCGGGGGGACGCGTTTCGTGTCCTGACCAGCGGGAGATTGTCGCGGGCGCTGGATGTCGGCGAAGAGTCCCAGGCGGTGCGCGACCGTTACGGTCGGCACATGTTCGGCCAGTCGATGCTCATGGCGCGGCGACTGATCGAGGCGGGAGTTCCGATCGTGCAGGCCAACGTCAGCTACCACGCCTTGTGGGACACGCACTACAACAATTTCGTTGCCCTGCGCGACCTGTTACCGCATCTGGATCGGGCGGTCTCGAATCTGATCGACGACATGCAAGCCAGCGGACTGCTTGAGGAAACGCTGGTGGTGCTGATGGGGGAATTCGGCCGCACGCCGAAACTGGTCATTCCCGACGGCAAAATCGCGTACTTCACCTCCCCTGGTCGCGATCACTGGATGTCCTGTTTCAGCGGGCTGTTTGCCGGGGCCGGCGTTCGAGGGGGACAGGTGCTGGGGCGCTCCGACGCGATCGCCGCGTATCCCGTGACGCACCCCTATCGGCACTCGGACGTTGCCGCCACCGTCTATACGGCGCTGGGAATCGATCCGGCGACGGAAATCCGCGACCCTCTGGGGCGCCCGATGCGGCTCAACAGCGGCCAGGTCATCGAAGCGCTGTACAGCGGTCGAGAAACATGAGCGGGTCGGTCCGCGGTCTGGATTTGGATTCATCGAAGGGGGTGTGTTTCATGCTGACGGTTCTGGTGCGCTGCGGACGTCGCAAGATGGCGGTGCTGTTGGGACTCTGGATGCTGGCGAACGGCGCGTTGCCTGCCGACGAGCCGGTTGACGTCGGCGCGCGCCGGGAGCTGATGATCGACAGCGCTCTGACCGAGCGTCTCTCCGGAGAGGCCTCGCTGCGGTTGCAGCATCCGGAGAAGAGGGAAATCGCTCTGATCCACGACTCCGACTGGGAAGGGACCGTCGCGGGGTATCATACGGTCTTCCGCGATGGGGATCTGTTTCGCATGTATTACATCGCGGCGCCGGCAATCAGCGCGGATGGCTCCCGCTTCACCGGAGAGCCGTTCCACATCGGCTATGCCGAAAGCCGCGACGGCAAATCGTGGGTCCGTCCCAAGCTGGGACTCTATGAGTACAAAGGATCGAAAGCGAACAACATCGTCTGGGAAGCGCCGGGGTTGGACAATTTGCACGTCTTTCGGGACACGAATCCCGACTGTCGCCCTGGAGAATCCTACAAAGGCCTGACATCCGGCCCGGGAGGGCTGTTCGGTCTCAAGTCCCCCGATGGGATCCACTGGTCCCGCCTGCAAGAAAAACCGCTGATCACCAAGGGGGCGTTTGACACCCACAATGTTTCGTTCTGGGATCCCTTGCGCAAACAATACTGGGCCTACATCCGCGATTTTCACGATGGGATTCGAGACATCCGCGTGGCGACCTCGTCCGACTACCTCACCTGGACCGACCCAGTGACGCTGCGGTACAACGACGTCCCGGACGAGCCGCTGTACACCAACAGCGTGGTTCCCTATTGGCGGGCGCCGCACATTTTTGTCGGCTTTCCGACGCGCTATTCCGAGCGCCCCAATTCGCCCATTCTGGCCCAGTTGCCCGACTGGACCCATCGCCAGAACCGGATGAAGATCCACCCGCGGATCGGCACGGCCGTCACCGACGGTCTGTTCATGACCAGCCGCGATGGCCGGACGTTCTTCCGCTGGGGTGAAGCGTTTTACAAACCGGGAATTGAACGGGTCCACAACTGGCTTTACGGCGATTACTACCAGAACCAGGGGCTGATCGAAACGGCCTCTGATGACCCCGATTCACCGCCTGAGATGTCGATGTTCGTCCTGGAAGATTATTGGAAGAAGCCCACCAGGCTCCGCCGTGTGGCGCTGCGGATCGATGGCTTTGTGGCTCTGCACGCTCCTCTGGCGGGAGGCGAACTGGTCACCAAACCGATCCGCTTCCGGGGGAAAGCACTGTCGCTCAACTATTCCACGTCGGGCGCCGGTAGCCTGTTCGTTGAGTTACAGGACGCGGACGGCAAGCCCCTGCCAGGGTTCGCGCTCGGCGATTGCTACGAGCACTTCGGCGACACGCTCGATCGCCGCGTCATGTGGCAGCACGGAACCGACCTCAGCGCCCTGGCCGGCCAGCCGATCCGCCTGCGGTTCGTGCTCAAAGACGCCGACCTGTTTTCCTGGAAGTTTGAGGAGTGAGCCAGCCGACTGGCCTCTCCGTCGGGGCAATGCTGTCCCACTCAATCGACGAGAATGCAGTCTAGGGATGTGCTCATTGAAGTCGATTCATCTCGACCCAGAGGTGCGTCAGGCGAATCGGCAGCACGATTGCCGTTTCCCGCTGGTGCCTTGATTCACATCGCGACACACCCGATGCCGAATCGTAGGCGAAGTGCATGAGGCGATCGTCGCGCGACCAATCCACAGTTCCACTCGCGGCCAGATCTTCGATCCAGCGGTTGACCTCGGGAAACCAATCGCCGCAGGTTTTGGCTTGGACATAACCCACCATGCCTGCGATCGGAAGCGACGCGGCATGCAGGCCCAATTTGAATCGTTGCACCCCGCCGCCGGGCTTTTCACCTGGCGGAGACGTGACGTATTCGCGTTCGCGGCCCGTCCCGGGAGTGGGCAAGCGCTTCCCCTCCATCACCAGGATCGGCTCATACTTTGTGTACTGGAGTCCCTCGATCCAACCGGCGTCAGCCGGATTCGCGGAAAAGTCTGCTGAATGGCGATCCCCTTGAGGCTCTTCATGGTTGAAGTGGACCATCGCAAAACCGGATCGATTGGCGGCGACGTTCAGAAACTTGCAGAGCTGGGGATTGAGATGTCGCTCACGTTCGCCAACGGGTCGCTCCGGATCGTCGCGCCACGCCGCCAGATGGCTGGCAATGAAATCGAGCGTTTTCAGCGCCGCTGTCTCTGCAGGGATACCTGACGTAATTCGGCCGTAGGGGACTGCTCCGCTGACCATTCAGTAACCCTGCTGTCTGAGGTCGGTGAGCGTGTCGTCCGCGTCCCGAATTGCGGTGGAACGGATCCAGTAACGCAATCGGTCTGGCTTAACGATGAAAATGACATTTTCGTTGTAGAAGCGGACGACGCGGACGGTGCGCAGCGACGCCAGCGTCTGTTCGAAGACCAGCTTCGTCAACTGCTCCTCGCAGTTGGGGCCCAACCACTCGACCGCTGGCTCGTCGCCGAAAAAAAACGGCTGGCAGATCAGGCCGTCGAGAAATACCGGCGCGCTGGCACGCAGGTTGTCATAAAGGCTGCCCAGGAGTCGGCAGAACAGCGAAGCGTAGTCGCTCATCGCTTTGGCGTCGGCCGCGTTCTTCAATAACTCTGACTGCTGGCCGAGACGTACATAAGGCGCCATATACTTCAGAGTATCGTCCGCCAGAACTTGTTCCCAAAACGTCAGTTCGAGTTCCGATTCGTCGTTCGGGTATGGCAAGCCATCGATATCGTTCTTGAGAATGGCCGTTGCTCTTCCGACCAGTCCCTGGGAACCGTTCAGCATTACGGCGAATCGGAGAAAGTCATGGTGTTTTCGCATGTACTCGTAAAGCCGCCTGTGCTGAGCCCGATCAGTCGACGGCGCGTGGATGCCGACGATCTTATGCTTGAACGTGAGCACGCCTTGGTCCCAG
>JBJXGA010000436.1:0-36672 GCA_046152955.1 Planctomycetales bacterium | reverse complement strand
AAGCATCAACTAGACATTCGACGACTCAAATAGGCTGGGCGTGAGCAGAAGCAGTGACGGCGTCGCAGAGGGACCGCGATGGCGCAGCAGCGCATATCCGATGCCTGCCGTCCCCAGCATGAGACCGGGGGCCGATCGGCCGTCGTTGGTTCCGCACTTCCAGGGGCTGTGCGAAAAGGCGTACTTTTCCAGTCCCAACTGGATGACCTCCCCAGCGGCCTTGAGGCCTTCGCTCGCGCTCATTTCCCGGGCGTTCATCGCGATCGGAAGTTCCGAGTTGCCGAGCAGCCCGTGACACAACGAGAAGTTGTTACCCGGTTCAAGCCGGCTCTTCAGAAAGCGCGTCGTCGTCATCAGTGCCGACTGGATTTCTTCGACAATGGAGCGATCGTCCGGGAGAAGCTCCAGCGTCCGCAGACGGGCCAGGCCGATACCCGGAGCTCCGTGGCACCAGGCGCAGGCGGCCATCGGCGGAGTCCCTTCCGCGGCGCTGCGAAGATCGAGCCAGTTCTGCTGCGAAGCGTCGAACCAGCGTCGCTCAAAGACCAGCGCCTCCCCGGCGGCTTCGAGGTACGGCGCTTTCCCGGTGAGCCGATGAACCTCCAGTAACGCATTCACAAAGCCAGCGGCTCCGTGAGAATATCCCGTCATTCCCGCGGAACCAAACGCGGGACTCTTCCAGCAGCGCTCCCAACCTTCGACCTCTCCGGCGGCAGCCTCCGAACTCGCCGCGGGGGCCTGCTGACGACTCGAGCGCTCGAGCAACTCGTCGCCATGCTGCGCCGCCAGGTCGAGCAGGGACTGTGACTCGAATCGCCGGCCGATACCGATCAGTAACGGAATGGCTCCGGCACTGCCGCCGATGACGTCGATCTCCCGATCGTCGCCGCTCCACCGGGCGCTCTCTTCCAGGATGGCCAGTCCGGTCTCGATCAACGGCTCGGCTTGAAGTGCAATGCCGGCATGAATGGCCGCGACCGCAATGCCCAATGCGCCGGAGAAGACGCAGCAAGCATACTTTGGTCCTGTCTTCGCATGATGGCGTGTAGGCCTGATCGAGCACGTAGCCGTCGTCGCGGTCGGTTCTTCCCAGTACCCGGCTCTCTCGGACGCCTGCATCGGCGAAGGCGATCGAGTAGGCCTTCGGCCAGTGATCGCGCTCCTCGAACTTGTTGAGCCGCGGCGTGCGGCCGAATTCGGTCACGAAGCAGACCAACTTCTCGGCGAGCGGGCCGCTTACGTGGATGTCTCCCAGCAGCGTGCCGATGGCGCGGTCGGTGCTCCCCGTCATGACCCAAATGGAGTATGAGTCTGGAAGCCTTTTTCCGCCTCTTTTCCAGATTTGGCGCACTTGCTGATCCTTAGCCGAGGAGCCGTGTGGTAAAATAGTGGTATGAGTATCGGAGCCCCTCAATTCCGGCGGACGAAACGGGGTCAGGTCGCTTTGTTTTGAAATGGGTGGGGGATCGCGGTGCAGGCCGCGACGTGGTGCTCCTCGTCGAGTCGTATTCTCCGAGGCTTTCGGAAGCCACGGTTTTGGTCGAGTTCCACTCGCCTCTCGCCTGTCGCTCGCCGCCGGGTCGCCTGTCGAGGCGACCGGTCTGCGCGGGTGTGGCGAATTGCGGGACAGTCTACTTCTGGCTTAACTCGCCACTCGTGGAACATCATGGTTCTACGAGTCCAAGAACCCTCGAAGCCGTGGTTGACGGTGGTCTGCTCCGCCCCCTCCAGGAGTTGGAGTTGCCTGAACAGCAGCGCGTCAGGCTGACAATTGTCACGCTGCCCGACGAGACGCGCGATAGGGTCGCATGCGACGACTTGGCCCAAACGATCGGGGTGATCGGCGTCGCAGATGATGCGCCGCGTGACTTGAGCACGAACCCTGCCGATTCTCGACACCCACGTACACGTCACGGGCATGGCGGATAGGGTCCGTACTGCGACGTGGTCGTCTCTTCCGGATTCATGAGAACCTGCCATTTAATCTTTAAGTAGATGTTGAAATTCGAACTCGGAATCGCTGCCGTGAAGGAGAACTGGTTCATTGGGTTGACGGTAAAATCGGTCCAGTGCGTGTTGTCGAATGAATACTGGCCGCCAATTACGCGCGTGTTGATGTCCACGGCCACCGTCCCTTTGACTTCCGCCATGCCAGGCATCATGGGCATACATGTGACCGTCGGAGCCCGGTCGACGCTGGCTCCTTTCGTTGAAACGCACCAGACTGGACAGCACCGTCGGCTCTGCCGGCACCGCCGCCGCCAACCGGCATCAGCGGACGACAGCGGAAAAAGTGACGCAACCAAAGCGATGAGGATCGTTAGTGAAAGTGCCCGGCGCATGATCTGCTCCTGTGAGTGGTAATCTCGGTTTTGTGATTCAACAAAGTCGTTTCCAGTTTTGCTCCGAATCATTCGGCACTCGTCGCACGGCAATCACCTAGCGCCGTGCGACAAACTGTACCCTTCGTCCGTCAATCGTCAGATTGGAGATGGAGGCGTCCGCTCGTCGAATGAGCAGGCCGAAGGAGTTGCCGCTGTGATCATGTTCCGCATCCGCAGCCTGGGATGGTGAAATCGTGATTTTTCGATCTGAGAACTGCATTTCCGTCAACCGGCCGGCTTGAAACGTCAGGGCGATGTGTACATTGTCGCCAACGGGGCGGTCGATCGGAAACACTTCGCCGCCTTGAGTGCTCCAACCGTCCGATGGACGCGCGTTGGGCTGAATACAGATGCCCCGGCTGACGGCCCAGCTCTCGTCGGCGCCTGGTCCTATGTTGAGCGTTTCAAATGTGGTGGTTGCCATCACGTCGCCGTCCCAGGTCTGCGTATTGAATGCGATGCCGATGCCTCCCACCCAGTTCCGTTGTCCCAGGTCAAATTCGATGTGCGCGTCGCGGCCATCGATGCGTGCGAATACGAGGAGCGCCGCTCCACCACATTCGGCCTGGAGTGTCCGCCCCGACTGGTGAATTCGCCAGGCGACCGGCAATCCGGAAAAGATCCAGGCGACCGGCGTCATCCGGTAGGTGTCATCGACAATTTCAAGTTCCTGTATGCTCGGAGGTTGTCGTCTCGAGATGCCGGACTCTTCGGCTGCAAATGGCTCACTGGAGGAAGGTGCGACAGACCGTTTTGTCTCAGCGTCAGTCGTGTCCGCGGGGGACTTCCCTTTCCCAAAGAAGCTCCAGGCGCCGGCCAGAGCGAGCAGAACCAGAGTACACACCAGGGCGTTTTGCCGCCTGGACAACGCGGCCGGCCGCTGTTTCCGCATCGCGTCGGAAAGCGCACTGGCCAGATCGCGCGCCGTGGTGTACCGCGCCGAAATGTCCCGCTTCAGGCAGCGCAGGCAGATCTCCTCCAGCGGCTCCGGAATAGAATCGTCGATGGTCCGGGGAGGACGGACCTCGCGACAGAGCGCCTGCTCTCGATATTGCTCGAGGGATTCCGCGACATACAACAGCCGCCCCGTCAGGAGTCGATAGAGGACCGCTCCCAGGCTGTACACGTCGGAGCGGGAATCGGTCCGATGACTCTCCCCGCGAAGCTGCTCGGGAGACATATAGGCGTAGGTTCCCAGCGTTCCCGCCGGTTCGTAGAGTTGTTCTTCTTCGGTGATGGCCAATCCAAAGTCGGCAAGATAGGGCTGGCCGTGCGCATCCAGGAGCACGTTCGCGGGTTTGATGTCGCGATGCACAATCCCCAGCAAATGGGCCGCATGGACCGCTTCGGCGATCCGGGCGACGATCCGCGCGGCTTCTTCATGACTGATCGGACTCCGCCTCATCCGTTCGCTCAACGTCTCCCCTTCAATCAGTTGCGAAACGATGTAGGGAACCCCCTCCTGCACACCGACATCGTAGACGCGGACGATCGCCGGATGGTCGAGCAGTGCCAGTCGGCGCGCCTCATCCAAGAATCGCTCGGCGGAGTCGCGGGACGCCGCCCGGTCAGCGCGCCGAAATTTCAGGGCGACCTTTCGGTTCAACATCGAATCCGTCGCCCGCCACACTTCTCCGAATCCTCCACGGCCGAGAAGCTGTTCCAGGACATAGCGTCCGAATTGCCGCTGGGTCGCTGGCTGGAAATCGGCGTCGGCACATGGCAGCGTGTGACAGATGACTGTCGATTCGACGGTCGCGTTCACCGACTCGTCCAGGCCGAGGTGACGGATGAGCGCCGCCTCATGATCCGGAAAGCGCCGGCGGAATTCGCTGAGCGGGAATTCCTCCCCCCGCTCCTGACGCAGGCGCCCCTCGCGTGTGCACAGCCGAACGCAAAGATCATCACGGTCCACGCCGACAACCGCATCCAGATACTCCTCGATCCGCCGGTGGTTGCCTTCGCGCCAAGCCCGTTCGAAGTCGCCGCAAACGACCTCGGCACGCTCCGCAGGGGCCAAATGCGCCCATTCGGGAGGAACCTCAAAGCGAACGGACATCGTCATAATCCCTCGCCGCACAATGATCCGGGTCGGCCCATTGAATCGCTGATGTTGAGGAGTGCTTATGATGAGTGTCGTCAACGACCATCTGGCTTTCAAAATGCTACAACCCTGGACGAAGCGACGCAAGTCCCTCATGAGAAAACGGGGGCAAGTCTCTATGCTGGTCTTGAGACGTTGCTAACATCAGGACTCATTCTGAAACGCATTGGGGCCGAAATATGGGCGGACGAAACGGGGTCAGGTCTCTTTGTTTTGAAATGGGCTGGGGGATCGCGGTGCAGGTCGCGGCGTGGTCGACTCTTCCGGATTCATGAGAACCTGCCATTTCATCTTTCAGCAGATGTTGAAATTCGAATCCGGAATCGCTGCCGTGAAGGAAAACTGGTCCATTGGGTTGACAGCAATCTCGGTGTAGTCCGAGTTATCGAACGCATACTAACCCCTAACCCCTAACCCCTAGTCCCTAACCCCTAGTCCCTAGTCCCTAGTCCCTACTCCCCAGCCAGCGGATGACTTCTCCTCGGGCCGACGCCAGCGACCGGAGATCCGCCCCTTCCGCCACCCAGGCGACGAGCGGGCGGACCTCCTCGGGGAGCTCTGCGGCATCGACCTCACCCAGGGGCACCTGTCGCGACGCGGAACGCGCCAGCGCCAGTTCTGTTTCCTGCGAAAGCAGGTAGTCTGCCAGCCGCTGCGCTGCGGGGAGTCTCGTGGTTCCGCGGAGGATTCCTACGGCATTGGGAATGCAGATCGTCTCTCCCGCGACACGGACCGGGAACATCTCGACCGGACTCCCGGCATCCCGCGCAACGAAGAAGTCGTCGGTATCGGTAAATCCCAGGTCGCAGGCGCCGCTGGCGACGAGGTTTTTGGTGAGGGCATTCCCGGCGACCTCCCGGATCCCACGACGGTGGAGATCGTCATGCCAGGTCGCCAGACGTTCTCCCCCCCAGGCATGCCACAGCAGGCTGTAATGGGTCAGCGTGGTGCCGTAGAGTGGCTGGGCGATCGCCACCCGCGACAGACTCTCTTCCTCAGTCAAGAGCCGCTCAATCGTCGGCTCATCCAGAGGAAGCCGCTTCCGATGGGCGATGTACACGCGAAACCGCGCCGCGAAACCGACCCAGCGCCCTTCGGGGTCTTTGTAGCGCTGGGGAATGCGCTCGTAGCCTGTCCCCTGGTAGGGAAGCAACAGCCCCTGCTGGGCCAGATGCTCCATCCCCACCGGTTCGTTATTCCAAAACAAGTCGCATTGGGGTCGCTCCCGCTCCTGCAACAACAGATTGACCAGTCCCAGCGACTTGGTCGCTTCCGTGTCGAACCGAACGGAGATCGGAATTCCGGTTTCGCGCTCAAAGCGGCGGAGGATCTCCTCGGCGAAAATCGCGTCGTGGGCGCAGTACACCACGAGGGCGTCAGGTCGCGGTGTTCGAACCAGGAACGCGACAGCCACGGCGGCCAGCACGAGCGCTACGAGCGCGGGGACTGGCCGCAGCCTATTTTTCACCAGATTCGACCTTGTCGAAATTGTCGAAGTATTTTTTGATTCCTTCGTGGTAGCCGGGGGGAACCTGCTCTTGCAGGATCGCTTCGCTGTACCCCTGCTTCACATTCTCGACGGCGGTGCGATAGGCCTTCTTGGCGTCTCCCCGATCGCTGAGTCCCTTGCTCTTGATCGACATCAGGACTTTTCCGGCCGTGACCTGTGACTTCGACTGTTCGGTTTTGAAATCGGTCTCGACCGAATCGTCCTCAGGGGCCACTCCGCCGCGCCCCATGCCGCGATTCCCCATCCCTTCCCCATCTCCTTCTTCATCTCCCTCTCCTTCGGCCAGGCCAAGCTGCGCCATCAACTCGGCGTACAGTTCGGCGTAGTCTTCGATTGTTTCGGCCCCTTCCGCCTGTTCGCCGTCGAGCTTTTCTTTGTCGTTGAGCTGCTTGGCCTGCTGAATCACCTTGAGCGCTTCTTCCAGCGCTTTGAGATCCTTGGCCGACTGCGCGATTTCGTTGAGTTCCATCTTCGCCAGATCGAGCGACTTCTCCGCCGATTCCAGCGCTTCATTCCCTTCGAGCCCTTCCATCTTTGCCATTTCGATCTGTTTCATGGCGCGCTGCAGAGCGGCGGCGAGCGGCTTGGAATTGACTTTGTCGGAGGCGAAGTTCGACAGATCCTTCATGCGTTTTTTGGCCTGTTGTTCCAGTTCCGCTTTCTTGACAGGATCGTCGGTCTTCCCCAGCCGCTCCAAGTCCTCCTTCAGCGCTTCCAATTCCTGCTGCAAACTCTTAGTCGATCCCTCCTGGAGTTCGCGGGTCCATTTCTCCAATTTGTCTTTGTCCAGCGAACCGAACTGCTGCGTCTGCGGATTCTGCGACAACAGGTCTTTGAGTTTCTCGGCGCTCAGCTTGCGCCATTTATCCCCCAGCGCCTTTTGTTGCCCAACCAGTTCCTTGAAGTTTCCGGAGCGTTCCCTGGGCTGCATCTTCTTGAGCGCGTCTTTGAGGTTCTCGATCGCTTTCTGAGTCTCCTCGGAAAGTTCTCCCTCCGGCTCATCCTTCTTGATCTGGCTGGTCCGCGCTTCGGTCGCTTTTTTGGTTTCTTCCAAAAGCTGCTGCCGCTGGGCCACCTGCTGCGCCGCCTCCACCTGGCGGAAGGGATCGAATTGTGGCAGGAGGAACACTCCTGTGGCAATCAACAGCGCCGCTCCCAGCGCCTGACCGGCCTGGCGCGCAAAGCGAAACGGGACGACGCGGCTGGAAAGCATCCGTCCGGCACGCTCTTCCGCAGCACGCGCCACCAGGGGCTGAAACTCACCGGCAGATTTCTCGATCAGCGCCATCGTCAGAAACAGATCCTTGGATCCCGCATGGCGATCGACGGCACGGGCCGCCTCGACCACCGTGGGACGGGGATGCCAGATCAGCGACAAAAGGAGCGCCACTGCCGGGACGATCGCCAGCGTCTGAGGTGTGGCCCAGACGGCCCCCAGCCCCCCCAGTCGCGCGACCAAAAGCGCCACGGCATACAGGGCGCAGCACACGAGAAACGCACCATAGACGCGCCAGCCAAACGCCGCCAGGCGCAATCTCAGGGCCACCCGGCGCAACAGCGCAGCGGAACGGGGTGTATCGATCATAGCCAAGTCTCCATGAAATTGGATCGGCGCTGGCAACTCAGTCATTTAGTCTATCCGATGGGCCGGATCGGATCAAGAACCCATTTCGCTTCGACCCAGCTCTCCAGCCTCCATTGGCGACGACCATCCCCCCATCGCCGAATCATCAATGGGTGTTACACCGGTTCGCTCTGCTGTGGAGCGCTGAACCCGGCAGATTTGTCTGAAATGTTCGCGATTCGACCAAGTTTCCCGCTGGCATCCCAGAGCGGACAGGGACAACCGCGGATCGCTTCTCCGGCTGGGAAGCAGAGGGAGCCTGGCGTGCGCAATCGTCTGAAGCGCCATTGAGGCGAAGTGCTCAGAGAACTGTTCTACCGGCAGGCTCAGGACGCGCATCGCTGCAAAGCATCAGCTCCCCACCAGCCTTGTGCCGCTGGAAGCTTCGATCTCGGACGCCTTCAGCGACCCTGGGCAGGCCGCCGGGCGTGCCGCCCAGGCGTCGGCCTCATAGAAGCCCGTCAGACGAATCGGCCGGGAATCCGTGCACAGGCTGTCCGCTGCCCCCCCGGCGGCATCAGCTCGCCCCCTGCGCGGGGTCCGCCGACCCGCCGCTTATGCCTGAATCACTGTCGGCCCCGTGGGAGGATCGGCTACTTGTGCGTCAGGCGATACCAGACGTAGATTCCCACGGCGATGACGATCAGCAGCACGACAATCGGCACAATGATCTGGGCCGCCTTTTGGCCGGGTGTCTTGATGGGATTGCCGAATTTGTCGCGCTTGATGACCTTGGCGACGTACTGCTTCTCCGCAACGAGGACTTCCAGGTCGAGCGTCTCCCGGTAGTAATAGGCGAGCTGCCCCAGCACCCGCCCGTTGAAAATCCAAGTTGCGGCGACATAGGAACAGGTGAGTATCCCTAGAAGAATGTAGGCGATCAAGATCCCCCACAACAACACCTTGCCCGCGGTCTGCGATTCGCCCGCTTGAAAGGTGACGATGATTCCCCAGAGTGTGGCGCCGGCGACGAGCATCGTCACGATCCAGATGATCAGGATCAGCAAATTGCTCAGGATCAAACCGAGCCACCAGTAGAGCGCCGGCTTGATGTGCCGGAAAAAAATCGGCAGGATAGCCCAGAACATCCACCCCTTGCGGGTCACCGGCATCGCCATGTGGATCATGGCAATCGGATACATGGGGAACGTCAGTGGAGTCAGGAACACGACACTCCACAGGAGCGTCTTGATTCCCAGCGCCACGGCGCTGAACAAATCGATTTCGCCGGCGCGGAGGTCGGTTTTGTGTTTGACGGTCAGTTTGATCGTCTCCACGATCAGGCACCAATTCAACCCCGGAGTCACCAGGTAACAGACCATCCCAAACGCTCCCCAAAATACTCTGGGGGGCATATCGTTGCACCAGCCGACCATAAACACGGAAAAAAGGAAGAGCAGTGCAGACACGAAGTATAAGATCGCCGCGCGGACCGCCGTCGGCATATTCTGTTTGGTGAAATCCCAGGCGTCCCCCCAGGCGATCTTGAAAAACTTGTCGGGGTCGCCCCCTTTTCGCGCGGCCCGTTTGGCGGCTTTGGCGCTGATTCTCCCGGTGGCGGGATCAACGCCGCACTGAGGGCATTCTCCCGCGTCCTCCGGAATCTCCGCCCCGCACTTGCTGCACAGGGCGACGTTGGAATCCTCGACCTTGGTCAAATCGACCTTCATGAATTCCGCGCTGTCGGAACCGGGAGGACTCTCTTTCCTCGTGGCTGCCGACTTCGTCGTTGTCTTCCGCGTCGCGGACGAGGACGCCGAACCCCCCGAGGCGGTGGTCTTGCCGTCTCCTCCGGGCACCCGGATTTTAGTGTCACAGCCGGGGCACTTGATCGCCTTGCCCCGCGCTGCGTCGGGGGCGTTGAGCGCTTTGTCGCAACTGGGACAGCGGACCTTGACCGGCATAATGTGCTTCAACCTGAATCGACCGGGTGACCCCACCCCGGCCGCGCCTGCGAGAACCTATCGGACGTGACCACCACAGTGTACCAAACCCGCGTGGCGAGTCACGCGCAAACCACTGTCCCAACCGGGATTTCCCTACGGTTCCTCAAACGTCGCCTTTTTGCGCAACAGGTGATGATACTGCTGCGCAAAGCGGTGCGCCTCGTCCCGAACGTATTGCAGCAGTCGCAGGGCATAGGAATGGCGGCTCAGTCGCCGCGGCTGGGCCTCTCCCGGAAGGTAGATTTCCTCCTCCTGCTTGGCCAGCCCCAGTGTCAACGGAGGGGTGATTCCCAGCCCCCGCATCGCCTCCAGGGCCGCATTCAGTTGTCCCTTCCCCCCGTCGATCAGGAGCAGATCGGGGAACCCCTCCCCCTCGCGCGCCAGGCGGCTGAACCGCCGCGCGATCACTTCATGGATCGACGCGAAATCGTCCACCCCCTCGACCGTCCGAATCTTGAACCGTTTGTAGCCATGTTTGAAAGGGAGGCCGTCAATGAACTGCACCAGGCTGGCGACCGTCTCCTGCCCCCCCAGGTGGGCGATATCGACCCCTTCGATCCGCCGCGGCGGAGCGGCGAGCTTGAACACCTTTTGCAACCCCGCCAAGCCCTTGCGGGGGTCGATGTAAAACACCTCGGGCTGCGCGTGGTCCTCCAGATTGCCGCGCAGGTTCAGACTGTCGAGCGCTTGCAATTCGTCCCGGATGCGCGCTGCTTTCTCAAATTGCAGTTCTCGCGCCGCCTGCTCCATCTCGGCCCGCATTTCCTCCAGGAGCGTCTGCTTGCGCCCATCCAGAAACAGCCGCAGGCGGTCGATGTCGCGGCGATAGTCCGCTTTGCTGATCCGCAGATTGCAGGGGGCCGTGCATTGATTGATGCTGGCCAACAGGCAGGGACGAAACCAGCGCCACCGCTCGTCCTCTGCCTCAATGTCCAGAGCGCAGGTTCGAAAGCGGAAGATCTTTTGCAGCACGGCAATCGTCCCCCGCAGTTTTTTGGCGCTGGTGAACGGGCCGTAGAGCCTGGTTCCGCGGGTACTGGGACGGCGGGTGAACTCCACCCGCGGAAAGTCCTCGCGAATGAAGATTTCCAGATAGGGAAACGTCTTGTCGTCTTTGAGTTCCTGATTGAACGCCGGCTGAACGTCTTTGATCAGCCGCGCTTCGAGAAGCAGGGCGTCGACCTCGCTGTCGGCGGAGATGAAATCGATGTCGCGGATTTCGCGGACCAGATCGGCAGTGCGGCGATCGACGGCGGCAGCGCGGGTGAAATAGCTCCCCGCGCGGCTGCGGAGGTTCACCGCCTTCCCCACATAGATCACCCGCCCTTTGCCGTCTTTCATCAGATACACCCCCGGTGTCGTGGGAAACTCACGGACTTTCTCGCGGGGATCGGGTGGGGTAGACATCGCGCCCTCTATTATCGGCGCGGTGGCGGTTCCCGCAAGTCGCGGGCGCGCTGATCCCAACGGGCGGCGGACTGGGAGTCGTTCAGTTCGCGATACAATTCCGCCAGCCGCTCGCATTCCTGCCGATCGGGCGGGCGCTGCCGGGCGGCACTCGAGAGGCGGTTGATTTCCTGGCGCTTTTCGCGGATTTCGGCGGCGATTCGCGTGTGGGTCCGGGCCAGTTCCGTCTGGCCCAGACCGCGGTAGGCTTCGGCCAGTTTGAACTGCGAGATCGGATCGAACGCATCCTCTTCGATGCAGATGCGGAAATCCTCAGCCGCGTCGACGAACCGTCCCAGATCGAGGTAAATCAGCCCCCGCAAGCGGATGACGCCGGGGTTCTCACCGACTTGGACCACTGCTTGCTGCAGCGTCTCCAATGCCGCGCGCGGGTTCCCTTCCAGTCGCGCCAGGGCCGCTGCGTGCAATTGGGTCGGTGGCGACTCTCCCGCATCGCTTATGAGTCGCGCCAGCTCCTCCCGAGCGGCAGTGGAATTTCCAAGCTGGATCAGCCGGGAGATCAACTGGTGGCGCAAACCCGCGGCCGCCGTTCGAGACAGATCCTGGCCCAGCGCTTCGCGCAGCGCCGCGACTGCTTCCGTATCGAGATGTCGCGCTTCGAGCTCGCGCACCAGGAGCCGCCAGCGATCGACCTGCCCTGGGTCGCGCCGCGCCAGCTCCCGCAGGCAGTCCAGCATCCGCGGCTGATCGTCTCGATCACGGTAAACCCCCTGCAGCACCTCCAGGGCGTCCAGACTCTCGGGCAGATTGCGCCGGCGAACTTCCTCCAGGGCGCGCGTCCCCTCCGGCAGGCGGCCGGCGCGGCAGGCCAGCGTCCCAAACCGCACGAGGAATTCTGTCGGCGCCCCCTCGAGTGAGAGTTCATCGAACATCGGGAGGGCCTGGTCCCAATCGCCGCGGACGGCGAGCAAACCGCACAGCGCCGTTTCGGCGTCTGACGAGCGCGGTCCGGGTTGACTCATCGCCTGGCGCAAGAGCTTTTCTGCCCGGTCAGGGGCGGTGTCGATCTGATGCTGGGCCTCCTCGACCAGCTTCTCCGGACTGACGGAATAAGTCTTGTGAATCATCCAGGCCGCCAGAGGAATCAGTCCGCTCAGTGCGATCCAGAAGAGCGGCGGTCGCCGTCGATTCGCGCCGCCTGGAGCCGATGAATCAGGGACGGGCATCGCGCGTCCCCCGGCCTTCGATCAGCACGTGCGTGGTTCCCGTGGTCAGGCCGTGAAACGTCTCGAGAGCACGCCCCGGCCATTGGACCGTGACGTCCACGCGCGACGTGTCGCTCGCCAGAGGGAACAGCAACCGGTCGTCGGAGTGCGAGAAATATCCAGCCCCCCGGACGACGCACTGGCTGTGTGATCGCTCCTGATTCCGCACGGTGACGCGCGCGCCGACGGCTTCCAAAGCGCCGCCGGTGCCGCGCAGCCAGACCCGCAGAAAACTGGCCGGGGGATGGCGATTTCGCAGCACCGACAAGGGTGCGTTCAAATGCGTGGCGACGACGTCCGGTGCGCCGTCATCGTCCAGATCCCCCACCGCGTTGCCGCGCCCGGCGTGCGGTCGCCGAAAATAGGGGCCGCCCCGGTCAGAGACCTCCTCGAACCGCCCCTGCCCCTGATTGCGGAACAACTGCGGACGCTGCGCATGGGGCGTCTGCCCCGTGGTGTACATCGCGTGGCCGTTGAGTACCAAAACGTCAGGCCACGCATCGCCATCGAAATCGGCCAGCGCCGTCCCAAATCCCACTTGCATCCGCGAAACCCCCGCCAGACCAGCCCGCACGGTGGCGTACTGAAACGCGCGCCCTCCCAGATTGCGGTAGAGCGCATTGTCTTCGCTTTCAAAATTCGTGACCCACACATCCAATCGCCCGTCGCCGTCATAGTCTCCCGCGCCAATCCCCATGCTCCCCTCCTCCATCCCCAGCTCATTGGCTGCGACTCCCGAACCCCAGCCATCTTCGGTCAGCGGCCGAGCGGCGCCTCCCCAATAGAGCTGATTGGCCGTTTCGTCGTTCGCTAAATAGAAGTCGATCCAGCCATCGTCGTCCAGGTCGGCGGCGAGCAATCCCAGCCCCTTCGAGTTCCCCCGAATTCCCAGTTCCCTCGACCAGTCGTCGAACCGGCCATCCCCCTCGTTGTGCAGAACCGTCGGAATCGTTCCGGGAAAACCGGTTGGCCCGCAGACGTCGCGCTCTCCCAGATTGCTCAAGCACGGCAGATCCGTTTCGGGGGACCATTCGACATAGCGCGCCAGGAACAGGTCCGGCAGTCCATCACGGTCCACGTCGGCCCAAACCGCCGTGGAAGCAAATCCGTCGAGCGCGCGGTCCAGCACGCCGGCCACTTCGTGAAACGTGCCGTCCCCCTGGTTGTGAAACAGCCGACTGGCTCCAAAGCAGCAGACGAACAGATCGTCGAAGCCGTCGGCGTCAAAATCGACGGCGCTGCAGCCGAGGGAATAGTCCGGTGGATCGGAAAATCCCGCAACGGGTCCAACCGATGCGAACTGAAGCAGGCTCAGATTGCGAAACAGTGCGGAAGGGCGTCCGCGAAGTTCCGGGGGGGCTGGCGCGGCGTTGATGGATCCGCCGCCGGTGGCGAACAGGTCGAGCGCTCCATCGCGATCGTAGTCGATCATCGCCACCCCACCGCCGAGCGTTTCGAGGATGTAGAACCGACCACCCTGACGGCCGTTTTCGTAGGCAAATTGGATCCCTGTGTCGATTGTTACTTCGTCGAACCAATCCTGATCCTGGGGTGGATCAGAGTCACCGGGGTTGGATTCGTCAGGAGCAGCGAGCGGGGTTTGAAGAACGTCTGTCGGGAGTTCTGGCTCGATGGTGTTGGAAGAAGGCGGGGCGGTGCTTGTCTGTCCAGAACATCCCGCCAGGAACCCCACCAGCGGGACGAGGAGAAAATGGAAAGAAAAACGATGGGAGATCATACCCGTGAGGATAGTTGTGTCTGGCGGAGCGAGCAACCGGGAGTGGAGCCAGAGGCTGCCTTCAAAAAGGGAGCCACGTGCCCACAGGATGGGCGACGTGGGAGGCAATTCATTCCAAATCCGGGGGTCCGCGGGGCCGACGCCAGTGTGAATTATTTTCATAACCACATATTTGTATGTGCGTTACGTCGAGTGGCTTGCGGTGGAATCCGGGGAACCGAGGTTGGAGTTGGCACGCTGGTTGCCTTGTGGCGGGAAACTGCCTCCTAGCGGTGGACAATGAAACAGCTCAGAAACCTTGCGACGACTTCGAATTTTTCCCAAAAAATGGAAAATATTGCCGTCTGTTGATTGAAAAAAAACTCGAAACGTGATCTAATCGAGGGTGGCGCGGTCTCAACACGACATCCATTCTGGAGAAAGTCGCTGATCGCGTGTCGTTTTTCCCCGGTTTGGGGAGGACGTTTTTCGTTTTGTTCTGTGCGTTGTTACGCTGGAAGTCGCTGAGTTATTTGTTTTCACTTTTTTTGGAGGAATCACAATGAGACGCTGGTCAGGAAGTGGTTCGAAACGACGTGTCGGGTTTACATTGATTGAGTTGTTGGTGGTGATCGCGATCATTGCCGTGTTGATCGCCCTGTTGCTCCCCGCGGTTCAACAGGCTCGCGAAGCGGCTCGCCGCAGCCAGTGCAAGAACAACTTGCACAACATCGGCTTGGCCCTGTTCAATTATCATGATCAGTACAAAATGTTCCCCCCCGCCCGTATCGCCAATGGATTCGTGGGTTGGGGCGGGCCGGCTCAGGGTGGGCCGCCCAAGTACTTGAATGCCACCGGCTGGACGATGCTGCTGCCGTTCCTGGATCAAGCTCCGCTTTGGAATCAGTACAACTCCAACCAGGCGGCGAGTTGGTCGTATGTGTATGGCGCATATTCCACGGCCGATATGACGGGGAACGCCAACGTGAATGCTCCGGTCGTCAAGACCAAGCTGCCGATTTTCATCTGCCCGTCTGACCCTGGGGAACTCTTCTATCCGTACAGCAATCAATATTATTCGGTCAGCGACACCATCACCGGTGGAATGCGAACGAATTACGATTTCAACGTGTGGTACGGCGAATACTATTACCAGGGATACGCGCACCAGTACCTGGGTGACCAGAATCGGTCGCTGTTCGCGGCCAACTCCAGCACCAAGGTGGAGGACATCAAGGACGGCGCCAGCAACACGGCGATGGTGACCGAGACGTTGCACTCAGTGTGGAACGGCGTCTGCCCGGCGTGGGGTCATGCCGGACACGTGCAGGTCGGTGTCTCCCTCGACATGCCCTGGACGCTGGGGATCAATCTGTGGACCTATCCCGGTTATCCCTCGACCTTCCAGCCTGGCCGTCTGTGCAACTGGGCCTCGGCAGGGAGCGAACACGTCGGTGGCTGTCACATCCTGTTTGGTGACGGCAGCGTGCGGTTTGTCAGCGAGAACGTCAACGTGACGACGCTCCAGCGCATCGGCTGGATGCGCGATCGCCAACCCACGGGTGACTTTTAAGGAGTCGGTGAGTTCTTTCGCCACAGCCCGGTTGTCGCTGACAGCCGGGCTGTTGGCGCTGTTGTGTTTTCCAGCGCCGCGCGCCGCGCCGCTGGTCTGTAGTCGTACCCCTCAAGATTCTGCATCATTTGGGAGAGTTTCATGAGTCTGCGAATCCGCACGACCGCTGCCTGCTTATCGTTGCTGCTCGTGGCCTTAGTGATGGGCTGTAATTCTGGGGCCAAGCCCCCGCCAAAAATCGGAACCCTGATTCCTGTGACTGGGACCGTCACCCTGGATGGCGTCGCGCTGGCGGACGCCACCGTCACTTTTCATCCCGAATCGGCCTCGGGTTTTCAGGGTTCTTTCGCCCGGACCGACGCGCAGGGCAAATACGAAATGGAATCCCCCGTCGGCAACAACAAACGACAAAAAGGGGCGATTCCCGGCAAGTACAAAGTCACTGTCAGCCGACTGCTGAAACCGGACGGAACCCCCCATACTGACGATAAAGTCGCCCCCATGAACGTTGGCGCCAGCGAATCGATCGCCATGAAGTACGCCGACGCCGGCCAAACCCAGCTCATGTATGATGTCCCGAGCAATGGCAAGGGATCCTACGACATTCCGCTGACGGCGAAGGAAGATGGTGACCTGTAAGCACCGGCTGCGATGCGTTTTTTCACCAGGGTTCACAACGGAATGTTGTGGACCCTTTTTTGTTTTGCAGTCCACGATCCTCGCCAATGTGTGGAGAGTTTTGACTTGAGACTATCGGGACGCTGGGCGGCGGCTGCCGGATTGCTGATGGTCGTGTTGGCCGTGACAGCCGTTGTCGCCGTGCGCAGCACGCGCCCCGCTCCCGCGGAGGTGGCGCGCGAAACTCGCCAGGCGCTGCGGCGCGGCGACCGCGACGCGGCACGCCGACGGATCGAGCGGGGACTTGCGCTGTATCCGGGTTCGGCAACGATCCGGCTGGTTGCTGCCGAACTGGAACTGGAATTGGACCCCGAACGCACGGCTGAAGCGCTTGAAGTTCTGGGCTTGGCCCAGGACGATGGCAGTCCGGACTATCTGAACGTTCTGGGGGCAGCGGGAGATCTGGCGTTTCGACTCAATCGACTCACACGGGCCGAAGAGTGCTTTCGACGCATCCTGGAATTGAATCCCGGTAACCTCACCGCGCGCCGACGGCTGGCGACGTTGCTGGCCCTTGCCGGTCGCCGGGCCGCGGCCGATTTGTTCCTGCAAATCCTTCAGGGAGGGAACTTCGACACACATGAATTGGCGCTTCTGGGAGACCCGGAGCAAGCCTACGAGAATCCGGAGTTCTTGAAGCATTTCGAAGAACCGCTTCCCGACGACTTCGTCGTGTTGCTGGGAGCGGCACGATACGCTCTGCATGCCAACGAATTCTCCAAGGCAGGCGGGCTGTACGAACAATTGGCTGAAGCGCATCCGGACGATTTGGACGTCCTGGCCGGCCTGGGCCAGGTGCTGGTGGAGACGGGAACCGCGGAGGATGTGGCGCGCTGGAACGAGCGGCTTCCGGACGAAGCCGATCACCACCCGGAAATCTGGGTTGTCCGCGGCAGGTTTGCACAAAAGCGTCGACAACCCGAGGCCGCGGCGCGCTGTTTTGCCGAGGCGATCCGCCTGGATCCCAATCACTGGCAGGCGAACAACCAACTGGCCGGGTTGCTCAATCAGCGCGGCGAGGTCGAACTGGCGCAGCAGTTCAAACGCCGGGTGGAACTGCTCAAGTCGCTCACCGAGACGCTGCGGCTGATTCACTTTGACGGCCGCCGCGCCAACCTGCTGATCAAGGCGGCGGATTTGACAGAAGAATTGGGCCGGCACTGGGAGGCCTGGGGCTGGTGCCAGGCAGCCGCAGCACTTCCCGGACAGCAGGCGCTGCGTGAGCGAGCGGAGCGGCTGGCCAGCAGCTTGGAGCCGGATGCGCCGCAAACGCTCGCCGCCGCCAATTTCGCAGCGCAGATGGATATTTCGAAGTGGCCGCTGCCGAGTTGGAAGTCTTCCTCACAAAATTCGGATCGCCCGCGGAAGGGAGAAAACTCTCCAGCCCCAGGACAAGTCGCGTTCAAAGACATGGCGGGGATTGCGAGGGTCATTTTCACCTATGACAACGGTGACGACCCGGAGACTCCAGGGATGAAAATCTTTGAAAGCTCGGGAGGTGGTGTGGCGGTGCTGGACTACGACGGCGACGCCTGGCCCGACTTGTACTTTACCCAGGGGTGCGACTGGCCCCCGCGTCCCGGACAAACGGCGCGCCTCGATCGCCAGTTCCGCAACCTGGGAGACGGATCGTTTGCCGACGTGACGGTTTCCGCCGGACTGGGAGACGATCGGTACAGTCAGGGGGTCACTGTCGGAGACTTCAACGCCGACGGCTTTCCCGACCTGTACGTGGCCAACATCGGCGCCAATCGACTGTATCGCAACAACGGGGACGGAACATTCACCGACGCCAGCGACGGCGCGGGTCTGGCGCCGGGGGGCTGGACCACGAGTTGCCTCCTGGTCGATTTGAACGGCGACGGTCTGCCGGACATCTACGACGTGACCTACGTGGCTGGCGACCGCCCCTTTGAGCACGTCTGTCATGACAAGCAGAACGCGGATGCACCGCGAGTCTGTTCCCCGGCGGTGTTTGACGCGGAACAGGACCGGTTGTTTTTGAACGATGGGGAAGGGGGGTTCCGGGACGTGAGCTCCGAGGCGGGAATCCATGCCCCGGATGGGAAGGGGCTGGGGATCGCCGCTGCCGACTTCGATGGCTCGGGGCGGCTGAGTTTGTACGTCGCCAACGACACCACGGCGAATTTCCTGTTCCTCAGCCAGCCCACCGCGCCGGGGGCCGTGCCGCGGTTTGTCGAGCAGGCGCTCCTTGCGGGGTGTGCCGTCGATCTGCAGGGGAATGGCCAGGCCTCGATGGGGATCGCCGTCGACGACGCCGATGGCGATGGACTTGTCGATCTGTACGTCACCAATTTCTACAAGGAGTACAACGCGTTTTACTTCCAGCAGCCGGGGGGGACGTTTGTCGATCGCACGAGCGAAGCGCGGCTCAAAGAGGCCAGCCTGAACGTTCTGGGGTTTGGGACGCAATTCCTCGATGGTGATCTCGACGGCTGGCCGGACCTGGTGGTGGCCAACGGCAATGTCGATGACTACCGGGAGCGAGGCATTCCCTTTCGGATGCGCGCGCAGTATTACGCCAACCTGGGAGAGGGAGTCTTCCGTGAACTGGCTGCCAGTCAACTGGGCGACTATTTCCAGACCGAGTTGCTGGGGCGGGGGATGGCCCGGCTGGACTGGAATCGGGACGGACGAGAGGATTTTGTGGTCTCCAATCTGGACACTCCGGCGTCCCTGGTCACCAACCAGTCGCGCGGCGCGGGGCACTTTTTCGCGCTGCAATTGCGCGGGGTCCATTCCAACCGAGATGCAATCGGGACCAAAGTCGAGCTGACGCTGGGGGGCCGCCGCCACGTGAAGCAACTCACCGCCGGCGATGGGTATCAATCGAGCAACCAGCGGCAACTGGTGTTCGGAATGGGAACTGCAACGCGGATCCCCGAATTGATCGTGCGGTGGCCCTCGGGCCTGACGCAGACGTTTCACGACCTGGCTGGGGATGTGGAGTTGCTGTTGGTGGAAGGCCATGCGCTCCCGACAACCATCCCCCGTTGAGGAACAGGAAATTGTGAAAATACTTGACAGCCGGCTCCCCGACTGGGGATGATGTGCAGGCAATCATTCGACTTGAGGAATTCTTAGAGGATCGCCGGTCGGTTCTGGTCGGTGCCGTCTGGCTGTTGCGGACAGGAATTTCGATGGCTCCCAGTTCACGCAGAGCGCGCTACCGCGTGTGTGAGGATTGCGGGCATCAAATCGATGTCAGCGTGGGGTTCTGCCCCTTCTGCTCTCCGAACAACGCGATGTCCCGCTACGAATGGTCGCTCCCGTCGATCGAGACCGTATTCATCGCGTTGGGAGTGCTGCTGTTTATCGGGGTGATCGTGACAACTGTCATTCTGCTGATCTAAACCCGGTTGGCCGGCACCGCTGAACGTCGGCGGGAGGCTCGCCCTCCCGGTCTGCCGGGAGTGAGCCGCCGCTGCGTGTGGCACGTGACTGAACCGACCCGTTGGGATAGGACAGACTTCCGGCGGAGAGTCTCCGGACTGCGCAGGATTGCATTGTGCCCTCAGGTCGCCGTCGCTTCACAGCCGACGAGCAGAATGTCATCCAGGGGTTCCACCGGAGCGTGCCCCAGTACTTCCTGAATCTGGTCCAGCAATGGCTTTTGGGCCGACCGCTCCAGCGCCTGCGCCAGATCCACGGCGGTCATGCCGGTGGAACTGTGATGGCTCAACGCTTCACCGATCCCGTCGGTGAACAAGAATAACCGATCCCCTTCTTTGATCTGCACGAGGTGTTCGATATAGTGTTCGCCAGCTTGCACTCCCAGCGGCATGCCGCCCGCGGTTTCTCCCAGATTGACGATCTTTCCGTCCCGCAGCACCAGGGGAGGGTGCTCCCCCGCTGACGAATAGACCAGCGTCTGCGTCCGCGGAAACCACGACGCGATGACCGCCGTGATGTACAGGTCGTTGACCCCCAGCAGCGACAATTCCGAATTGATCCATTGCAGGCAGCGCGCCGGTTCCGCGGTGAGCGACACCCAGCGCTGCAACTCGGCCCGGAGCAGCATGCTGTTCATGGCGGCCTTGACCCCATGCGTCATCGGATCGAACATCGACAGGATCCACCGGTTGTCCAGTTCGAAGCTGTCGAAGCAGTCCCCCCCCAACAACCCGCTGGGGGTGTACATCACTTCCACGACCAGCCCCGGCAAACTCATCCGCCGCGACGGAGTCATCCGCTGATGAATGATCCGCGCCAAGCGGCGCTCTTCGCTGCGCTGGTCCAGCAGCAGATCGGTCCCCTGCAGATTTTCCGGCAGGCTGACGGTCGCTTGAAATCCCTTTCGGTCCTCGACCACCAGTTCGAAGCGACCAATCACGATCGTATCGCCCGGGGCGACCTTCTCCCGTTCGACCTTGATGCCGTTGACGTACGTGCCGTTGGTGCTGCCGCAGTCTTCGACAAAGCAGTCGCCGTTCTCCATCCAAAACCGGCAATGCTGCCGGGAGACGGAGGAATGGTCCAAACGGATGTCGGCCCCTTCGGACCGTCCCACGATCCGCGGCGCGGTGGTGATATCTTCGGACCAGGTTTCGCCGGAAATGTCGGCCAGCGTCAGCATGCAATTCATGAGCGCGGTCCTGTGGGACGGCGAACGGGGAATGGAACGATCGGGAACTGCGGCGCTCCCTCAACAACGGTGGACGGTTCCTCCGAAATCTCTGAAACCTGTCGTCGTCATCCAGACGCTGAGATTATCGCCTGAAATTGCCACTTTCGCAATCGTCCCCTCCACTGCAACCGCGAATGGACGTACCCACCCCTCCCCCAACGATCGGGATCGCTCCGCAGATGTGGGGGCCAAGTCCATCAATTTGCCGACGCCGCGGCAACGAATGCCGCGGGCCAAGTCACGCTGGCGAAACCCTACTTCGGTTCGGCAAACGTGTCGTCCGGCACTTTGTCGAGGACTTTGAATTCGGTGATTTCCTGGACGGAAAACGTCTCGCCGTTGCGCTTCGTTTCCGTCTTCGTCGCCTTTTTGATCCCACCCATTTCTTTGTAGCCGCTGAAGAACGCTTCCTGCTCCACTTCTTCCCCCATGAATCCCTGGACCGTCGCCGTCAGCCTCACGGGGAGGCCGCTGTCCTTGTCAAAATACAGACGAAAATCCTTCCCATCGGGACCAGTCACCTTGATGCCGGCCGCCGGCTTGTCGGCGACCTTTTCGTCGGCGATTGAATCAAGTTTGTAGGCCTTGTCGTTCAACGGAACCAGCAACGTCGGCACGATCTGGAGGAACGAATTTCGCTTTTCTCTGGCGAGTCCCATCTCGTCGAGTTCCAGCCCCATCTCGCCAAATTTTACCCACCCCTTGTCGCCGTTCAGAACCGTCACCGCCTGGAACTTGTTCCCGCCAAATTCCCCCTCAAACTCATTGCGCGATTTGTGGACTCCTTGAACGGTCGAGGCGGCGGTAAAGTCGCTCTCGTTGCCGCCAAACGAGACCTTTCCCTTGGCCTTGGACGAGTACATTCCCGCCTTGGCCAATTTGGCCTCCCCTCCCAGCGCTTTGATCCCCTTATCGAGCGTGGCTCGCGCCGTTTTTTCATCGGCACGACTGGCAGCGGCGCCACCCAGGAGCAGTAGGAGTGTCAGAAGATGTCTGTACGAGAGTTTCATGGCGCACCAATGGAAATGTGGTTGAGATTTTCAGAATCTGAAGGAGCAGAATCGCCCTCAAAGTTATGCTGTATTCCGCTCGGCGATGCAACCCAGCGCCGTTTTTCCGCGGAAGGTCGCCAGCGATTCCTCCACGCGGTACGATACACGCGGATTTCCAGGGGGAAGTTCATCAGCCTCAGGCATCCTCCGTCGTCGGTCAGTCTCACTCCACCCGTCTCAGTTGCGCTCCCATGGCCCAGTTCGAAACCAGCGTCGCGATTCCCTGCTCCCTGGAGTCCGCTTACGATTTTCTGCTCCGTCCCGCCAACGTCAAGCTGATCACCCCGCCGGAAGTTGGACTGCATTTCGAGGCGGCGCCCGAAGTGATCGGCCTGGGGGACAAATTGGAATTCAAGATCCAGGGGTTTGGCCAGGTGCAAACGTTTTTACACCAGATCACCGCCCTGGATCCCCACCATCTCATCTCCGAAAAACAGCTCAAGGGGCTGTTCGGACGCTGGGAGCATGACCACCTCTTCGCGCTCAACGGAAACTCCGAAGTGGTCATCACCGATCGGATCGAGTTTGATCCCCCCTCAGGCCTGCTCGGATTTCTGGTGACGAAAAAGAAGATTCTCGAATACCTGGAAGAAGGCTTCGAGCATCGGCAGGAGCGACTGAGGAAGCTCCTCGCGGCAGGTTGACCATGCCTTTTCCGGGGAACATCCGCGTCGTCCTGGTCCAGCCGGAATTTCCCGGCAACGTGGGGGCCGCCGCCCGAGCCATGCAGACGATGGGGCTCTCCGAACTCGTCGTCGTGGATCCGGTCTGCGATCCGTTGGCCGAAGAGGCGTTTTGGATGGCCACCAGCGCCGGCGAGTTGCTCCGCGGCCTGCGGGTCGTTCCGACGCTCCAGGCCGCCCTGGCCGACACCGTTTTTTCGGTCGGCACGACGCGCAGAATCCGGCGGATTGGATATCCGGTATTCACTCCGGAAGAGGCGGCGGTGGAACTCCGCCAGCGCGCCGCCATGCAACCGGCGGCGATCGTTTTCGGAAGAGAATCTTCGGGACTCGACAACCCGGAGTTGGCCCTCTGTTCGATCCATTCCACGATCCCCTGTGCCGCGGCTGAGCATTCGCTGAACCTGGCCCAGGCGGTGCAACTGTACTGCTATGCCCTGCACCGGTCGGCGATGCCGCCTGAGATTCTGGAATACCCCTGGAAACTGGCGACACACGAGGACTGGGAACATTTCTACGCGCATCTGCGGCAGACCCTGGTCCACCTGCGGACCAAACCTGCCACGACGATGGACAATTACCTCGCGCGCTTCCGCCGCGTCCTAAGCCGCGTCCCGCTGGAAACCCGCGACCTCAATCTGCTCCATCGGCTGCTGTCCCGCGTGGATCAAATCCACCCGCCGGAATAGTGTTGACATCCGCACGGCGCTTCGCTTGCAATTGCCGCGCGATTCGGGTATTCGGTGCAGGTATCCGATTGCACAGGCGCTCCCATCCCGTGCGGGAAACTTCAGTGCTCGTGTGACCGCCGGAGTCACTCCATCCGTCTTGGAGCGGGATGCAGCACGATGATTCGGGCCTGCCAGCTTGGCAAACGGTACGGCGACAAATTGGCGCTGGAGGGCGTCAGTTTTGAGATCGCCGCCGGCGAGGTGTGCGGCTACCTGGGTCCCAACGGCGCGGGGAAATCCACGACGGTCAAAATTCTGACCGGCACGCTGGCCCCGACCTCCGGCCAGGCGAGTATTGGCGGCTTCGACGTTGTCACCCAACCGCTGGAGGTCAAGCGCCGGATCGGTTACGTCCCGGAGACCGGCGCCGTCTACCAGACGCTGAGCGTCGAGGAATACTTGGCGCTGGTGGGGGCGCTGCACCACCTGGGTCCGGCGGAAATCGCCGACCGGGGAAATCGAATGCTCTCCCTGTTTGGCATCGCGGCGGCAGCGCAACAGCGGATCGACACGTTGAGCAAGGGGATGCGGCAAAAGGTCGTGATCATTTCGGCCCTCTTGCATGATCCGGACGTGTTGTTGTTCGACGAACCGCTGTCCGGTCTGGATGCGAACGCCGCTCTGACGATCAAGGACCTGGTGCGTGGCCTGGCCGACCAGGGAAAAGCGATCCTGTATTGTTCGCACGTGCTCGATGTGGTCGAACGACTGTGCGATCGGGTGATTATTCTGCACGAAGGTCGGATCGTCGCCGACGGTGCCCCGCTGGACCTGATGGCCGGGAGCCAGCGGCAGAGCCTGGAACACGTGTTTCGGGAACTGACCAGCAACCAGGACCAGCAGCAAGTGGGAGCGGCGCTCCTGGACGCGGTCCGACGCAACGAGTCCACCACGCCCGGACCATCCGGCGGGAGGACGCCATGAGCGCGCCGGGCATTGCGAGCAGGGGTCGCCCGCTGGACCGATTCCTTGATCGATTGTCGATCGATCCGGTGGCGTACCGCGCGCTGGTCCGCGCCTATTTTCTGATGGACTTTCGCAATCAGCACTATGGAAAATCGACCGCCACCGGTCCCAAGGCGCTGATCACCCCGCTGTTTTGGGTGCTTGGCCAGAATTTGATCATGGGACTGATTTGCGCCGTCGTGTTGTTCGCGCGGGTGGACATCGAGTTCTTTACGCTGGTCGGGCTGACGGTTTCGATGATCACCGTCGGAGCGGCGGTGGTGGTCGAATTCAACGAGATCGTGTTCGACCCGCAGGACTTGTCGATCATCGGCCACCGGCCGATCCCCGCGCGGACTTACGCTGCCGCGCGGGTCACGAATCTCCTGGCGTACCTGCTGCTCACCAGTTGCTCGGTGGGACTGTTTCCGGCGCTGGTGGGGAGCGGAATGCGCGATGCGGGGGGACTGCAGGTTGTGGCCTATGCCGTCGGGGCGCTGGTCGGCGATCTGGTGTGCGCCGGCCTGGTAATTCTGGGTTACCTGGTTGTGTTCCGGGGACAGCCCAAGCGCGAGGCGCAGGAAATGCTCGCGTGGCTGCAAGTGTTGCTGATCATGCTGCTGTTTTACGGTGGCCAGCTCCTGTTGCGCGATCCACAGCAAAAAGTGCAATGGCTGGCATATGCTCTGCCGGACTGGATCGTCTGGTGGCCGGCCAAATGGCTGGCGCAGGGAGTGGTTGCCTTTGGGCAGGGTGGGGGGGGCGGGTGGTGGATTTTGCCCACGGGAGTTGTGGTCGCGGGGCTGGTGTGGATGACGATTTTGTCCCGGCTTTCGGCCGCCTATGGGACGCTGCAACCGGGACGCCGGACTTGGGCGCCTCACGCTTCGCCGGCGCTCCCTCGACCGGGCGAGTTGGGGGCGGGGTGGATCCGCTGGCTAACGCGACCGGGGGAGGAACGAGCTGCCTTTTGGTTGGCCTGGACGATGCTCCGTCGCGATCCGAATTTGCGGATGCGCTGCTGGCCTTCAATGGCCATCGTTCTGGCGATGCTGGGAACCGGCGCCGCGACCGGTCAATTGAAAAACCCCGCGGCGGTCCCCCCAACCGAGTGCATCCTGACGCTGGCGGCGATGTACGCCATTGGTGGGTCGGTTCCGGCGCTGTTGCACAATCTGCGATTCAGCGAGGACTTCGCCGCCTCGTGGATCCTGGGGACAGCCCCGGTGGGAGACGCCGTGGGGTTCGTGGGAGGGATGCGGAAGGCGATGTTCGTGCATTTCATTCTGCCAGTGACGCTGCTGATGCTGGGACTGTTGGGCTGGTTGTGGCGCGATCCCGTGCAGGGGGCGATCCATGCCGGTTTGGCGGGGTGCGTGGCCTGGAGCATGACCTGTGGCTGCTCGGTGTTGCAGTTGCGGCGCTTGCCGTTTGCACTGCCTCTGGCGCGCGGCGGGACATTTGGTCCGATCGCTCCGTTGTCGGCCGCGACGACCGCATTGGGAATGTCGGTGGCGGTGTTGCATGGCTTGACGGCGCGGCAGCCGTGGGCGTGGGGAGTCTATGTCGTGGCCCTCCTCCTCGGCACGCTGCTGATCCAATCGGTGAGCAATTCCCTGTTGCGTCGCCGGCTGGCGGGAGGGATGCTCCCGTGAATCCCAAGGATCTGAAGACACTCCGCGGACAGTTGTGGCTGACGGCCGCGTTGTTTCTGATCTGCGTGGTCCTGGCGGCGGTCATCGTCAGCCAGCGAAGCCGGTTTGAGGGATTTGTTAAGGAAAAATACTCCGGAAGTCGGAGCGGGCTCTCGTCCGCCACGCGGCGCGCCGCGGATGACTTGCGCGACGGGCAGGCACCCTCCATTGAATTGGTGGAGCTCCCGGAACTTGAGCGCCGTGCGCTGTATGACTTGTGGATGCTCGACGATTTGGGGCCGGCGGAGCGCACAGCGCAGATTCTGGCCGAGACAGACGGCGATTTTCTCCTGCGCTGCGCCGAGCAGACAGTGGTCTGCGGCGATGGAGCACAGCGGGAACGGGCGCTCGAATTTCTGGTGGCCTGCCACTCTCCGAAAGCCAGGGAGATTTGTCGTCGGCTGGCTGCCTGGGCGCGCCGCCGTCGCCGCTTGGACTGGCAGGAACAAATCGAACAGGCCCTGTCCCGACTCGATGCCACCGAGGGAAAGTTGGGAGGGCGAGGCAGTGTTGAATCGGCTGTGGCTTCTTTCATTCCATGACAAAGAGGGAATATCATGAGCGATGACGATGAAGGCGGCGGCATCATGGGCTGGGTGATCTTCATTCTGATTTTCGGAGTGGGGAATGTCATTTTGTATTACACGACGGGCATTGTGTTCATTCCGATTCCGCGGAAATGACCACCGAGAACGCGGACCATTTGACCAGCACGACCCCGGCGCCCGCCCCCCCCCTGGCGGCGTTGCGCCCGGGGTTCGTCCGCATCGCACGACCGATCGCCCGTGCGGTTCAACAGGCCGCCCGTCTGGCCGATCCGTGCTGTCGCTCCTGGCCGCGGCTGATTGTCGCCGCGACGCTCATTGGCGCCCTGCCCATCGGGCTGGGAGCCCTCTGCGGGTCCGGCTGGCATCAGCCGCTGTCGGCGCTTCCGCTTGCGGCGGTCGTCTGGAGCTGTGCCCGGCGCGGGGACTGGCGGCAGGGGATGGCCTCACTGGCGGTCGCGTTTCTCGTGCATTCGCTGGTGGCTCTGGGGCTCGCCTCGCAAGCTCCCGCCATCGCCGCCGAGATTTTTCCCGACGCCGAGGCGTATTGGCAGCGTCAGCAGGTTTGGATTCAGACCGGCCGCGATCCCGAATACGAGCTGCGGGGCTGGGGACCGGCCCACGTGCAACTGGCATGCGGAACGACGCTGTATTCATTCACCTCGCTGGGGGTGGTGACGCTGGCGCAGGGATTCTATGAAGTCGATCTGATGAACTACTATAATGCGCGGCTCTGGGACCAGAGCCGCAGTGGAGTTCGGAGCCTGTTCTGGGGCTGGCATGTGTGGTCGCTGCTCCGCGGACTGGGATACGTGATTCTGACTTATGAAGTGGTCGCACTGGCGGTGGGATTTTTTTCCGGAGAGCGGATTCGGGGATGGAGCGACCGCCTGCGGCGGGCTGCCGTCGGCGCCGGTTGCCTGATCGCGGACGCCGGAACCAAATGGCTGATGCTCGACGTCGTTCGTCGGCAATTGTTTGACAACCTCCTGTGAAGGAATCGGACGATGTCCCCCAAAGAGGGTGTGTTCTACGCGGGATTGATGAGCGGGCTGATCATCGGCGTGACCGGTGCGCGCCTGTTGGAATTGCACCAGTTGATCGGCCTGTTCGCCGGAGTGGTGATCGGGGCCGGCCTGGGATATTTCGCCCAGCAGACGTTCATCAAGATGACGAAACGGGACGATGACGACCGGGATCGAAGGGACTCGTAGCACAAAAGTACCTCCATGACGGACAACGCCAAACTCCGCGCCTGGTGGTTTCACCGCCAGGGGCTGGATGGAACGTGGCAGGGGGCCGCGCCGCGCGAGGTTCTGCTGCGCTCCGGCTGGGCGCGGTCGGTGGGAGGGGTGGGCCCGTACCTGACGCTGACCGCGCGGGCGGGTTGCCGCCGCGATGAGTGCGACCGGGCGGTTCGCGAACTGGAAATCCACGAACTCCCCGCGGCACGGGGCTGCACCTACGTCGTTCCCGCCGACGACTATGCGCTGGCGCTCAAAGTGGGACAGGAGTTTGGTGAGGCGCCTCTGCGAACCGCCTCCAAATTGGGAGTCACTGCGCAGGAGATCGACCACCTGTGCGAGGCGGTGGCCCAGGCGCTGGTTGGGAAGACGCTCGATCCCGAGCAAATCCGCGAAGCAACCGGGGACGCGTCGCGGAGCCTGGGAGAGGCGGGGAAAAAGAAGGGACTGACCACAACCCTCCCACTGGTGCTGGGCCGCCTGCAATCCGAGGGGATCATCCGCCGTGTTCCCAAAAACGGCCGGCTCGATCAGCAGCGATATTCCTACGCTTTGTGGAAGCCCAATCCATTGGCCAAGTGCCGCTGGTCCGCTTCCCAGGCGTATGCCGAGTTGGCACGCCGGTATTTCGACTGGATTGGCCCGGCGACGATCGCCGAGTTCCAATGGTTCTCGGGGCTGGGGGTCAAAGCGGCGCAGGCCGCATTGGCTTCGCTAAAGCTCGTGCCGGTCTCCGAAGGAAGCAACCGCCTGATGCCTGCCGAAAACCGCGCGGAGTTTGAGAAATTCCGTCCGCCGTCGGAGCCATGCTACCGGCTGGTGAGCAGCCTGGATGCGATTCATGCGCATCGCCGCGACGTGTCGGCCCTGGTGGACTTGACGGACAGCCATCAGGAACTGTTGAATGACCCAGGGAAACCGTCGGGGGGGGCGCTGTCCGACCTCCCGTGCCACGCCATTCTGGATCGTGGCCGCCTGATCGGACTGTGGGAGTTCGATTTCGACAAACAGACCATCGCCTGGACGGCATTTGTGAAGAAAGACAAACGGCTCCAGCAGGCGGTTGCCGAGTGTGAAGCGTACATCCGCAACGAACTGGGAGACGCCCGCTCCTTCAGCCTCGACAGTCCCAAGAGCCGCGCCCCACGGATCGCCGCGCTGCGGGGCGCGGGAGAGTGATGTCGGCGCGCTCGCGGATTCAAAGCGGGCGCCCATAAGACCTCTGGGCTTTAAAACCGGACGTTGCCCGGCTAGTGTTATTTTCGAGTTCTTCGTGTTATCCGTGGTCAAATCCCTTCTGGTTTCGGCCAACGGCCGCGCTGTGCTCTCCTGATCAACTTTCCCCTTCGGTGCGCCCAACGGCCATCCTGCGTCTTCATTCACTCAGCCCATCGTTGGCGACCGCCGGGGGGTCCAAGCGAAGCGGCGCCGGACCGGCGGCGGCGGGAACTTGCGAGAGGATGTCACCCAGCGCCCGGACGCAGCCATCCAGGGAGATCACGGCCTGCTGGAAATTGGTGTGTCCCGAGGCGAGAGGGGCGTCGTGGCGGAACTGCTCGGCGGCCTTTCGCAATTTGCCGATCTTTTTGCGAAGCAGATGCAGGTAGGCGGGCTGGTCGTGGACCTGGGTCTCCAGCGCGCGGGCGGTGTCGAAGATGACCCGTACGACTTGCATCAATTCGGGGAACTCCTCGACTTCCGCAGAGTGCTTGACGAACGTCCTGACCATCCAGGCATGAGCCATGATCGTCTGACAGGCCGCCACCACGTCCGACGAACTCCTCTCTGGTGCAGTTTGCGGTGAGTTCATTTGGTCATCCCTCCCCTTCTCGCGGCGATTCACGCGGTCTCAATTCGGATTCACTCTTCGACGGCGTGCTGCAACAGTGCGGCCCGCGCCTGGTCCACAATCGTCTGAAGCCCCTCGAATTCGTCCTCCCCGTAGAGCTCCACGATGCTCGACCAGATGCCCCGCGCCGTGGCCAGATTCTCCGGCGCTTCGTGGCGCCGCGCGGCGAGCACATCGGCTCGGTCCAATGCCGCGCGCAGCATCCCATCCAGATCGTCCAGTTCGCCGCGGTCGCGGCGAACCTCCTCGAGCAGGCGGGTGGCAAAGTCATGCATCCCCTGTTGGTCCTCGTTCCCCTCCAGCAAGCGCTGGAGCGCCAGGAGCGTTCGTTCGGAGCGCGACAGATCTCCTGTTTGCCGGTAATGGAGGGCCAACTTGAGCCATCGTTGCGGTTCGGACTGCGACTGACCGCCGCGGGCTTTCCGCAGCCCTCCCTTGCCGTGCGCGGCGCGCGTCAGCTCATACAGTTCGATCTCGCGGAGATGCGGCTCCACGAGCGGGCTCCAGTCTTCGGGGTTCGACGCCAGCAGCGGCTCAAAATATTCGCGCCGCGCCCGGATCCACTCCGGGCCAGGCTCGTTCTGCAGGAGCGCGACACCCCGTTCGAAGCGGGCCTCGTCGCTCAGGGAGCGCGGCCAGAACCACCACACTCCTCCCCCGACCACCAGCAGTAGCAACGCGATCTGGACGAACAGCGTGTTGAACAACGTGGAGAGCCAATGGCCGCGGTTGAGCTGGTCGATCTCGGCCCGCATCAGTCCCTGCATGAGCGTGGCCGGTCCGGGACGGCCCGGTTCGTCATCCCCTTCTTCCACGGGGGCATTGGTGGCGATCGTGGGGGCCGTGCCGTCGGATGACCAGGAGTCGGCGATCGTTCCCGCCCCCAGCGCTGCCTGGGGGCGGTGCCGCTGGAGTTGCTGAAGATGCCTGAGCAAAACCAGCGCGTCGGGAAACCGCTTGGCCGGATCCTTTTCCAGCAGACGACAAATCGTCTGTTCCACCCGCTGCGGAAGATCGCTGACGATCAGGCTGGGGCGGTCGAACAGACCGTAGCGGTGCTTTTGAATGACCTCCACGGCGGTCGCACCCTGAAACGGCGTGCGGCCGGTGATCAGTGCGTAAAGCAACGCTCCCAGTGAATACAGGTCACTCTGTTTAGTGGCGCGCTTCCCCTCAGCCTGTTCGGGAGACATGTATTCGGCGGTGCCGATGATCCCCCCCGTCACCGTCAGCCGCTGGCTGGCAAACACTTGCGCCACGCCAAAATCAGTCAGCTTGATCGTCCCGTCGTCGGCCACCAGCAGGTTGGAGGGTTTCAGGTCGCGATGAATGATCCCGAAATCATGCGCCCCCTTGAGCGCCTGGCAGATCTGGATGGCAATCTCCAGGGCCTTGGGCCAGGGGAGTCGCTTTTCGCGCTGCATCAGCCCCATCAGGGTTTCCCCAGGGACGTATTCCATCGCGTAATAGTAGTTCTCCTGATCGACGCCGCTGTCGTAGAATTTCACGATGTGCGGATTGTCCAGCTTCCGCATGGCGTCGATTTCGCGATTGAAGCGTTCGACAAAACCTCCCTCGCGGGCCAGGGTCGCCGTGAGGACTTTGACCGCGGCCAGAGCACCGGTCTGGTCGTGCTCCCCCAGATAGACGTGCCCCATCCCTCCCGAGCCGAGCTTTTTGAGAATGCGATAGGGACCGATTCGTTCCGGCTGCATGGAGACTCTAGGTCCGAGGGGCCAACGGGGGTTGCCGGTTGTCCGAGGCCAGTCGCCGCCGCGTGCGGCGGCCATTCAGCCGCGACAACTCTGTCCCCGGCAGTGTATGATGCCCGCTCCCACTGGGCAATGTGCCCGCGTCCCGCCCCGATTCCCCCAGCCACGTTCCGGCCTTCCCTTGCCGATGTCCGATTCGACTCCCTACCTGCTACAGCTCGGCGAGCGCTTGACGAATGGGCTGTCGCGGCTGGCACCGGAGCGGCGCGCGCGGCATCGGGAATTCGTCCTGGGGAGACAGAACGCCGATGGAGGATTCTCCGGTCGCGAAGGAGGCTCGGATCTGTATTACACCGGGTTTGCCGTCCGGAGTCTGGCAGTGCTGGGATTGCTTTCCGAGGCGGATTGCGGGCGGATCGCCGGGTATCTGCGACAAACCGCCAGCCGCCAGGTCACCGTCATCGATCTGGTGAGTTGGTTGTATTGTGCTGTGATTGTTCAGGGAACCTCGGGGATCGATCTGCTGGAGGGGGTCGATGCGCTCTGGCCCGACCGATTGGCGGAGCTGCTGGAGAGTTTCCGCACGAAGGATGGAGGGTATGCCAAGACGCACGAAGGGGCGGCGGGAAGCACCTATCATTCGTTTCTGGTCGCCTTGTGCTATGAGCTCGTCGACCGCCCGCTGCCGCAACGGAATCAATTGATCCAGTTTCTGTTTGATCGGCAGCGCGAGGATGGCGGCTTCGTCGAGATTCAACCGATGAAGCGGAGCGGCACTAATCCCACCGCCGCGGCGGTGGCCCTATTGCGGATGCTGGGAGCCCTGGATGACGACTTGCGCGGCGACGTCGAGTTTTTTCTGCGCGAAGTGCGGGTGGGAACGGGGGGATTTCAGGCCAACACCCGGATTCCGTTTCCCGATGGACTCTCGACGTTCACGGGACTCTTGACGGCGCAGGATCTGCGACTCGACGGACTGATCGATCCAACCCCCCTGATGGAGTTCATCGACAGCCTGGAGTTTCCGGATGGCGGGTTCCGCGGCGCTGCCTGGGATGGAGCGGCGGACGTCGAATACACTTTCTATGCCTTGGGAACGCTGGGATTGCTGGCTCCGTAGGCCGGATAAGCATAGTCGTCAACGGTACTCCCCGGCGTGGCGTAACGCGCCGGTCCCTCAGCGGAGGAATCGGCCTCTGCGGCGCACGGTTCCATCATGGTCGCCACGCGCTGCAACGTGCTGAGGATGCTCGTCTGCTCCCACTCCGGGAGAACCGCCAGCCGCTTGGAAAACGCAGCACACAACTGCGACGGCGCGCTGGCAAACAGTTGGGTCCCCAGGTCGGTCAAACTGAGCAGCACGCTGCGGCGATCTCCAGCATGTCGGGTGCGACACACCAGCCCCCGTTCCTCGAGCCGATCGAGAATGCCGGTGAGCGTTGCCGAACCCATATGCAGTTCAGTTGCCAGAACCCCGGTGGAGACCGGCTGCATCCGCTCAATGTCCAGCAACGTCGCCAACTGTGGCGCAGTCAGGCCATGCTGCTGCAGGAGGGCCCGGGAATGGAGATCGACGGCCCGATTGATCTGCCGGAGGGCTCGGGCCAATCGGTCTTCGAGAGTCAGTTTTCGATTCATGTCGGGAATGCTAGAGGGGAAGGCGCTCCATGCCAGTTGAGGCATTGGGCGGGAGGAAGACGAACGGAGAACCGTCCCAATCGCTTCTTGGAAGAAGTGGTTTGGAGCATATCATTTTATACGTACTGAAAGCATCAAGAAAGGCCAATTTGACGAACGATTACAATAGGTTCAGGAAAACAGCGCGTTTCTGCTGTTGACACTCTTTCGGAGACGAACTAAAATCTCGGCATCACAAGCATACATGTTCAGACAATTGTCTGGTGGAAGACAATTCGCGAGCGAACGAAACCAATGGTCTGAGAGCAGTTCCCGCTAGATATTTCTCGCCGCTTGAAGCGCGCGAGGCGGTGAGACGTGCTGCTTCTGAACCAACATCATGGAGGAGAGTGACATGCTCGTATTGAGCCGAAAGCCGGACGAGTCCATCTGCATTGGGGACTCCATTCGCCTGACGATCCTGGCGGTCAACGGCAACAAAGTGCGGATCGGGATCGACGCGCCTGACGAAGTGCGGGTGCATCGGCAGGAAGTGGTGGTGGCCGGGGCGCTGGAATTCGCCGACCGAACCCCACGCTGGACTGAACCGACCTATTGCATCTGAGCGCCGGATGGCTTCGGCAGCCCCTGCAGGGCGTCGATGATCCGGTCATCGTCCTCCGGAGCAACGCTTCGTAGATCGATGACTACCTCTCCCTGATGAATCCGACCGAACAATCGCGGCTGGCCACAACGCAGGCGCCGCGCCAGTTCCTCGGCCGGCATTTGTGGATGGGTCAACCGCAGCAACGCGGTGGGAAGCAAGCCCCCAGGCAACGCGCCGCCTCCGACCGGCGCTACGTCGCGCGCCACGTGGATCATCAGGTGGACGGAGCTGGCGGCCAGTGCATAGCCTCGCCCTTGATCGCCAACCCGGTTCGCACGCCGACAGATGTCCTGCGCGCGTGAATACAGACTTTCTGCCGACGCTCCCAGCAGGCTGTACGTGGGAATTTCGGTCAACTCCCTTCCCTGCAAGTACACATCTATCGTGGCGGTCAGCGCGGCTAACGTCAGCTTGTCGACTCGGAATGCCCGCGCCAGTGGATGCATGCTCAATTCATCCAGTAACGGTTGCTTTCCCAGTAGGATGCCGCACTGCGGTCCTCCCAGCAACTTGTCGCCGCTCCCCAGAACCAGATCGGCCCCCGCGGCCAGGCTGTCTGTAAACGTCGGCTCGCGCGGCAGACCAAACTGCGTCGTGTCGACCAGACACCCGCTGCCGATGTCGTCGAAAAAATAGACCCCCTGCCGCCGGGCCAACTGCGCCAATTCGGCGATCGGCGGCGCTTCGGTAAAACCGACAATCCGGTAATTGGAGGGATGGACCCGCAGGATGCCGGCGGTCGCCGCGGAAAGCCCGCGCTCATAATCCGCCAATCGCGTCCGGTTCGTCGTCCCGACTTCCCGCAGAGTGACCCCGGCCTGCTCGAAAATCTCCGGCAAGCGGAACGATCCGCCGATCTCGATCAGCTCGCCGCGGGCAATCAAAACTTCGCGTCCCCGGCACAACGCGGCGAGGGTGAGCATGGTTGCGGCCGCGTTGTTGTTGACCACCAGCGCTCCGTCACACCCCGTGAGCCGGCGCCAGGCGGACTGCAACTGATAGCCCCGCGACCTCCGTTCGCCGTCGCTCAGGTCGATCTCCAGGTTGCACGCGCGGGAGGCGTCGGCCAGCGCGGCGCGGGCCGTCGCACACAACGGCGCGCGTCCCAGCCCGGTATGCAAGACCACCCCCGTCGCATTGATCACCGACCCCAATCGCTGGCAGGCATCGGATTGGGACTCGTGTAAAACCCCCTGGACCGCGCGGCGGAGCAGAGAGTCTCGGTCGGCAGGCCCCGTGGACGTTCCCTCGGCGAGCTCGCGGCGGAGAGCGTCCAAACCCGCGCGCGCCCATTCCCGCACCGTCTCGCGCCCGTGACGGACGATGAGCGGCGCGAGCGTGGGATCGGACAACAGTTCGTTGACCGAAGGCAGCTCACGAAGTCCGCGAATGGCCGCGTGATTCATGGGGTGGTCACTGCAAGAAAACAGACTGTGGGTTGAGCGTCTGGCCCCGGTTTGGCCCGGATCGAGGCGGGAGCGGTGGGAAGGATGGCTTAGAAACCAGAATACCGCACCGATCGAGCCAATGGCGAGCCTGGGTCGTACGATTCATGGGCGGAAGCGCCCTGTGCGGGACGAATCAGGAAGAAAATCCCCAAAATCCCCAAATTTACTTTGCATTACAGAGCATGCGGGCGTAAGATGAACATCAGGGCGACTGCGCTCGGGGCAGGGGCCACGCGGGGCAGGGGGCGCCCGTCTACCGATTTGATTGCGAGGTGCCGCGGTGTGGAACTGGTTCCAACAACTGGATCGCATTCTGCGAGGGGACGCAACCCGTCCGGACTCGTTGCGGGAGGGGCGGATCGACGTCCCGCTGGGGGGGCTGTCGGTCGTGCTGGTGGTTCTGGGCTTGATCACCGGTGTGGTGGTCGGCACGTTCGCCGTCTTTCGAGAGGGGGGACCGTTCTGGACGCAATGGCTGGCCAGTACAATCAAAGTCCCCGCCTTGTTCTTTCTGACGCTGGCGGTCACGTTTCCCTCCCTGTACGTGTTCAATGCGCTGGTGGGCTCGAAGCTCACGATGGTGTCGTTGCTGCGGCTGTTGACCGCGGCGCTGGGAGTGACGCTGGCGGTTCTCGCGGCGTTCGGGCCGATCGTTGCGTTCTTTTCGGTCAGCACCACCAGTTACCCCTTCATGCTGTTGCTCAACGTGGTGGTGTTCGGCGTGGCGGGGATTCTTGGGTTGAAGTTCCTGTTGCAGACGCTGCACCGGCTGAGTGTCGTCGAGAAGAGTCAGCCGGAGCCTCCGCCGGTATTGGTCGCTTCGGAGGTCTTCCTGGAATCGTCGGGCGAACCAGTGCAAGTCCCCGAACCCCAGGGGGCGCTCGATCCGCTCGAGGGACATCCCCTGGGAAAACATGTCAAACTGGTGTTTCGGTTGTGGGTGATCCTGTTCGGACTGGTGGGGGCGCAGATGAGCTGGGTGCTGCGTCCGATCATCGGCAACCCGGATCAGCCGTTCGAGTGGTTCCGCACGCGACAGTCCAACTTCTTTGAAGCAGTGTGGCAGTCGATCCTCAATCTCTTTTCATGAATGGCAGGTCATGACCGGATACTGCCGGCAAGTCGATCGCCTGCTCCGATCCGCCGCGGTCGTTTCTCCGCGCGCGCCGGATCGCTTCGCGGTCGTCTGGCTGCTGGGGCAGGCGACCGTGTTTGGCCTGTTCTATGGGACGGTGATGGGGAGTTTCAGCGGCTTAAGTCCCGATCGACTCTGGCAGGTCGTTTATTCGGCGGCCAAGATGCCGTTGCTTTTGCTGGCGACGTTTTCCCTGAGTCTGCCGAGTTTCTTTGTGATCAACACGCTGGTCGGACTTCGCGAAGACTTTGGCGATGCGGTGCGGGCTCTGGTCACGATGCAGGCGGTCCTGACGATCATCCTGGCGGCGCTGGCCCCCCTCACGGCGCTGTGGTACGCCTCGTTTTCCGACTACAGCGCGGCAACCGCGTTCAACGGCCTGATGTTCGCCCTGGCGACGTTTTCGGCGCAAGGGATGTTGCGTCGCACCTATTGTCCGCTGATTGCCCGCCATCCGCGGCACCGGGCCATGCTGCGAGTCTGGCTGGTCACGT
>JBJXGA010000425.1:0-15267 GCA_046152955.1 Planctomycetales bacterium | reverse complement strand
GAGGCACTTTGAAGCAAGCGGAGCGCAGATTCTGAATCCCTGGCAGGAGGAGTAGCCACCCTTGCCTGGGGGAGACAAGGGGAAACACGTCAAGTGGTTCGCAAAAAGGCGACGACCAATGCGTTGGCCATCATAGATCAGCGCTTTTACAAGGGAAATCCGCACAAGGGAAATCCGCGCGAATCAGCCGCCCTCGACGAGGCCCGCGCCAATGACGCGGTGGCCCGCCAGATTTTCGCGTTGAGGCACGAAAACGGTTTGTCCCAACGCGAACTTGCAAAACTCATTGGCACAACTAGGGGCGCCCCCTTGGGGCTTTTTGTTGGGGTTTGGGATTCCTCCCAGGCCGTTGGCCTGGGCTGGCATAGGTCCGTCCCGTTGGGACTGTTCCGTGACGTAAAACTCGGCTATTTCGAACTCATCCACCCCCACAACGCCGCGCCGTTGTCCCACAGGGCTTTTCCCGCAAACAGCGTCAGCAGGACGAAGGCGATCCACAGACAGATGTCGGACACGTGGGAGGGGGCGATCCGCCGGTCGGTGCTGCGATACCGCAGGTAGACCGTGGCGCCGGCGATAACCGGCAGCGTCACCCCCTGGGCGAAGCCGCCGAATTTGACCATTCCTTTGGGTTCGCCGATCCACAGGTAAAACGCCAGGGCCAGGAGCGGATAAAAGACGCAGAACCAGCGGATCAGCCGACGCCGCGAATAGGCGTTGTCGAGCTTCACGAGTTGGATCATGCCGCAAAAGTCGGCGGTCAGGCGGCTGTGCCCCGCTGAGGCGACGTAGAGCGTCTTGAACAACACGGCCCACGCGCCAATCAGGAACAGGATCTTGGTCCATTCGCCAAACGAGGGGACGTACATCTGTGCGAGCGTTTCACTCAATTTGGCCCCCTGCGGGTGCAGATTCTCGCGGTGCAATACGGTCGCTCCCAGCAGATAGAAGGCGACCGTGGCGACGGTGAACACCACCATGCTGATCCAGGCGTCGAGCCGCATCACGCGCATCCAGCCGTTGGCGCGGCGAGCCCATTCGGGGTCATCGGATCGCGGACCGGCAAACCGCGCGTACCCTTTTTCCAGGCACCAATAGGGATAGGAGTACAATTCCGAAGCGCCGACGCCGGTGATTCCAAACACGGCAAACGCCGCGGCGATCGCTTTGACGCGCTCTGCGGCGTCCGAGGGGAAATGAAAGTCAAATCCCTGAGCCAGGTCGGCGAGCGTGATGGGATACCCTGTGGCGGGAAGGGCCATGACGCAGGCCACGGTGATGGCGGTCACCCCCACGACCAGGACCGTTGTCACCTTTTCGATCATCACGTACCCGCCGCTCAGAAGCAGCGCCATCGCGCACAGGGCGGTGAAGACCGACCAGAGGTTCTCCGGATGCTTGGAAATCCAACTCTGTAATGGGGTCGGCTCGGGAGCTTTCTTCGCATTTTTGGCGTCGGTGCTAGAAGTGCCGTCCGGAGGAGTCACAGCCTCGCCCTGTTCACCGACTGCTACGGCAGGCTGCGGCGGGGCGCCAAAATGTTCCACCACCCAATTGCCCGGTTTGGGAAACGCCAGGTGGAGCGCCTGTCCGACCCCGCCGACCATGGCGCCCAGTTGAACCACTGTCGCCATGAGCATGAAGAACCACCACCACACCTGCCAATGCGCCCGCCAGCGCCAGCCGGGAAGATCGTTGAGCGCCCCAAGCGTCGGTTTTCCGGAGGAGATGGCGTGTCGCCCCAGCTCGATCTGGACGAAGACCTTGATGACGCAACTGAAGAGGATCAGCCACAAAAACATGTAGCCCCAGTCGGCCCCCAGCGAGGTGGTGAGGATCAACTCGCCGGACCCGACGATCGACCCGGCCAGGATGATCCCCGGCCCGATCTTGCGGAACGCCGTCCAGAGGGTCGCTGGCGGTTCCTGGATGGCATCCGTCGGCATGGCATACGGATCGTACGTCGTGGCATCGCTCATGGTGTGGTCCGTGCAATCGGTGTTCTGCGCAGCCAAAGGCCAACGCCGACGCAGGCTGCGTCGGCCACGGCCTGGCGGCGGAAAAGGCCGATGATGTCGCAATGGCGGCCGGTTCGCAAGCAACGGGGGGAGAATGCACAAATCCCGTTCCGTGGGATATAATAGTGCAACATGCCGCAGCGTTTGAATTTCGAGGACACCCCGATGCCAGTGACCCTACCCCTGCAATCCCATTCCCCCTTCGCCGCAGGGGCCGAAGCGTACGAAGACCCGCTGGACCTGATGGAGGAGATCGAGCAACTCAAGCGGGATCGGGATGCCGTGCTCCTGGCGCATTTCTACGTCGACGGGGAGATTCAGGACATTGCCGATTACAACGGCGACAGCCTGAAGCTGGCGCGCGACGCCGTGAAGGTGACGCAGTCGACGATCGTCTTCGCCGGGGTCCATTTCATGGCGGAGTCGGCGAAAATCCTGAATCCGCAGAAACGGGTGCTGATCCCCGACCTGCTGGCAGGATGCTCATTGGCGGACAGTTGCCCGGCTGACAAGCTGGCCGCTTACCAGCGCCAGCTTCGGGAGGAGGGGCATGACTTCCAGACCGTGGCCTACATCAACACGACCGCGGCGGTGAAGAGCCTGTGCGACTGGATCGTCACCAGCGGCAACGCGCGGGAGATCATCGAACGGGTTCCCGCGGACAAGGAGATTCTGTTCGTTCCCGATCAGCACCTGGGACGGTATCTGGCGGAAGTGACGGGGCGGCCGATGATCCTCTGGCCGGGCGCCTGCATGGTGCATGAAATTTTCAGCGTCCAGGATCTGCTGCGGGCCAAGCGGAACAATCCCGGGAGCGTCGTCCTGGCCCATCCCGAATGCCCTAAGTCGATTCTGGATGTGAGCGACGTGGTGGGGGGGACGGAAAAGATGCGGAAACACGTGGCGTCGATCTCTCAGCCGACGACATTTCTGGTGGCGACCGAGGCCAACATGATTCACCCACTGGCGAAAACCGCCCCGCAACACACGTACATTCCGGTGCCCGGCATCATGGCCTCCGACGGCAGCACCTGCGCCTGCAATCGTTGTCCGCACATGGCGCGGAACACGCTTCAGAAAGTGCGCGATTGCCTGAAAACCGGCCAGCCGGAGATCGCCTGGCAGCCCTACTTCGCCGACGCGCGCGAAGTTCTGGAACGGAGCCTCCTTTGATCGACTGATGATCGGCCGGCATTTTTTTGTGCAAATTTCTCGGAAGAAAAGGGCTTCCGTCCAAAGCGACCATCTGATAATTTACCGACGCCTATCCCACCCCCCGCTCCGGGGGGAGGTCGCCGGGAGACTCCGGCAAATCTGGTAGACAGTTTTAAGCGGCGATGAATTCTGTGTATGCGATGAAGCCCGGGGCGGATCCCGTGCTTCCGTCTTCAGAAAGGATCTCTGAAGCAGGCCGCCGGTGACGGCGACCTGATGGGGCGGTAACGCCCATTGATAGCCCGGCAGGCAAGGAGGCCCAAGGTGAGTTCCGGTCAACTGAAAAAACAGGCGATCAATGTTCAAATCCGGTGGATGATCCGCCGCGATATGCCTGAGGTGCTGCGCATCGAGAACGACAGCTTCGAGTTCAATTGGACCGAAGAGGATTTTCTGGCGTGCCTCCGGCAGCGGAACTGTATCGGCATGGTGGCCGAGCATGACAACCGCGTCGTGGGTTTCATGATCTACGAATTGCACAAGACGCGGCTGCACATCCTGAATTTCGCCGTCTCCCCGTCCTATCGCCGCACTGGCGTGGGAGCGCAGATGGTCGAGAAGCTGGTGAACAAACTCTCGCAGCAGCGCCGCCAGGAAATCGTGCTGGAGGTGCGCGAGACGAATCTGCCGGCCCAGCTCTTCTTTCAATCGCAGGCGTTCCGTGCGGTAAGCGTCCTCAGAAACCACTACGCCGATTCCGCCGAAGACGCCTACGTCATGCAGTTCCGTCTCGATGCGGAGGGGCCCGAGGCATTCGTGCCGGCCAACCGCATCGCACAGTATTGACCGGCTACCATTCGGGGTAGGACCATCGAAACGGGAGCACCACGTCCCCCGGTTTGTAGAGGCCGATATCCGAATGGCACGCCCACGGCGGAGCGCGGAGGACGTTCCACGGGAGCAGGATCGTATCGACCATGAAGGCGGCGTGCTCCAGGGGGGGCTGCAACACGTTCCCCACGTGGTGCCCATACCGTTCGATCCCCACCTGTTCGTAGTAGATCGGCCAATACCGCACCCCCGGCGCAGGATACCCGCGCCATCGCGCGGCAAAGGTCCGCGGCGCGTGCTGACCGGCATAGGCTTCCGCCAGCAGGTCATCGAAGAGGATCGGCGCTTCGTGCGCTTCCCCCAGGACTCCCAGGTATTGCCCGGTCTGGGTCGTATCCAGGCGGCTCCTGGCCCCCGCGTCCAACGGATCGGCACCGCGAGATGAGCCGCGTCCGACGGTCAAGCGTTGCCTCGCGGGATCCGCGTCAACGTATTCCAGCGCGACTTCGCGCTCGTTGCGGAACACTCGCAGCTTCCCGTCCAGAACCGCGATGTGGAGCGTGAATTCCAGCTCCGGTTCGAGCCGGGCACGGGCCAGAATCGTCTCGACGCCGCGGGCGCGGCGGGCGACGACCATCTCGGTGGCTGACGCCAGGACATAATGAAACGTGTTGGCCTCCCATTGATTTTCCCGATCGGGAGACGAATTGGGATTGTCGGCAAAGAACAACAGGCCAAAGCGATTGTTGGGAGCTTGCAGCCAGATTTTGACCTCGGCCCGCAGGTTTCTGGACCCAACCCATTCGTTGAGGACCGACGCTTCCCGTTTTCCTGCCGGAAGCAATCCCTGGCGACGGACAATTTGCATGTCGCCGCGCGGGGTCAATTCCAGATCGATCTTGCGATCGGGCTTCCCGTCAGCATCCTCCGGCGGTTCTCCTGGGGCGCCGCTCAGGCGGTTTTGAAACCAGGAGGCCCCCAAAGTGGGAGCGTCCACCCGTTCGAACCGGTCGGCGGCGCGGGGGATCAGAAAGCGTTCCTTGGCCTTGTGTTGTTCAAAGATCTGCCGTTGATCAACCAGCAGATCCCGCTCGGATCGGCGGCGATACATTCCACCTGCCGGGCGAAGGATCGACTCGACAACGCTTCCATAAGGCCCCAATTCTTCCCCGTCATCGTCGTCGGTTTCCACCCTGGGCACAGATCCGGATGCCGGAGCGGAGGCGGGTGCGGGGAGGGACTGGCCATTCGGGCCAGCCGGTGCCGCCGCCTCGGCGGTCGCTGACGGAACGGTCTGCGACTGAGACACCCGGTCAATGACCGGTCGCTTGCGCCCTCCACACCAGGCCGTTTCCTGCCCAACGCAAAGCACCAAACCTGCCAGGACGAGAACCCGTCCGACGATCGGCGATTTGCGACTGGAGAGATTGGTGAAGGAACGGAACATGGAGGGAGGCGCGGGTTTGAAATCCGAAATCCGAAATCCGAAATCCGAAAGCCGAAATCTGAAATCCGAAATCTGAAATCTGAGATTTGAGATTTGAAGTATGAGGTTTCAGATTGAAAAATGAGAAATGAAAAATGCAAAGTGCAAAATAAGAGATATCTGCCCCGCCACCCGCCCCCCACCACCCGTCCCCTACCCCCCTAGCGCCTGACCCCTAGCGCCCAGCCCCTCTCTCCCACCTCTTATCGGAAAACCGCCCCAGTAAACTTGGGCTAACTGGCAAAACCATACCTGAAAAACCGTTACAGACTACCCAGTTCCACTGATCGGAAAATCCGGAGGATTCCGATAACAGAGAGTGTCGAATTGCGCCCAGGCTCCGACTTGAGGAGGGGCGAGCAGGACTGGTATTGGGTGAAATGGTCCACAAGCGTCTCGCGGGAACCCCGTTCGCGGCCAGGTTCCGTGCCGTCTTGACGGCGCTGGTGGCGACTGCCTGCGCGGCTGGGTGTACGCGACCGTATGTGGCCACACGCGTGGATTACATCGCAAACAATGCCGTCACTGGGACTTATGACCAGTCAACTGACGAGGAAGCGGCCCAAGTCGCCAGAACGCCCCCGCCGACGGTGGATCACCCCGAGCAGGGAACCGAATGGCGGTTGACGCTGGAAGAATCGCTGCAGCTCGCGCTGGAAAACAACCGTCAGATCCGCGTGGTTGGTTACCTTCCGGCAGAGGCGGGAACGGCGGTCGAATCGCAGCTTTCGGCGTTCGATCCGGTGTTCGAGGTCGGGAGCGCCTGGCGGAAACTGCACGGCCCGGCAACGATTGGGTTCCCGGAATCGGTCACCGACCAGTATTTCAATGGACCCGCCGGCTACGGACTCAACGCCACCAATGGAATTTCAACGCTGAATGGGTTCTCCCAGATTCCGGGAAGCAACACCGTCGGACTGTTCAAGCGGAACGCCACGGGGGGACTGACGAGGCTCAGCACCAGTGCCGATTACACTAGCCAGACCCCCGGTTCGAATACCGGCTTGTCGTTCAATCCGCAGTGGAATACGCGGCTAACGCTGGGGCTGGAACAGCCGTTGTTGCAGGGAGCGGGAGTGGAATTCAATCGCGCCCCGATTCTCATTGCGCGGTCGGCCCAGAAACAGGCGGACCAGAACTTTGACGTCAACATCCGGGTGTTGCTCCGGGACGTGGAACGTTCCTATTGGGAATTCTACTACGCCTACAACGACCTGAAGTCGCGCGAAGTGGGGATGAAACTGGCCCTGGCTCTGTGGCAGGCGGAAAAAGCCAAACTGGAAGAAGGCTCCGGCGCCCGCCCCGACGTGGCGCAAGTCCGCGAACAATACGAATCGTTTCGCGATTTTCGCCTGCGGGCGCTCAACCAGGTGCTGGAGGTCGAAGCCGCGTTTCGACTGTTGCTGGGGCTTCCCCCCCAGGATGACCGGCAGATCATCCCCGCCGACCAGCCCACGCTGGCTGAGTTTCTTCCCAATTGGGACGTCAGTCACGTCGAGGCGCTCCAACTCCGTCCGGAATTGGCCGCGCAGCGATTGGCGATCCGGCAGGCGGAGTTGGAACTGCGGCGGCAAAAGAACGGCCTGATGCCCGATCTGACGGCGATCGCCTCGTATTCGCGGACGGGGGTGGGGGAGCAACTCGGCACAGCGACGAGCAGTTCGTTTCACGACAACCTGGACGATTGGACGGTCGGAATTCGTCTGCGGACGGCGCTGGGAAAACGAGCCGCCCACGCCGCCACACGCCGCGCCGAACTGTCATTGATGCGCGAACGGGCCGCGCTCCGGAACCTCGAACAGACGGTGTATTACGAATTGCAGCGGGCCTACCGTTCGATCAACACGCAGTACGAATCGTTGCAAATCCGGCAATCGCGACGGCATGCGGCGGAGGAGTTTCTCGAATCGCAGATCGAGTTTTTTAATCTCGGAAAGACCAACGTGTTCGTGGTGCTTAATGCGCAATCCCGCTACGCCGACGCGCTCCGGGACGAGGCGCTGGCGGTCACGCAGTACAATCAGGCGCTGATCGATTGGGAATTCGCGCGCGGGACGATTCTGTACACCGACAACGTGCTGGTCGCTTCCGAAGAGACACTGCCGGCCAATGTCGAACTGTACCGTCACCGGGTCCGCCGGGCCGAACGGAGTCTCCCCTTCTCGGTCCCCGAAGGGAACAGGCTGCATCAGGACGAGTTCTCCTGCACCGACCCGGCGGCCGATCGGATGCAGCCCTACTACGACCCGTCGGTGTACCTGCGGTACGGCGCATCGGACCCCGGAGAGGGGGGAGAACCCCCCGGCGCACCGGAACAATCCTCCGAATCGATCGGGAATTAGCGGTCCGGAAGGAGGGGGTGTCTTGCCTGCCCCTCCCGGCGGGTCGATATAATAGGGGGGATCGTCCGTCCGGCGCCTGCGGATCGCGTCTGCCAGACCGGGAGGCGATCACTCCGTCGTCCCTGCGTTTGGCCCCTGCGTTGTCCGGCATGAGTTCCGAAACCGCTCCCCCTGTCGCGAACGAGACCCCGACCGGATGGCAAGACTCCGGCCAGGGGACCAGTCTGGCCTATTTGCACGAACAGGCGGCGAATTCTCCCGTTACCGAGAGCCTGGAACAGCTCCCTCCCTACATCGCCCGGGGAGTCGTCTACCTGGTGCTGGCCTTCCTGGTGGTGTGCGTGATCTACAGCGTGGTGGGACGGATTGATATCGTCCGCGAAGCTCCCGCCGTCGTCGTTCCCGAGGGGCACCTGAAATCGATCCAGTCCGACTGCGACGGGATCGTGGCGGAGATCCGTTTTAAAGAAGGGGACGTGGTCAACGAGGGAGACGAACTGGCCATGATCGATTCGCGCGAGGTGGCAATTCTGTCGGCGACCCTGGAAGCCGCTGACTGGAAGCGCGCCGAGGTTGAGAAAGAAAGGAGTGAGACACTTCCTCTGCAACAGGACCAGATCGAATCGCAGCAACTCGTCTTGCAGAAAAAGCGGGAAGGGCTCGAGGCGGAGCGCTTGAACATCGAACGCAAGATCGACGACCTGCGACAGAATCGCCTCCTGTCCGAAGAGACCCGCGCCCTGGAACAGGAGCGCGAGGTCGAAGAGGCCACGCGGCTGCAACTGGAGCAGGAGAATGCCGAGGGGACGTTCAAACTCTGGGAGCGCGAGCTGGCAGTGAACCAGCGGCTCCGCAAACGAGGGGTCGTTTCGGACCTGCAACTTCTGGCGGTCGAGAGGTCGCGCGATCAGGCGGAAGCGGCAGTGAAAAAGAACGCCTCGCTCCGGGAAGACGCCCAGCAGAGCTGGCAGATCGCCGCCAAAAAATTCGAGGCATTGCTGCTGCTCAACCAGCAAAGCCATGAGGACCTCGAAGAACAGTCGCGGCAAAATGCGCTGGCGCTGAAGTCGGTCGAACTGGAATTGAAGCAGAAGCAGGACGCCCTGGAATTGCTGGATCGCGAGGCGCAATCGCGACGCGACGAGGCAGCGTTCGAGGAATCGCAGGCGGAACAGGCGATGAAGCTGCGGTTTCCGGGAATCGACGAGGAACACCTGGGGCGGATGCTCCGCGAGCGGGAACGGGCTACCAACAAGACGACGCTCCGCGCCCCGGTCGACGGACGGATCGGCAAGGTGCTGGTGCGGCATCCCGGCGAAGCGGTCACGCGGGGTCAGGTGGTGATGACGCTGATCCCGGTCGACATGCCGCTGGTCATGGAAATCCGGATCGCGCATCGCGACGTCGGCATGGTGGATGTTGGCATGCCGGTCAAATTCAAGTTTGATGCGTTTCCCCACGTGGAACACGGGGTCATCGACGGGGTGCTCACCGACATCGTTCCCGAGGCGGAGGGGCTGGTGCAGGGGAGCGGCGCGCCGGGGTTTTACCGCGCCTACGGCACGCTGCAGCAGGAGTATTTTATCGTCAAGGACCGCCAGGCGCCGCTGCTGCCGGGGATGTCCGCGACCGCCGAGATCATTACCGAGGACAAAAGCCTCTTGTCGCTGCTCTTGACCCCGCTGGAAGAGTATCGCAAATCCCGCAGCGCCCAGAAGTGAAAGGCCAGCCATGCTGACCGCGGAAAGCGGCGCCGAACTGCGCGAGCAGTTGCGCAAAAACGTGGTGTTCTCGATTCTCGACGACCAGGCGCTGGATGAACTCACTGCCCGGCTGGAACTGGTCAGCTTTCGCATGGGGGAGATGATCGTCCATGAGGGGGAGCCGGGAGACTGCGCCTATTTCGTCTATTCCGGGCGTTGCCGCGTGATCAAGCGGGGGGAGACCGGCAAGCCGGTCACGATGGGGGTTGTGGGACCGGGCAACCTGTTGGGAGAGCAGGCGCTGATCAAAGGGGAAGCCCGCAGCGCGTCGGTTCGCTCGGCGGAAGACTGCGTGCTGTTTCGGATCGCCAGTGCCGACTTTCAGGCAATGCTCGCGCGGCATCCGGCGGTCCGCGAGTACCTCAATCGCTTTCTGAGCCAGCGGGGAGTGGTCGATTTTCTGCGGTCGGCCACGTTCATCGGCAGCCTGCCCGCCGGCGAAATGCAAAAACTGCTCGACCAGTTCGAGGACCTCCGTTTTGATACAGGCGCCATCATCGTTCGCCAAGGAGATCCGGGAGACCGGATGTATCTGATCCTGTCGGGACAGGTGCAGGTCACTCAGGAATCGGGGGGAACGACGCGGACGCTGGCGACGCTCGCCGAGGGACAGTATTTCGGCGAGCGGGCGCTCATGAAAAGCGAACCCCGCAGCGCCACGGTGACGGCGACCGCTCCCACCCACTGCCTGAGTTTGAACGCGGAAAACTTTGATCGCCTGCTGGCCTCGTCCCCGCAGCTCCGCGAGCAGTTCACGCAACGGATGGAACAGTACGCCCTCTCGGAAGAGATGCAGGCGCGGTTTGGGATCAAAGCGCCGCAACCTGAGTCGCGACGGCAATTGGATTTCGGTCCGGTCGGTGCTCCCGCGGCGCCGGTCGCGGCCGATGGGGCGCTGCCCGCTGATGGCTGGCAGGACGCCGGCCAGCCCGGGTTTTTCCGGCGGTTCCTCCAGCGGTTGCTGGGGATCTTCCGCCGCTATCCGTTTGTCCGGCAACTGGATGAAACCGACTGCGGTGCGGCGTCGCTGGCGATGATTTCGCGGTTCTACGGGGTGCGACTCTCTGTCGGACAGTTGCGGGAGCTGGCCAACGTGGGGCGCGAAGGGGCCAGTCTGTACAGCCTGGCGCAGGCGGCCGAGAAGCTGGGATACACCACCCGCGCCGTCCGCACCGACTATCAGAACCTGATGCACGTGCAGTTTCCCGCCATTGCGCATTGGATGGGTTACCACTACATCGTGGTGTACGAAGTGCGTCGCGATCGGGTCATCGTCGGCGATCCGGCGGCGGGAATCATCACCATCGACCGCGAGGCCTTCGAGAAAGGCTGGACGGGGCGGCTGCTCCTGTTGACGCCGACTCCCCGGCTGGAAGAGCAGGAACCGGGAAAGACGACGTTTGCCCGATTCGTGCCGCTATTGCAGCCTTACCGGTTCCTGTTGCTGGAAATTCTCGTCGCCTCGCTGATCCTGAATTTCCTGCAACTCGCCTCGCCGATTTTCACCCAGACGATTGTGGACAAGGTGCTGGTGCATCAGAGCCAGAAGATGCTCAATCTGATGCTGGGAGGGATGCTGATCATCGGGGTCTTTCAGACGCTGACGACGCTGCTCAGGCAGTACCTCATGCTGCACGTGTCGCAGAAGCTGGAATTGCGGATGTCGTCCGACCTGTTTCGCAAACTGATGCAGCTTCCGATGCGATTCTTTCACACCCGCCGCATCGGCGATCTGCTGCAGCGCTTTCAGGACAACGCCCGACTGCAGAAGATCATGACGGCGCAGGCCATCTCAACCGTGCTGGACGTGTTGATGCTGTTCACCAGCCTGGCGCTGATGTTGTACTACAACCTGGAATTGACCGCCGTGGCGCTGGTCCCGATTCCGGCCTACATCCTGCTGACCCTGGTCTTCACGCCGCTGCTCAAGCGCAACAATCAGAAAGAGATCGAATACGCTGGGCGGACCGAGTCGGCGGTCATCGAATCGATCAACTCCGTTTCGGCGATCAAGGCCTGTACCGCTGAGCAGTCGGCCCAATGGAAGCACGAAGACCAGATCGTCAAGGCGGCCAACATCCGCATGCATGGAATGCGGTTGGGGATGCGATTCACCGCCATTTCCAGCGCGATCCACATCTTCTCGACGACGCTCCTGTTGTGGTACGGGGCGCGGCTGGTGATCTCCAAAGAATTGACGATCGGGCAATTGATGGCTTTTCAAAGCCTGATCGGCATGATGACGCTTCCCATCATGGGCCTATTGGCCATGTGGAATCAGTTGCAGGATGCGCTGGCGTCGCTGCAAAGGCTGAGCGATCTGTACGACATGCGGCCCGAATGCGATGCGGGAAAGTCGGCGATTCGCCTTCCGGCTCTGCGCGGCAACATCAAGTTCGACAACGTCATTTTCCGCTATACCCCCGATGGCAAGAACATCCTGTCGGCGATCAATCTGGAAGTTCACTCGGGTGAGAAGGTGGCGCTCGTCGGACGGTCCGGATCGGGAAAAACGACGCTGGTGATGCTGCTGCAACGGTTTTACGATCCCTCCGAAGGGCGGATCCTCGTGGATGGATTTGACCTGGCGACCGTCGACGTGCAGTCGTATCGCGACCAGGTGGGGATCGTCTCGCAGGAAAGTATGATCTTCTCGGGGACGATCCGAGAGAACATCTCGCTGGCCGATCCGGAAGCCAGCATGGAAAAGATCGTCTCCACCGCCAAACTGGCCAACGCCCACGACTTCATCATGGCGCTCCCGCTGGGTTACGACACTGTCGTGGGGGAAGCAGGGGTGCGGCTCTCCGGAGGGCAGAAACAGCGGTTGTGCATCGCCCGGGCACTGCTCAACGATCCGCGGATCATCATTTTCGACGAAGCCACCTCCTCGCTCGACACCGAGTCGGAAAAGGTGATTCAGGAAAACATGAAGTCGATGCTCCATCGCCGCACCGCATTCATCATCGCCCACCGCCTGTCGACCGTGCAGGACGCCGACACCATTGTGGTGCTTGACGACGGCCTGATCGTGGAAAAGGGGACGCACCGCGAACTCTTGGATATGAAAGGGCTGTATTACTACCTGGTCAGCCAGCAACTGACGATGTGATGCGGACGGCCTCGTTCCTGACGATCAAGGGCATCCATCGGTGGATGGGGGACTCTTTACCAGCCAGCCTTGCCGCGTGCGAACCACTTCTCCCCGCTCCTGCAACCGCGACAGGGCGCGCGAAACCGTTTCGCGGGTCAGTCCGCAATTGTCGGCGATCGTCTGGTGCGTGAGGGGGACCGGGAGTCCTTCCGCCCCCGATCCCTGTTTGCGACGGGCGAGGGACAAACTTTGCAGGTACGCGACAATCCGACCTTCACCCCGTTCGAACGCCAGTTGTCTGAGGCGGGTTTGCAGCGCCCGCTGCCGCGCCAGGGCCGCTTCGTACAGGTCGCGAATGAACGCCGGATTTTTGCCGGCGATCTCACGCAACTTGTCCAGCGACACCAGGAGCAGTTCGGTTCCCCCGCCGCAGATCACGTTGAAGGGACTCTCCCGCGGCCCGTAGACCGTGGTGTCGCCGAAACAGTCGCCGGCGAACAACAGGTGCAATACCAGCTCGCGGCCGTCGCTGTGAAACAGCGAGATCCGCGCCTGTCCGCAGAGCACGATCCCCAACCATCCGGCGGGTTGCCCCTCGGACTGCACGATGAGCTCGGATGCAATCGATCGGCGACAGCAGGCGGCGGCGACGCGGCGGGCTTCCGCCTCGCTGAGCGAAGCAAACAGCGGCAAATCGGTCAGGTATTGAACCGGCGGAGTGGACATGGCGCGCCGCCACAGGGCTGGGTTGATTGAAACGACAGTGACCGGCCCCCGGCCGGCGCCTCCCTAAATGCAATCGTACAATGTGATCGCCACCCGGTTTCCGGAGAATTCTCCCTCCAGCCACTGGGTGAAGAGATGCTCGGAAATCGATCCGCGCAGCGCATCCGTCAACGCGCCCAGCATGAGCCGTTCCACCTTGACGAGGTGATACCCCATGTCGGTCTTCACCGGCCCGACCACTTCTCCGGCTCGGGCCGAAAAGACTGCCGATTCCACCGCCGGGGCCAGCGCCGTCCGCACCACCTCTCCCAAATCCCCCCCAGAGTGCCGCGATTTCTCATCGGTCGAGAACCGGGCGGCGAGCGTGGAGAAGTCGGCCCCATCCTCCACCAGTTGCACCTTGAGCTCTTCCGCGACCCCTTCGTCCTCGACCAGGATGTGGGCGCACTGCACGCGATCGAAGCTCCGCCGATGCTCGGAGAAGTACAATTCCACCTGGTCGCGTGTCACGACGCGCTCCTTCAAGCGACTCTTCAGCAGCGACCATTCGGCGCTTTCCGCCAGGTCATCCAGCGTCAGGTGGTGTTCTTTGAGCCACTCCTGCGTCTGTGCTGCTTTGAACAGTTTGAGCTGCTTGCGAAGGGAGTTGACCTCGGCCTGCACGTCGGCGTCACTGACCTCCAGCCCCAGCGTCCGGGCGCGGCGTTGGACGATTAAATCCGCCAGCGCTTGCCGCACAAACCCCAACCCCCCCGTCAATTTCAGGCAGTGCAGGATCTCCCCCAGTGAAACGTCTTGGCCATCGATGCGGGCAGCGGAGATCGAATGCAGATTGGACATGACGGGAGTATGGCCCTCGTGAATCATCGTCAGATTGGCGCCGCCTACAGTAAGCCGGAGGAAGAGGAATTACAAGACAATGCGCCGCGCCAGTGGGGCGCGCCGCCGAAGTCGGACAGCTCCCTGGCGCTCAATGGAACGCAATCGCCCGTCCTGGAGCGCCGTGACAATCGCGAATTTTGACCGGCGCAAAGACGAAGTAGGCTCCCTGGGGAACCTCACCGACCCCGATGAGATATTCGACCGCCACCATCCCCTGGCTCCCCAGCGCCCAATAGGTCATGAGGGCCCGTTTGGGATCGACCCCTCCCAACGACGGACCGTCGCTGGCCACGCACCGAATCCCCTTCTTCGCCAGGTACACGATCGCCTCAGGTCCAGGCGCCGGCCACCCCTCGGACTTGCCATTGAGCGGGTCGGCCAGACAGCTTTGTCCCTCCGGAAGCGGTTGGAAATGCCGATCGGTGTGCCCGCTCCGGAAGATGACGATCTCTCCGGCTGCAAAGGGGCCAGCCTCTTTCTCAAATTGTTGCAACCGCTCCACCGTGATCTCCGGCGATACGGGCCAACTCTCCTCGCGAGTCGATCCGACGAGCGATCGCACATCGACGACGCGCGCCTTGCCGCAGGTTTGCGAGAGGGGGATCTGTTCGACCGTCGTGCGGCTAAAACCGCGGCGGCCGAATTTCGCTTCGTACTCCTTGAGCCAACCCTGCACCTCCTGCGAATAGTTTTTGGAATCGAATCCCTCGGGAGGCAGGGCATACGAAGGGGTCACCAGGTGCGTCCCCGTGTTGGAATCGAGCATGTGCGTTACGTGGTAGGTTCCCAGCGTCGGCGCCGGCATGATGGGCACCTTGAAGTACGGCTGGCGATGCCGGCCGACTCCCGGTCCCGGCCAGGCGACGGGGAGATCGGTCGCCAGCGTGACCGACAGATCGACCACCTGCTTCTTGCGGGCCGCCTCCGCCAGCCGTTTGGGGAGCGCTCCCCCGATGATCCCAAACGCCCG
>JBJXGA010000422.1:0-9080 GCA_046152955.1 Planctomycetales bacterium | reverse complement strand
ACGTGAGCGACTGGGCCGACCGCAGCGTTCTGGTGGTCGATCCCGAGACGCTCCGCACGATCGGGCGGATTTCCGTCGGCGAGCATCCCAATCAGCTCGCGCTGCATCCGTCGGACGACCGGCTGTTCGTCGCCTGCGCCTCCAGCAATCAGGTGGCAGTGATCGATACGGCGACCGGAGCCGTTCAGGAGACGATTTTCACTCCGCTCTTCCCAAAATCCCCCGAAGGGAGCACCCCCGACGCGCTGTGCCTGGACCCCGAAGGGGAGACGCTGTATGTGGCCAACGCCGACAACAACTGCGTTGCCGTCATTGATATTGAAGCGCCGCGTCGCAGTCAGATCAAGGGGTACATTCCCACTGGCTGGTATCCCACGGCGCTGGCGATCACCCCCGATGGAGAACGGCTGCTCGTTGGCGTGGGGAAGGGGGGCCAGACGCTGGCGAATCCTCCCGACCGGCAGAAACTGGAGGAGTTGTTGAAGAAACCCGCGCAAGAGGGAGGCTACCGGAACATTCCGTTTCCATACATCGGCGCCACTCTTTCGGGAACGCTCAGCATTGTTGACGTTCCTGGGGAGGATGAACTGGCCCGGTACACGCACCAGGTCTACCGCAATTGCCCCTATTCGGACCGGTTGCTGAGCGACGCCCCGTCGAACCGCCCCACGGCGATTCCCACAAAGGTCGGGGATGCCTCGCCGATCAAACACGTACTGTACATCATCAAGGAAAACCGGACCTACGATCAGGTATTCAGCGACATTCCCCGCGGCAATCGCGATCCCGAACTATTAATGTTCGGCGAAGAGGTCACTCCCAATCACCATCAGCTGGCCAACGAGTTTGTCCTCTTGGACAACCTGTATTGCAATGGGCACGTGTCAGCGGATGGCCACCCCTGGTCGACGATGGCCTATAACACCGACTACATCGCCCGCAACTGGGCGCTCACGTATTCCAGCCGCCAGGGGATCGACGATGATGACGATGGAGATCTGACGAACGCTCCCAGCGGTTACATCTGGGATGCCTGCAAGCGGCATGGCCTGACGTACCGCAGCTACGGCGAATATGGCGGACGAGTCAGTCAGGCGGACGGCACGTTTCGGATGGAAGGGCGCGTGCCGGGGCTGGTGGGGCATACGTGCCCCAAATACGGACTTCCTCCCAGGCCGGGGCAACGCATCCGCGACACCGATCTGGTCGATGTGTTCCTGGAAGAATTTCGAGAATTCGAAAAGAACGGAGATCTTCCCCGTTTCATGATCATGAGTCTGGGAGAAGATCACACCGAAGGGACCAACCCGGGCGCTCCGACGCCGCAGGCCTGCGTCGCCAGCAACGACCTGGCGTTGGGAAGGCTCGTCGATGCGCTCTCCCGCAGCGCTTACTGGCCGAAGCTAGCGATCTTCGTCATCGAAGACGACGCGCAGAACGGCCCGGACCATGTCGATGCCCACCGGACGATCGGGCTGGTGATCAGCCCCTATGTCCGCCGGGGGCATCTGGACAGCACGCAATATGCGACCACGAGCATGCTGCGGACGATGGAACTGATCCTGGGGCTTCCCCCCTTGAGCCAATTCGATGCGGCAGCAACGCCGATGTTCGAGTCGTTCAGCGACCAGCCCGATTTGACCGGGTACACCCACGTTCCGGCGCGGGTTGACCTGGAGGCGGTTAACAGCAAATTGGCCTATGGGGCCGAACGGTCGAGCAAGATGGACTTCAGCGAATACGACAAGATCGATGACTTTGAACTGAACGAAATTCTGTGGCGGGCGATCAAGGGGAAGGATGCGCCGATCCCGCCCGCCGTGCGGCGCGCCATTGCCTATCGGGGAATCGAATTGCCGGATGAGGAATGATTTAGTGCAGAATCTGAAATAGGCAACGCAGTTTGCGCCGGCAAGGGTCGCCTGAAACAGCGCGTCCCGTTGAACTGGTTCCCGGCCATAACCATCGAGGAGAACCCGTCCATGTCCATTCAGCCGCTTTTAGTTCATTTGCTGTTCCATCCCGAATCGGAGGCGGCCCGGGATCTAGCGCGTCACGTCCATCGGCAACTCAATGACGACGCGGTTGTTCCCGGACTGCAAATACCGACGCTGTTCTGCCCCACGGCGCCGGATGGCGCTCCCCCACCATCGCTGCGGTTGGATCGCGCGGGGCGCAATTTGGTCATTCCGCTGGCGGATGACGACCTGCTGCTCGACGACCGCTGGTGCCAGTTTGTCGCAACCACCTGGCTGGCCTGCCAGCATGCATCGCAGCGCTGCTTGCCTATGCAACTGACCCCCAATGCCTGGCCTCTCGATCCGCGGCTGTCGGGGGTCAATTTCGGACGGGCGTTTGCCCAGACTGAAGGGGACGAGCGGAACGCCTGGGTAACGCGCCGCGTTGTGATTGAGTTGTGCCGTTTCCTGGCAAATATGAACATGTCGGGCGATCAGAGTCCCGCCCCCGTGGAACTGTTCCTGAGCCACGCCAAACAGGACATCAACAGCGAGCCGCGCGTCGTGGAGGCGCTGATCAATTCACTCAAGGCCGATCAGCCGGTGGAGGCGTGGGTCGATTCGGGGGAGATTGAGACGGGCAAGAGATTCGGGGACGCGATCGCCAGCGGCGTCAAACGGACGTCGCTGTTGGCAGTATTGACGGACAACTATTCCAGTCGCGAGTGGTGCCGCGAAGAGGTGATGCTGGCCAAGGAGCACCAGCGCCCGATTGTCGTCGTCGACGCCTTGACGGGGCAGGAAGTGCGGAGTTTTCCGTTTCTCGAGAATGTTCCCAAGATCCGCTGGCAGGGGAGCGCCGCGAAATGCATCGATCTGCTGCTCAAAGAAACGCTGCGGCTGATGTATACCGGGGTGTTGTTGGAGCAAATCAAGCAAGACAAGGACATCACATTCCTTCGCCCGCCCGAGCCGGCAACGCTGTTGGGACTTGCCCCTCATTCGATCGTCCTTTATCCCGACCCGCCGCTGGGGGTGGGAGAGTTGCGGCGTTTGACTCAGACCAACGTCACTCTGACAACACCCCTGGATCGCGCAGCCCAAAGCCCCTCGCTCAAGGGAAGGGTGGTGGCGCTGTCGCTGTCGGAAAGCAGCGACGCGGCGCGCTGGGGGACAGACGAACTGCATCTGACGCAAGCGATGCAGGAAATTTCCCGGCACCTGCTCATTCGGGGAGCAACTCTGGCCTACGGCGGTCATTTAGGAAAAGAGGGATACACGCAGAAGTTGTTTGAGTTCGTCCGGACGCACAACGCGCGCGACGGTGTCTCCCCGGTCGAGTGCATCGTCAATCATTATGGATGGCCTCTACCCGCGCTCAGCAAAGCGGAACGCGCGGGATACAAGGATGTGGCCACGATCGTTCCGCTCCCTCGTCCTGATGACGTTGATGAAATGCTCCACCCCGATCTGGTTCCCGCAATCTCCGAGCGTTTTGGTGGCGACAAGTCGGCCGCACATCGCTACGCCTGGTGCCGCGGCATGACGCAAATGCGCGCCTTCCAGGTCGATCGCCAACGCAGCGGCGTCGTCGCCCGGATCATTCTGGGGGGGAAGCATGAGAAGACGAACAAGGGATCGTGGTACTCCAGCCGAATGCCGGGGGTGTTGGAAGAGATCTTGCTTTCGATCCAGGCCGGCCAGCCGGTGTTCTTGATCGGCGCGTTCGGAGGGACAGCGCGGATGGTCATCGATCTGTTGCAAGGCCGCAAACACCCGGCGGCTTCCTGGGAAGTCCAGGGGCAGGCGCCGTTTGCCGCCGAAGTGCGCGCGCTGTATGCCAGTCGCGGCAAGCCCTGGTGGTATTACGACAACGAACCGCGAGTGGAGGGACTCACAACTGACGATCCCCGGTCGATCGTTGAGTTTCTGGCAGACGCCTGGAAACGCCGCCCCGACAAAGGGTGGGAAACCGGGATCAATCCCCTCACCACCAGCGAAAATCTGGAGCTGTTCGACACGGTCGATACAGGACGCATGGTGGAACTGTTGGTGCGGGGTTTGGAACGAGTTGAATAGTGAGGCATTCGCCCTCCGTGGCAGACTCCATCAGCGTCGAGCATAGTGCCAGTTCGACATTCCTCGTCCCGACTCTCGGCTCCACGCCTCCGCTCAGCTTGCCTGAGCGGGGCGACGCCTGACCGCTACCCGACGTTGAGCATCTGCCACTCGCTCTCCGCGGAGCTTGCTTCCGCGGAAGCAAGCCTCGCGCAGAGTCGACGTTCTTGGCACACCGTGCATGGACGGGGAAGCGCCAGGGGATTCGTGCGATCGACTTCCATCAGCCGGTGTCGAGTCGTCACCTTGGACAGTGCGAACTGGCGAATCGACGGCACGTGGTGCGCGAGGCGTACTTCCACCGAGGCAAGCTCGGATGGAGAGTCGCGTCGCGCGAGGCGGCACCTGGTAGCTGGCAGGCATCGCCCCGCTGAGGCAAGCTCAGCGGTGGCGGTTGTGGCGGATGAGGGGATGCTAGTCAGCTTCGTCCTTCTGGACAAATCGTCGGCTGGGGTCGACCACATGCGCATCGTGCCATTGGATATAGAAAATCATCCCGTACACCGCAAAATAGAACAGAAACAATGGCTCGACGACGTCGCGACCGAAAGAGAGTCCGACACCGAACCAGACGCCGAAGGTGACGCCCCACAGGTCATTCAGTCGCCGAACCAGTCGATTCCGCCTGGAGATTGCCAACGATTCGCTTTGGCTCATGGGTAGCGCCAAATCGCTGTGCGGCCCCTCAAGCCCCTGAAGAAATTCAACCACAGTATTGATGATAATTGCGATGACACTCGTTGTGACAACAGCCCACCCGAGAGCCCTCTGAATCCCTTCGCGACCGGTGGGGATGATGCTCCCCAGATACATCCCCGGAGGCAGGAATGAGAGCCGGCGCATCCGGTGACTGGACACCTTCTCCTTGGGAGGAGGATCACGCGCCGGTTGGGGATCGTCGCTTCGCATGGGACATGTCCGGTCGATGTCGAACCGGCAGGCAGAACTCGATGGCCTTGGGCATTGTTGACAAGTGTACCCAGTCGCGATTGAAAAGCCGAGAACGTCGCCATCGACTCGGCGTATAGGGCGAACTTTTCCCGCACCGAAGATTTTTCCAAAAATCCTCTTGACGACGTTCTACCGCGGTAGTAATATCCATCTACCGCAGTAGTAGAACGCTGAATCTTGTCAGGAGGATTTCCCCGATCATGAGCACCCCTTCGCAACTGGCCGCGCTGCAACTGGCCATCATGCGGACGTTATGGCAAATGGGGGAGGCGACCGTTTCCGAGGTGCGCGACGCGCTCGCCGCCGAGGGGCGCGATCTGGCCTACACCACCGTCTCCACGATGCTCACCAAGATGGAGAAGAAAGGGCAGGTGACTCACACCGCGGAGGGGAAGGCGTTCCGCTTTCGCCCCGCCCTGCGGCAGGAGCAGGTGAGCCGCTCGATGGTGGCCGATTTGGCGGAACGACTGTTCGGTGGCGATGTCACGTTGATGGTCAGTCACCTGCTGGATGGTTGCGAACTCTCTCGGGACGAATTATCCCGTTTGAAAGCGTTGATCCGCCGCAAAGAACAGGAGGAGCGCAATGAACGCTGAACTGGTCGAAATCGGCGTCTGGGGAGCGTCCTGGGTGATGACCTACCTGGCGCATTCCACCTGTCTGATGGCCGGCGCCTGGTTATGGCTCCGCTGCCGTCCGCAAGCCGGCCACGCCGTCCGCGAAGGATTGTGGAAGACCGCCTTGATCGGAGGCTTATTGACGACCCCGGCACAGTGGGTATTGAACGTTGGCGGGCCGCTGAATCAACTTCAGCTCGACCTGACCGCGCTGGTGGGGAGCAAGGCGATCGACGCGCCAGGGGGGGCGCCGGATGCTTCAGGTTTCCTGTCGTTGGAGGCGACCGCAAAAAAGGAATCGCTTTCCGGTCTGGGGCAAGGGGACGCGTCGGCTCATGCACGAGAGATTGAGACAACGCTGCTCCTGGTTCTTGAGGACGAGACTGCCGCCGACTCGGGCCAGATCGTTGCTGAGGATCCCGTCCGCACGCAGGTCCGGGAATTCGACGAATCGATCAACGCCGTGGCCGAGGCAGTTCCGTCGGCCGCAGCTCCCCTGGCGACTCCCGCATGGCGGCAGCGTCTGGTTTCAGGATTCTGGCTGCTGTTGGCAGGTCTGGCGGTGCTGTGTACTGGGATTGGCCTGTGCCGCTGCCTGTGGCAAAGCGCGCTGCTTCGGCGCCGGCTTTCCGGGGCTGGCGAATTGACCTGTGGTCCAGCCCGGGAACTACTCGATGAGTTGTGTCGCTTGATTCCTCGCCGCGGTGGGGTCCGGTTGCTCGCCGCGCCGGACTGTGCCGAGCCAGCCGCCTTTGGTCTGTTTCACTGGACGATCGTCCTTCCGTCGCGAGCGGAAGTTGATTTGACGCCGGACGAGTTGCGGTCGCTGCTGGCGCACGAGTTGGCGCACCTGGTGCGGGGGGACAACTGGTGGCTCTTGGCCAGTCGGCTGATCTGTTCCTGTTGCGGATTTCAGCCGCTCAATCATCTGGCGCGGCGGGAATGGCAGCGCTCGGCCGAGTATCAGTGCGACGCCTGGGCGGTGAACCGGACCGGCAGCCGGTTGGCGCTGGCGCGATGCCTGACGGAGGTTGCCGGATGGCGCTGGCAGCGGCCGGAGTGCGCCGCGTCGCTGGCCGCCACCGGACGCCGCGCGGGGCTGGCCGATCGGATTGAGCGGTTGGTTCAGGGGGACCGGCTCGTGGAGCCGTGGCAGGAATTTCGCACGCGGCGGCTGGTCGCCGGGCTGGCGCTGCTGGCGGGGCTGATTGCCTGCGGTCCCCGAATCAGCGTGACGATTGCCGGTCACTCCGACGTGACTCAACCGGAAACAAGCGACGCCAGCCTTGTAGCAGCAGCACGAGTGGAACCGGCGCTCGACGAGCCACTGCGGCAAGAGGCAGCACGGGCGGAAGTTTACCAGCAGTCTCCGGAATCCGGATTGGAGAATGACCGCGCGAGGCAGCCTCGGGAACCGGCCGCGCAGCCGGGCGACCCACGACAGCTCCTGGCTGAGCTGGATGCCGAATTGCAGCAGCTTGCCAAGGAACTGGAGGAATTGCGACCGCTTCTGGACCAGGCGGAACCATCGGAGGCGGCGCATCGATTGGCCGCCCGGCTCATGCAGCGCGCGGGCGAGTTCCGACGCATCCGTGCCCACCTGGATCCAGCACCGGCGCCGGCACGTGGCACCCGGCATCTGCGGTCAACCAAACACGTCTCGAGAGGTGTGCGTGAGTAGTTTGTGAGTCGTACGGCCGTCGCCGCGCGCTCGTTCATCAGTTTGAATCTCTAAGGAGTCTCCCATGTTGAAACCGTTTGCCGCCGGGCTGGCTTGCCTGGGGCTGGCTACTCTGTCCGGGGCCATCAGTTTTGGTGAAAATGAATCCGAAGCACCGCAGGCGGAACCGGCTGCGGTGGTCGCCCAAGAGGTGATTGAAGTGGCAGGAGAGGCCCCGGTCGCCGATGAACAAACCGTGACCGGATTCCAGTTCATCGCCACCCCCGAGACGGGGCTGATCTTGAACAATGCCGGAGCGCTGGTGGCGGAATCGGCGGAAACTCCGCTGCAGGACGTGGTGATCCAATTGCAATCGGACGGGGGGGAGGGGGGCTCGGCGGCAGGGCCGCTGGCCGGGTTGCGGCGGATGCAAATCGGTCTGCTGTCCGATGCAGGAGCCCGGGACGCGGTCTCCAAGTCGGTCGCGGGGCTGAAGAGAAAACTGGAGGAACTCAAGGCGGTCGGGAAAATGGAGGAAGCGGCCAAGACGCAGCACTCGATTCAAGCTCTGGAGCGACTGCTGGGGAATGCGACCGAGCATGGGCAGTTCATCTTTGCGGGATCCCCCATCGCGGGTACGCCGGGCCAGGGGCTCAAAACGGCGCGGATCGCGGTGTCGGCCAATGCCGCTGCCAATTCTAAGGATGTCCACAAGGTTGTGCAGGAGATCCAGGAAAAGGTGAAACGAATGGCCGCTGCCGGCACGCCGGAAGAGCGCGCCGCCATCGAAAAGGAATTGAAGGAAGTCCAGGAGAAGCTTGGTGCAAACGGCCAAATCCAGGTGATGGTGGTCGGGGCCGACGGCAACATCCTCTCCATTCCTCCGGGAAATCCTTCGAAATTCACCGGCGTGATGAACATCCAGGCGTTTCCGGCGACGATCGCCAACAGAGTGGTTTCGGTGCCGGTGGCCGGCTCCGAACTGGTGACGCTGCAGAGAAAAATCGAAGCGCTCAGTCTGGCGGCGGAAACACTCAAGCAGGGTGGGCTGGAAGATCAGGCTCGGGAAATGACGGTAAAAGTCGAAGCCATGAAAAAGGAGGCGGAGAAGCTGAAAACGCAGACGAACCAGGGATCGGCGTTTACGGCTCTCCGTATGCATCCCTCCCATGAATTGCACGGTACGCTGGTGGAACTCCGCGAGCAAGTGCAGCAACTGCGAAAGGAAGTCGGAGAGTTGAAGGAATTGCTGCAGAAGAAGTAGTCCGGCCAATCACCACTCGGTCGGCGGCGCTGGGCGCCGCCGACCGGGCGCGGGTGGCAAGTTCTCCCGTTCGCACATGTCGATGAGCAAACTCGTCATCGGTTGCGGTTACCTCGGCCGGCGCGTCGCCCAGGAATGGTCGCGTGCCGGGGATGCCGTCTGGGCACTCACACGCTCGCGCGATCGGGCTGCCGAATTAGCCGCCCAGGGACTCGTCTCCGTCATCGGAGACGTCACTCGGCCCGAGTCCCTCCGAGCGCTGCCCCCCGCCGACACCGTGCTCTATGCCGTCGGACTCGACCGCCAGTCAGGACACACGCAGCGTGAAGTGTATGTGGACGGGTTGGTCAACGTCCTCCGGCGACTGGAGACGGTTCCCTCACGATTTGTGTACATCTCCAGCACCAGCGTGTACGGCGAGGATGCGGGGGAATGGGTCGATGAAGAGACGCAATGTCGTCCCCGGTCTTCCAACGGTCAGGTCTGTCTCGACGCCGAATTGGAATTGCGCA
>JBJXGA010000476.1:0-2519 GCA_046152955.1 Planctomycetales bacterium | reverse complement strand
TTGACGGGAACGGAAAAGCCACGCTCGCGGAATACGAACAATACCTGCAGAAGACGGTAACAACGCCACTCCGCACGGTGACGCTCGCCGCCTATCCCTACAACGTCGATCTGTTCACTTTTCTGGATGTGAATCGGGACCGCGTCCTGGAATCCGCCGAATGGAACTCCAGCGACGCGCTGATGAATCGCGATCAGGATCGGAACGGCATTCTCACTATCAACGAACTGGCCGTGGAAGTCGCGGCCCCGGCGGGTGGACCACAGGAATTCGCGGCCGCCGGCACCTTTCCCCGCGCCAAGAAGCCAAACGCCTCGGATGCGCCGGCCGTCGATCCTGCGCCGGACGTGGAGCTCTCGGTCAACTATCGCGAAACCAATGACCGGGCCCAGCGGCCACAGGTCCGTTTGAAAATCGCCCCCACGGCTCCCGCGGGCCTGCAAATTGAACCTTCGGTTGCCAGCGAGCCGGTCCTTTTGGTTGCCGGACGGCGGCTCGTCTTCCGAGTCCCTCCCTGCGTCTTTCACGTCCAGGCCGCTCGCCGCCAGCAGTTAGTCACCGAATTCAAAGCCATCATCCAAGGGCGCGCCGAGGACAGCATCACGCTCGACACTCCGTTGTCTCCCCAACTGATCACCGCCTTTCCCATCGCCGATCACAATCGAGATGGAAAGCTGGAGCTGGCCGAAATCGAGAATTACGCCAACGTGGTCATGGGCATGCATCTCGCCACCGAATCGACTCAGCTACAACTCGTGCGCTCGTCTGAGCGATGGGGACTGATGCCGATCGCCGACCTGAACATGGACGGCAACCTGAACCGCCGCGAAATCGAATCCCTGCCGCAGCGAGTCACCGCCATCGCCGACAAGGCCACGAAGCTTACTCGCAACGCCATTCCGCGGACGATCGTCTTCACGTTGGTTCGCAGCGCGACGCCGGTATATTCCCGGCAGTACTACCTCGGCAATTCCGCCCCCCTCTGGCTCCGCCGCTTCGATCGCAATCAGGACGGCGACCTCGACCAGCAGGAATTCCCCGGTTCCGTGGAAGAGTTCCAACGGATGGATACGAACGGGGACAAATGGATTGATGCGGACGAAGCGGCGCTGAGCAACTACGTCCCGCCAGACATGCCCATCCCCGGTGGGCCCGCCCGCCTCAGAGGCCGCCCCCTTCCGCGTGCGGCCGTAGAGACGTTTTGATTGCCGCGCCATCCCCTCAGCATACTCCGCGTTAACTATCCGAACACATCTCTCCCCTCCCCCCCTTGCGGGGGGGAAGGGGCGGGGATGAGATCCCATCTCTCCCGGGCTGCCACTCACTGCTCTGCACATTAGTGATCCTGAATCATTCCCCGATTCACATGCCCCACGTGGCCGCTGCCGCTGCTGCGCGGCGTCACGAACCGCGGCTGCACCACGTGGTGCCGATGCAACTGCTGGTTGAGATGCAGCAGGTACCGCTGCCGGGCCTGTCCCGCCACGTTTGGATACACCAACTGATGTCGAATCGTGCGCGGCGTATACACCGGAGCATGCCGTCGAGGCGTGTAAGATGGAGCCAGCGAAGTCGTACGTGTCTGATAAACGATCCGCCCACCCGGTTCCTGAATCAGGCGCACGTACGTCAACGCCTTCGCCTGCGGCAGTTCGACCAGGCTGACGACCGCCACCACCGCAACTGTTCCGATAACAGTCCGCTTCAACGTGTTCTGAAAGACGTTCATGATCGGGCACTGTGAATGGGAAGTGATTGAAGTTGTTTGTTTGCACTCGGGAGCAGTTCCGCGTTTCACTCCCGGCTCGACTGGGAAACGTAGGTGCCCTCTAAACCTGCCCAGAAAAAATAAAGAACTTGAAAGAATTTCAGCTTTTGCCCAGATGCAAACTCTCCCCGCCAAAGCCAAATTCTGAAGTGACCAACTAGAAACTGCCGGAAGCAGGGACAAGTCGAATCCCGCAAACAGCAACAATTTAAAGACTTACAACCCATTCCCCCGTTCAGCTTTGCAAGACCATTCGCGAGGCGAACCATTCTGCTACAGTTCTTGTCTCTGATCAGCATCCGATGCGATACCTCGGGGCATTCCGAATGTCATGACAGTAAAGAAATGAATATGCAATCCGGGACCAACGGCAGCGAATCTCCCGCTGACCTTTCCTCAGACGTGCGTCGGCGCGAGCGGCTCGTGCTGATCATCCTGTCCGCGGTCCAGTTCACCTCGATCGTGGACTTTCTGATCGTCATGCCGCTCGGGCCGCAGCTGATGCGGAAGCTGGAAATCAGCACGATGCAGTTCGGTCTGATTGTCTCTTCATACACTTTCGCCGCCGGCATCGCCGGACTGGTCGCCTCGGCCATCGTCGATCGCTTTCCCCGCCGCACGACGTTCATGGTGCTCTACGCCGGCTTCCTCCTCGGTACGTTCCTGTGCGCGGTGGCTCCCACGTACTTGACTCTGGTGTTCGCCCGCACCGCCACTGGTGCCTTCGGAGGAATTCTCGGAGGCATGGCGA
>JBJXGA010000400.1:0-50484 GCA_046152955.1 Planctomycetales bacterium | reverse complement strand
GGACTCGGTGGGGCGCGTCACGCTCGAATTCCCTGTCGGCACCGACATGAATACCGCCGAGATCAAGGTCAACTCGCGGCTGCAACAGGTCCCCTTTTATCCGGTGGACGTCAAAGAACCGGTGATCACGACCTCCAACGCCTCGGATCGGCCAATCGCCTGGTTCATCCTGATGGAAGCTCCCCCCGAAGACGCGGCAGTGGAAGCCTTTCGGGCGGAGCACCCCGCGCTGTCCGACGAACTCGACAAAGTGTTGCAGTCGCACAACGAAGGGTTGAAGCTGCTGCGGCTACGGCGACTGGCCAAAGCGCATCCCGAGGTCTATGAGCTCCTGCCGGTGGCCAGGACGCCGACCGACGACGAAGTCGTGCAGTTCGCCGAAGCGCATCCCGAGACCGGCGCCGCGCTGGGGGAGGTCTTGCAATCCGGGGGCGATCCGACGGCCCGACGCGAGGCGCTGCGGGGAGTGGCCAAGACACACCCCGAGGTGTGGCAGATTCTGCGAACCGATCGGGATGTCACGACGCTCCGCAAGTTCGCCGAGGATTTCATCGAAGCCCGCTTTGAAACCGTCACTGGCGTCTCGAATTCGAACGTGTTGGGGGGACGGGAGGAAGAGGTGCAGGTGGTCATCGATCCGGAGCGGCTGGCGGCCCGGCAGCTCACGATCAACGACCTGAGAAACGCGCTCCGTGGCCAGAACAAGGACACGTCGGGAGGAGATTTCTGGGAATTGAAGCGCAGGTATTCGGTCCGCACGCTGGGACAGTTCCGCAGCGTGGAGCAGGTCGAAAGCGCCATCGTCGCCCGCCGCGAGGGGAAGCCGGTTTACGTCCGCGACGTGGCGCACGTCGTCAAGGGACACAAGAAGCCGGACGGTTTCGTGGCGCGGTTCGGTGGGCAGTGCATCGCCGTCAACGCCCAGCGGGCCCTGGGGGCCAACGTCCTGGACGTGATGGAGGGATTGCGGACGACGAATGCGCAATTGAACGCCGGTCGGCTGCGGCAGGAGGGGCTGAAGCTGGTGCAGGTGTACGACGAAACCGAGTACATTTATTCGGCGCGCGGCCTGGTGATCGACAACCTGATCGAGGGGGCGGTGCTGACCTTCATCACGTTGCTGCTGTTCCTGCGCAACGGCCGCTCGACGATCATCATCTTCATCCACATCCTGGTGAGCACGATCGGCGCCTTCCTGGTGATGAAACTCCTGGGGCGGTCCCTCAACGTTCCCGCGCTGGGGGGATTGGCGTTCGCCGTCGGCATGCTCGTGGACAATGCCATCGTCATGCTGGAGAATATCTTCCGCAGGCGCCAACTGGGAGACAGCCCGTTGGCGGCATCGGTCCGCGGCTCCAGCGAAGTGGCCGGCGCGCTGCTCAACGCCACGCTGGCCAACCTGGCGGTGTTCCTGCCGGTGCTGTTCGTCAAGGAAGAGGCGGGGCAGTTGTTTCGAGACATCGCCATCGCCATCAGCGCTTCGGTGGCGCTGTCGATGCTGGTGGCGGTGACGGTCGTCCCGACGGCGGCGATGCGATTGCTGACCCCCAAGAGCGAGCGGGTGAGTCCCCTGGGGCGTTGGCTCGGCTTTCGAGACTCCCACGAAGCTTCTACCAACAAGGGGTGGCGCCTGCTCAGCGCGGCCCCCAAAGCGGTGCTGCGGTTCCTGGACAAGACGCTGCTGGCCCCGGTGGACTGGCTCGCGCGGTGGTTTGTCCGTGCCGTCGTCGGATTCAATGCCTTCGTGATGCGCGGCATCACGGGGGTCGCCGTGCGGCTGGTGATGATCCTGCTATTCGTCGGCGGGGGGATGTTCCTCAGTTGGAAAATGGTTCCCAAGGTGGAGTATCTCCCGACCGGCAACCAAAACCTGGTGATCGGCATCCTGCTCCCGCCGCCGGGATACAATCTCAACCAGCTTAAGGAAATGGGCGAGCAGGTCGAACGCGAGTTGCAGCCTTATTGGGACGTCGATCCGGGGACGCCCGAGGCGGCGGCGCTGCAATTCCCCGCCATCGCCGACTTTTTCTTTGTGGCCCGCAGCCGCCAAGTGTTTCTGGGGATCCGTTCCGCCGAGCCGATGCGGGCGGCCGAACTGGTCCCCCTCATCCAGAGCGTCGCGGCCAAACTCCCAGGGACGTTCGTGGTGGCCAAACAGACAAGTCTCTTCGAACAGAACCTGACCGGCGGACGGACAATCGATATCGAGATCACCGGCCCCGATCTGGAAAAACTGGTGGACCTGGGGCGGCGCGTCTTCGGACAGTTTCAACCGCGCCCCCAAATCGACCCCGTCACCGGCGAGCAGACCATGGTGCAGCTCATCCCCGGCGCGCAAGCCTTTCCCAAGCCAAGCCTGGACCTGTCGAATCCCGAGGTACATGTCATCCCCAAGTGGGAGCAGGCAGCCGACATGCACATGACCGCCGACGAACTGGGGTACGCCGTCGATACGCTCGTCGATGGCGCCTACGCCACCGATTACTACTCGGGCGGGGACCGGATCGATCTCAGGATCATTGGAGAGGACCGATTCGCCCAGCGGACCCAAGACTTGCAGTCGCTGCCGATCGTCACCTCCACCGGCGAACTGGTGCCCCTCTCGGCGATCGCCGACATCCAGCTCAAGAGCGGCCCCGAGCAGATCAACCACCACACCCGGCAGCGGTCGATCACCATCCAGATCACTCCCCCCCCCACCGTGCCGCTCGAAGCCGCGATGGAGACCATCAGCCGCGAGGTGGTGCAACCGCTGGAAGAAAGCGGCGACCTGCGGGACGGCTACCGGATCGAGCTGGCGGGAACGGCGGATAAACTGCGGTCGACCTGGACGTCGCTGCGGCTCAACTTCCTGTTGGCCGTGCTGATCACGTACTTGTTCATGGCCGCCACGTTTGAATCGTGGCTCTATCCGTTCGTGGTGATGCTCACCGTCCCGCTGGGGGCGGTCGGGGGGTTCGTCGGATTGTGGGCCTTGAACTGGTACGCCACGGGGCGGTTGGAGGCCCCTTCGCTGGATGTGTTGACGATGCTGGGGTTTTTCATGCTCGTCGGAACGGTGGTCAACAACCCCATCCTGATCGTCGAACAGGCGATCGCCAACATGCGCGAGGAAGGGATGGGAATCGCCGAGGCGATCCTCGACAGCCTGCGGAACCGGTTGCGACCGATTTTCATGACGACGCTCGGCGGACTGGCCGGGCTGCTTCCATTGGTCATCGCCCCCGGCGCCGGAAGCGAACTGTACCGCGGGATCGGCGCGGTGCTGCTGGGGGGAATGGTGATCTCCACGGTCGTGACGCTGATGTTCGTTCCTGCGCTTTTGAGCCTGATGCTGGAAGCGCAACGAGGGCTGGCGCGGTTCCTGGGGCTGTCTCCGGGTGCGGAACGGGAGGGGACCGGCTCAATCCCCTACCCGCCGGAAGTCGCCCGGCTGGCGACCTGATTGCACCGGTGCCTGCCGGGTGGAAACCGCAGTTTTGGAAATTTTCAAAGAATTTTTCGGCAGGCTAGACAAAAAGGACGCCAGACGGCATCAATAGGGTCACCATCTCCCTACTTTTCGAGACGTCGCGTGGATTCCCGAAACGACGATCAATTTCCATTGCGGGTGAAGCATTGCGCCAGTGGGCTGGTGCGACGGGGGTCCAGCGCGCTGGCGGAGTTGTTTGATTTGACCGCCCCCAGGGCGGTGCGCTATGCCCGCGCCCTGACCCACAACCCGGACGACGCAGAAGATGCGCTCCAGGCCGCCATGGTCCGCATCGCCCTCAATCCCCGCCTCCTGGCCGAGGCGTGGCATCCCTGGGCCTATCTGCTTCGGATTGTCCGCAACGAAGCGCTCAAGATCGCCCAGAAGCGCCGGGCCGACCAGGTGCTGGCACTGGCGCAAGAAGCGTGGTCCGACGATTCCCAGGATCAGTCAGACGCCCGTCAATTCGTTCAGCAGGCCCTGCAAAAACTCCCTGCCAGTCAGTCCGAGGTGGTGGTGCTGAAGATTTGGGAAGGGTTGACGTTCGCCGAGATCGCCGAGGTGCTCGGGGAGTCTCCCAATACCGCGGCCAGCCGCTACCGCTATGCCCTGGAAAAGTTGACCCTCTATTTGCAGCCGTTGGCTGACGAGATGCCCAGCCAGGAGCCCTCGCTTGCTCGATGAAGCCGAATTGATCCGCCTGGCGGCTGATATGCCGCTGCTTTCCTCTGGCCTGCGGGAGCGGGTTTTGGGCGCAGCGTTCGAAGCGCAACGTCGCCGCGCGCAGGGAAGGCGGATGCTGTGGGGCGCCACCCTGATGATCGCCGGCCTGGGGTTGGCGGCCTGGAATCGGTCCCTCTGGGGGCTGGGAGAGTTCGTCGCGGGCATCGGCGTCTCCTCCGCGACGGCCGCCGAGCCCTACGCCACCGAGGGCCCCCCTTTACTCCCCGTTTCGCAACGATACGGTCGTGGTGAACGACTCTTGTCGGCCGGGGGGGACGATTGGCAGATGGTGGAGGCCGAGATGCATTCGCGCGACGAAGGCTCCCGACGCATCGGAGTCTCGTTCTGACGATGCCCACGCTGGCGGACGCGTTTCGACGGCATCTCCCCCCCACGGGGGCCGCCGATCCCGACTACGTTCCGCACCTGGTGGCGGCCATGCTCGCTGCAGCGCGTGAAGTCCGGGCCACGGACGTTCACCTGGTGCCGCTCGCCCAGTCGCTGGCGATGTTCTGGCGGATCGACGGCGTGTTGCAGCCTGTGCTGGAATTTCCGCCGGAACTCGCGCCGCGGATCATTGCCAGGTTAAAAGTGCTCGCCCGGCTGTTGACGTATCAGACGGAACTTCCGCAGGAAGGGCGAATGCAGACCGAACGCGGCACCGCGGTCGACGAAACCCGCCTCAGCACGTTTCCCACGCTGTTCGGCGAAAAGGGGGTCATTCGCCTGTTCCAGGGAGAGGGCCGCTATCAGCGGCTCCCTGAACTGGGTCTGCCGGCGGAGGTTCTGGCAACGTTGCAGGGACTGCTGGGAGAAACCGGGGGAGTGATTTTGTTGACCGGTCCGGCCGGAAGCGGGAAAACCACGACGATCTATGCCGCGATGCGCGAATTGGCAGACAAATCGGGGGGTGGCCGGAGTCTGGTCTCTCTGGAGGATCCGATCGAAGTGGTCGTCCCCGGCGTGGCGCAGTCGCAGGTCCATCCCGCCTGCGGGTTCGACATGCCGACCGGCTTGAGGTCATTGATGCGGCAGGATCCCGAGGTGATCATGGTGGGGGAAATCCGCGACCGGCAGACGGCAGAAACGGTGTTCCAGGCCGCCCTGACCGGGCACCTCGTGTTGACGACGTTTCACGCCGGGAGTGCGGCCCAAGGGATCAATCGGCTGCTGGACATGGGGCTGGAACCGTACCTGCTGCGGAGCGCAATCCGGGCCATCGTGTGCCAACGGCTGGCTCGCAAACTGTGCGGCTGCGCGCGCGTCAGCGAGGCCGAAGCGGATCGGCTGGGGTTGCCCCTGACATCGACCACATGCCGCGTTCCAGTCGGCTGCCCGGCCTGCCAGGGGACCGGGTATCAGGGGCGGCTATTGCTGGCGGAGATGCTGCTCCCGGAGCAGACGGAATTGGGCCGCGAGATCCTTTCGCGAAGCGACGCCGCGCGACTGGAACAATCCGCGATCGCTGCCGGGATGGTCCCGCAACTGTCGCGGGGGTGCGCCGCCGTGGAGGCCGGACTGACCAGCCCGGCAGAGATTCGCCGCATTCTGGGATTTGCCCGCTGAAAGCCCCCATGTCGTCCAAGTCGCACACCTCCGTTTCGCTGGAGCAACTCGTCGCTCTGAACGACGAGATTGCCGCGCTGGTCCGGGGAGGAGTGCCGCTCGAATTGGGATTGCGGGATCTGGGAGCGGATGCGGGGGGGATGCTGGGCTCGATCAGCGCCGCACTGGGGGCACGGATGCAGTCGGGACAGTCGTTGACCGAGGCGTTGGAGGCGGAACAACCGCGGATTCCGCGGGTGTACAAGACGGTGGTGGAAGCGGGGCTGCGCGCCGGACGACTGTCGGCGGCGCTGGAAGCGATGTCGAATTTCGCGCGGGAACTGGTCGATTTGCGGCGGCAGATTGGGCTGGCGTTGATCTATCCGCTGATTGTCCTGGTGTTGGCGTATGGACTGTTCGCCGTCGTGACCGTGGATCTGGCGGAGCGGTTTCGCGAAACCTACGAGATGCTGCAGATTCCCATGCATGGCCCCTTGCAATGGCTGGTGTGGGTTGCGGAACGCTTCTCGCTGTGGTGGTGGTGGCCACCGGCGATCCTGGGAAGCCTGATCGTGTGGTGGTTCAGTACGGGAGGGGGACAATTGCTGAGCCTGTCGGGAACGGCGCGGCCTCTCCGGTGGATTCCGGGGGTGGGGCGGATCGGGCGTGAATTTCAGATCGCCAACTTCGCCGAGTTGTTGGCGCTCCTGATGGAACACCAGGTGCCGCTGCCCGAAGCGCTGCGGCTCTCGGCCGACGCGACGGGGGACCGGCCGCTGCGTCAGGCGGCGAAGGAGTTCGCGACAGCGGTGGAACAGGGACGGGAAACAGCCGCTGTCGCGCGCGGCTCGGCGAGTTGGCCCCCCTGGCTGGAATTGGCGCTGTGGCCCTGGCTGCTGCTGCTGGCGGCGTTTCGGCTGTTTGATGCCTATCCGCCCCGCTTTCCACCCTTCTTACATTGGGTGCTCTGTCAGGCGGGGAGCGAGCGGCAACCGGTCCGGTTGTTGCGGCATTCCGCCGGGTTTTATCGACGGCGGGCCTTGAACCTGGCCCGCTGGGTGAATCTGGTGTTCCCGCTGCTGGCGTCGGTGTTCATCGGCGGAGGAATGGCGGCGCTGTATGCGCTCTCTGTGTTTGGGCCGTTGGCTTCGTTCTGGAATGATCTGATGCAATAATTCTCTGCAAAAACCACCGGGCGTGCCGTGTCGGCGCGCCATCCCCAGTCCTCCGCATCCCATGCCACGCTATCGCTATTCTGGAACGAATCTGACGGGCGAGCCGGTCACCGGCGAGCGCGAGGCGCCCGATCCGGACGCGCTGGTCAACTCCCTGGCGGGTGAGCTGCTGCTCGTGGGCAGCGTGCAGGAGATCCGGCCAGACCGAGACACGCATTCCGGCCCATCCAAGGTAGGACGGATCGGCCCGCGTGAAGCGGTGGACATCAGCAGCCACCTGTCGGAGATCATGAACGCCAAATTGCCGCTTGGGCCGGGGCTGGCAGCGCTGGCGGCTGAATGCCACTCCTGGCGGATGGCGCGGGCGCTGCGGGGACTTTCTCGCGACCTGGAAGCGGGGGACGACCTGGAAACAGCGCTGGCGCATCGCCGTGCCCCTGAGGAATTGAAGGCAGTCGTGCGGGCCGGCGCGCGCTCCGGCGACACGGGCCGCATCCTGGAGCATTACGTGCTCAATACGCAGAGCACGTCAGACATGCGGCAGGCGGTTCGTCGCGGATTGTTCTACCCGCTGTTGCTGGTTGTCGGCTTCGTGGGAGTGACTTTCGCCGTACTGGCGTGGATTGTACCGCGTTTTTCAGCGATATTCCTGGAGTTCGACGTCAAGATTCCGCTCCCGACGGCTGTGTTGCTCAACGCCTCGCAGCTCATTCGAGAGTGGGGGGGGGCGTGGCTCGCCGGGTCGGTCGGCCTGGTTTTGCTGGTGGGATTCGTCTTCCGGATTTCACTGGGAAAAGTGGGGTTTCGGAGGCTGGTTTGTCGGATTCCGCTCTTCGGTCCCATCTTGCGGTGGACGGCGATGGCTCGCTTTTCGCAACTGCTTTCGCTGCTCATCGAAAACAGCGTCCCCCTGAATGAAGCGCTGCCGCTGGCCGGAAAGGGGGCGCGCGACCCGGAGATTGAACATGACTGCCGCGCCGTGGCGGCCGAAGTCGCGCGGGGTGAAACGCTGGAAGTGGCGGCGCGGAGGCTGCACCGGTTCCCGGTGAGTTTCGCCCAGGCGCTGAGCTGGGACCAATCCGCCTCCGGGCTGCCGGACGTATTGCAATCGTTGGGAGACATGTACGCCGGGCGGGTGCGAATGGCAATTTCCCTGATCCTCGCGATTTTCCCCACATTGCTCCTGATTGCCGTGGGAGGAGGAATTGGGTTCCTGGTTGTGGCGATGTTCCTGCCGTTGATCGAACTCTTGAATCAATTGAGTTGACCTGGTCGCATGCAAACCTTCTTTGAATGGATCACCGCGCCTCTGGGATGGCTGGTGCTATTTCGCACGCGGGCGCTGCGGCAAGCGACGCTGCTGCGAATGCTCGCGGTCGGTGTGGAGAAGCAAATTCCTGTCGAGCATTTCCTGGTAGCGCTGGCGGACGAATCGGGGGGATTCTGGCGGCGCAAACTACGCGGGCTGGCGGACCTGTTGCATTCCGGAGTCTCCATCCCCGACGCCTTAGACGCCCTTCCGGGATTGCTCCCCATTGATATTCTGGTGTTGATTCGAGTCGGGGCCGAAACCGGACAATTGCCAGCGGCCCTGGCTGATGCGGCATCCCGACTGACGCGTCGAGGCGAACGCCAAGGGTCAGAGGGCGCAGCCAGCCTCGTCTATCTGATCTCTCTGCTGCTGGTCATGTCCCTCGTCAATACATTCATCATGATTTGGTTGATCCCGAAGTTCAAAGCGATCTTTGTGGGCTTTGACACGGAGTTGCCAGAGCTGACGGTGACCTTGATCGAGCTGTCGGATTGGGGGGCCACGTATTGGTACATTGTGGCGCTCCTGGGACTGGTGTTTTTGGTCGCGGCGGGAAGCATCACTCTGGAAATCACTGGATTGGCCCTCGGCTGGACCACGTCGTCCAATCGTTGGCTGGGAGGGTCGCCACGGGGGGCGATGCCCCTGGTCTTGCGCGGGCTGGGGCACGCCGTCGATGGCGGTCGGCCGCTGCTGGTAGCGCTGGAGACCATCCTGCAGCGCCACCCCAGCGCTTCGCTGCGACGCCGACTGGCCGACGTCGAATATGACGTGGCGCGGGGAGCCGACTGCTGGGAGCGGCTGTGCCAGGCGCACCTGCTCAGTCGGACCGACAGGGCGCTGCTCGTGGCAGCCCAGCGCGTCGGGAACCTGGGGTGGGCGCTGCGCGGACTGGCCGACAGGCTGGAGCGGCGGACGCAACACCGGGCGCGGCTGGCGCTGGAGTATCTGCGCCCCGTGGCGATGCTCGCCGCCGGCGGTGTGGTGGGATTCATCGTCATCGGGTTGTTTCTCCCGCTGGTGAAGTTGATTCATGTTCTTTCCGGCGAGGCGAGTTGAGTTTTCCATGAATGCACCAATTCGTCCATTGATTCGTCAGTCCATTCCCAGGGGAGCGCGCCGTCGGGCGCCGCACCGCGGCTCGCCGGACGGTCATGAATCAGGCGGGTTTTCACTGGTGGAATTGACGATCGCCGCCGTGTTGACTTCCACGATTCTGATCTCGTCGATTCCCGCCATGGGCTGGGTGTTGCGAATGCGACAGGCCTCCGAGCGGAGGCAGGCGGCGCTGATTTGTGCCGATAACCTTCTGGAACGCCTCATAGCGCTCCCCTTCGATGAACTGACGCTGGAGCGGGCCGAACAGATCGCAGACGAAGGCGAATCGCACCGGCAATGGCCCCAGGCCGAATGGCGACTGGAGGTCGATCCGACCGACGGTGATTTGGCCAAACGGATCGTGGTCGAGCTGCGCTGGGAAGAGCGGGTAACGGCGACCCCGTCTTCCAACGTGCGGCTGGCCACCTGGGTCTATGCACCGCAGAAGGAGTCGCCATGAGACGCCGCGGGGTCTCCATCGTCGAAATCCTGATCGTCATGTCAATTGGGTCGGTGATCGTCGGAACCACGATCACAACGCTGCATCTCTTGTTGCGGTCGGAGCGGGACCAGGCGCGGGGAGTCCGGACGGCCTCGACGACCGCCCGACTGGCGCAGGTTTTTCGCGAGGATGTCCATGCCATGCGGGAGGCGCGGATTATCCCGGCCGAGGGGGACGAACCGGAACGCTTGCAGTTGACCGACGCGCTGGGGGCGCGGGTCGAATACGCGGCGAATGGCCACGTGCTGACTCGCATCGACTCACGGGGGGCCGGGCCACACCACCAGGAGGCGTTTCATTTTCCGTTGGATTCGTCGGTGCAGTTTGACCAGCAGGACCAGTCGTCGAGTGTGGCCATAGCGCTCCGTCTGGCCGCCGGTGAGCTGGGCCGGAGGGCGCCGGACGCCCCAGCCCGGCCTGGGCGATCGCTGCGGCTGGAAGCCACGCTGGGGCGCGATTTCCGTTTTGAGGGGAGTCAACCATGAGGCGAACTCCACCCCCGCGGCGGCTCCGCAAGTTCGGATCTCGACCCGCTGCCATGCGGGTGTCGCGCAGACAGCGCGACGACCGGACCTGCGCCTCCATCCCCTCCACGCGGCGGGGGGCATTTCTGATCGTGGTTCTGGTCTGTCTACTGGTGGCGACGGTCTTGACCGCAGCCGTGTTGTCTATGGCGCGGAATCACAAACAACGCATTGATCTGCACCAGCACCGTGTCCAGGCTGACTGGATCGCAGAAGCGGCGCTGGAGCGGGCCGCGGCGCGGCTCCGGTCCGACGGCGCCTATGTCGGCGAAACCTGGTCTCTCTCGGCCGGCGACCTGGGGGCCGCCGGATTGGCAGAGGCGGAACAGGCCACCGCGGTCATTACCATTCATCCAAATCCCGAACAACCTCATCGGCGTGTTATTCAGGTACAGGCCCTGTATCCGCTCGGCTCCTCGCAGCCGGTGCGGCGAACGCGGCAGGTCACCATTTCATTGATTCAGGAGTTTTAGACGTCATGCGCTATTCAAAAAATCTCATCCCGATCGACCGTCCTGGTATCCCTGCCGAGCGGCGACAGGCCAATCCGGACGCCAGGGATCAGCCGCCCGTCCCCGGCCGTCGCCGCGGATTCACTCTCATCGAACTGTTGGTGGTGATCGCCATCATTGCCGTGTTGATCGCCCTGTTGCTTCCGGCCGTTCAGCAGGCGCGGGAGGCGGCTCGCCGCACGCAGTGCAAAAACAACCTGATGCAGATCGGGCTGGCGCTGCACAACTACGAAATGGCCTACGAGCGGCTCCCCCCTGGATCGGTGAACCCGACCGGGCCGATCCGCAATGAGGCCAAAGGTTATCACGTTGGCTGGCTGGTGCAGATTCTGCCGCAACTCGATCAGCCCAACTTGTTCCAGCATTTCAATTTCAACGTGGGGGTCTATGACGACGCGAACCAGCCGCCAGTTTCCAAATCGGTGCCGAGCTTTCTGTGCCCCTCGTCCCCCTTTGGCTCCCGCATGGGGTCCAGTTACGCCGGGTGCCACCATGACGTGGAAGCGCCGATCGACGTGGACAACAACGGCGTGCTGTTTCTCAACAGCAGCGTGCAATATCGCGATATCCGTGATGGCGCGTCGAACACCCTGTTCGTGGGAGAAGCGGGGGGAGACGTCCTGGGGTGGGCCTCCGGAACCAGGGCCACGTTGCGAAACACCGGCACGCCGATCAACTTCCGGGGTGGCTTTTCCCCCACCTCCACTCCAGTGGGGGCCGGCCAAGCAAATTCGCTGTCCGAAGATGAACTCCTCGCCGTGGGGGGCTTCAGCAGCAGCCACGTGGGAGGGGCGAATTTTCTCTTGGGAGACGGCGGCGTGCGATTCATCAGCGAGAATGTCAACCCCCAGACTCTGCAAAACCTGGGGCACCGCGCCGACGGTGAAATGTTGACCGATTATTGAGATCGAGCACTCCCCCACACGGCTATGTCTTCTGATACTTCCGAACCACTTCTTCGTTGACCTCGATCCCCAGGCCGGGACCGGTCGGCACCTCGAAAAAACCCTCCTTGAGCACAAACGGTTTGGTCACGACTTCGTCGCGGAAGGGGTTCTCGTAGACATCGAATTCCAGCATCGGCTCGTCGCTGGTATAGCCCCAGTTGTAGGGGGGGAGCAACGACAACAGTTGCAGCGTGGCCGCGTCGGCGATCGCCCCCGCCCAGCAGTGCGGCAAGCACTGGATGCTGAACAGCCGCGCCATTTCGGCAATGAACAGCACCTCCCCAATCCCCCCGCAGAGGGTCGCGTCGGGCTGGATGATGTCGAACGACCGCTTGACGATGTGTTCCTTGGCGGAAGCCCGCGAATCGAGCACTTCCCCCCCGGCGATCCCGATGTCCAGCGATTGCGTGAGGACGTCGTATCCGGCGTAGTTGAGCCCCTGCGGCAGCGGCTCTTCAAAAAAGTAAAAATCGAGCTTTTCCAGTTCTTTCCCGAATTTCACCGCCTGCGGGAGCGTGAACGCGCCGTTTCCGTCAGTGAGCAGACGAATGTCGGGACCGACCGTCTCCCGGACTTTGGCGAGCACTGCCAGATCGCGTTTGTTCTCGTAGCGGCCGGTGCGGATTTTCATCGCCCGAAATCCGCGTTTGACCAGCGCCGCCGCCTCCGGAGGATATTGGTCCTCCGGGCGGACCCCGTCCGTGTAGTTCATCGCCGCGGCATACACCAGCACCTTGTCGCGAATCCGCCCGCCGTACAACTCGGCGACCGACTGCTGCAGCGCCTTGCCGCGCACGTCATGCAGAGCGATGTCGATCCCCGCCACCGCGCGACCGTCGCCAAAGTTCGGTCCCCACAGCGACCGCCACAGCTTGCGATGCTCCAGAGGATTCTTTCCCAAGAGCAGTCCCTTCAAATGGTCTTCGATGATGCCGCGCGTGCCCCCCACGTCGGCGGTCTCGCCCCACCCCACCAGCCCGCTGTCGGTGCTGATCTTGACCAGGAGCGAATCGCGCATGTTGGACAGGGCGGTCGAAGGACCAATGGCGCGCGGCAGCTTATGCTCCAGGGCGAAGGTCTCCACCTTGGTGATCGTCAAGGAACTGGGTTTGCCTGCCGAATCCGCTCCCTGGGCATCCGCCGCCCCCCAGGGGGCCAGTGCCCCCAGCGCACCGCAAGCCCCCGCCATTCCTGACTGCAACCAGAACCTTCGCGACATTCCACCGTCGGACATGCTCGACCTTTTTGCGTTTCAAGAGAAGATTTCGTAACCGACAGACAAACGGGTCATTCAGTTTTCGGGAGAGACTCGATCCAGGCCTTCAACAGCTTGGCGGCCGATTCATCCACCACATTCGACGCCACGTGCGGCATCCGTCCCAGTCCCAATTTGGTCAGGCGATGGTAGATCATGGACCGCTCCGGATCGCCCGGCGCCAGGTCGCGCGGATCTTTCAAATCAAGCGTTCCGTGACCGGGACGAACGTTGACGATCCCCAGCGCTTCCAGAGGGAGCGTCGCCAGGAGTTGAAACTCGGCGTTTCCGCCTCCCCACTTGATATGGCAATGGGCGCAGTTCGCGTGGAGGTAAGATCGCGCCCGTTGGTCCAGCGGCTGCCGGTCGTCGCGATAATCGACCAGCGCGGGCAATTCCGAGGGGGGATGGGGGAGCGGCGTCTTGAAGATCCCCAGATTCTCCAGGGCCTTCAGTTGATTGACCACCCGCCCCTTGCCGTAATCATGATCACGATTCATCTGCAGCGTGTTGACCCCCAGCGCGTACTTGGCCGGCATCGTATGGCACAGCGTACATTCGGATCGGCTGGGGAAGTGCCAGGTCTGCCGCCGGACCCCTCCGGGGGCGTTCGGATCGCGAATCGTCAATTCCCGATCGAGTCCCTTGGCATCGAGCAATTCGGCATCGGTCTGGTCGTCGTTCCAGACATAGGTGTAGCCGCGCCACACCTGATCGCCCACTTCTTCGTTCCCGGCCAATTGCTCAAAGTGCATGATCCGGGTTTCGAGCCGCTGGCGGCTGGCGGGATTCCCCGCTTCCATTTCCATCGAAAACGTCTTGACGGTGACAGTTCCATCGGGAAATCGCCAACCGGCCGGGGCGCCGGGGGAGGGTTGCGGATAGGTGACCGTGTCGAACTCGATTTGCGAGTCCCCCGGCAGCGCGAGAAATCGCTCCTTGATCGCATGATCGGACCACAACTCGGCATTGACCGAATACGGAATCAACCCGGGCGCGGGAACATGCTCCCGGGTCGAGGCAAACAGCCCCGTTTCGCTCAGCTTCCGCGGAAACGGAGCGGTCGGTGCGGTCTTTTCGGCGGGGACAAGCTGGTACAGCGTCCCATTCATGTAATCGACCAGTAGCAGTTCCCCCTGGGGATCCTCGGCGAACGTGATGATCCGCAGCGGAGTATCCACCAGTTCCTTTTGCGCCGTGACTTGCCCCTGCTCGTACCGCAATGCCGCGACTTTCCCAGTGTCATAGTCGCCATACACATACATGCCGGCCAAATCCGGATATTTTTTGCCGCGATAGACGTAGCCCCCGGTGATCGAGCGGAAGTCGGAGTGCGGATGCTCAAGCACTGGTTTTAGGATCGGGGTGGGACCAAGTTTGCGGTCCGGACGGAAGGGATGCGATCCTTCTTGAACGCTCCAGCCGTAGTTCCCTCCCTTTTCGATCTTGTACACCGACTCCCACAGATCCTGCCCCACTTCCCCCGCCCAAAGTTCTCCCGTCTGACGATCGAAGCTGAATTTCCATATCTGCCTGAGGCCATAGGCCCAGATCTCCGGACGGGCGCCGGACAGCGAGACAAACGGGTTGTCCTTGGGGGCGGCGTAGTTTTTCCCAGGATCGGCCCGGTCGACATCGATCCGGATGAGGCAGGCGAGCAGATCGCTCACGTCCTGGCCGGTTTTCAGTTCGTCGGCAATCCCGCTGCCGTCGCCGGCCGCCAGATACAAATAGCCGTCGGGCCCAAAGACAATGTTCCCCGCGTTGTGCCCCCCGTTGGGCCATTCGAACAGCACTCGCTCGGACTTCGGATCGCAACGCCAGGGAGTGTTTTTGCCCACTTGAAATCGCGCCAGTTTACTGCCGGTGGGGGTTTCCTCGGCGTCGTTGGCAATGTAGGTGACGTACACATACCCATTTTTCGAAAACTGCGGATGGGCCGCCACACCGTAAACGGTGTGTTTCACATCGATCAACAGATCGGGGTGGTCAGTCGCGGCGGCGTTTTCGAACGTAAAGACCTTTCCCTTGCGCTCGGCGATGAGAAAGCGATTCGTTCCGGGGACCAGTCCCATCGCCAGCGGCTCGAAAAACTTGAGCTTGGGAAAGAGAGGGGCGATTCGATAGGGGGCTGGCGGTTCAGGGGTTCCCTGGATTTTGGAACTGGTCCAAAGGACGCGGCGCGTTGCCCCCGCCCCCTGGTCAGCGGCGTTCAACGACGAATCCGACCGGCCAGCCGGATACACAACCCACAGGACCATCAGCGACAACGGGGCAATCGTCCACAGCAGGATACGGCGCACGAAAAACTCCTTAGGTCATGGCAGGGGCGAGCAGCGACCTGATACAGTCCGCGACTGTCGGCGAATTCGCCAACGGCACGCGGTGACGCTCGATAATTGTCGGAATCTGTCCTAGGATTTGCAATCATGCCCTATCCGGAATTCGATCGATCGCGACTCGTTATCAAACCGCTGGCCGAGCGGGTCCATGACGTCCCCTTGTCCTATCAACTTTCGCTCGACGCTCCCACGGGAGAAGTGGCCAGTCCCGTGATGGCTGAGTTGGGAGCGGAGTTGGTCCGCGCGAGAGAACGCCGCGCCGCGATCATCTTCATGGCCGGAGGGCACGTGATTCGGGCCGGCGTGGCGCGGCATCTGACTGACCTGATGGAGCGCGGTCTGCTCACGCACCTCGCGCTCAACGGGTCGGGGCCGATTCACGACTTCGAACTGGCGCTGATCGGCGCGACCTGTGAAAGCGTCCCCAAGTATGTCCGGTCGGGGGAATTCGGGCTGTGGCGTGAAACGGGGCGGATGAATGAAATCATCGCCGCCGGTTACGCCGCCGGACTGGGGTACGGCGAGGCGCTGGGCAAGGCCATCTGGGAGGGAGATTTCCCGAATAAGAACCTGAGCGTACTGGCACAAGCCTACCGGCTGCGGATACCGGTGACGGTCCACATCGGCGTCGGCTATGACATCCTGCACGAGCATCCCAACTGCGACGGCGCCGCACTGGGGGGGGCCAGTTATCGCGACTTTCTGGTCTATTGCCGGAGCATCGAAGCGCTCGAGGGGGGGGTGATGTACAATTTCGGCACCGCCGTCATGGGGCCCGAGGTGTACCTCAAAGCACTGGCGATGGCGCGGAACGTCGCGCACCAGGACGGGAGGCGGATCGCCAATTTCACCACTGCCGTATTCGACCTGTTGAGCCTGGAAGGGGATCCTCAGGCCGAACAACCCAAGAGCCATCCGCAGTATTACTATCGCCCCTGGAAGACAATCCTGGTGCGGACGGTGGCCGACGGCGGCCGCAGCCATTATGTGCAGTGCGAGCACCGCCGCTCGATCCCCCAATTGCGCGAAGCGGCGCTGAAGGCCGATCATGCTGGATGAACCAACGCTGCAACGGATTCTCGACGCGCAACCAGGGTTGTCGATCGCCGTCGTGGGAGATCTGTTTCTGGACAAGTACCTCGATCTCGATCAACGGCTGACCGAGATTTCTGTAGAAACGGGGTTGGAGGCGTATCAGATCGTCCGCGTCCGTTGCTATCCGGGGGCGGGAGGGACGGTGCTCAACAACCTGCAAGCGCTGGGGGTGGGACGCTTGCTGGCCGTCTCCGTCATCGGCGACGACGGCGAAGGATACGAACTTTTGCGTGCCCTGCGCGAACGCAACATCGACACCGCGGGAGTCATCGCGGCAGCCGACCGGATGACTCCCACCTACACCAAGCCCATGCTCTCGCCAATGTCCGGTCCCGCGCGGGAACTGAATCGGCTGGACATCAAGAACCGTCGTCCGCACTCTCCCGAAGTCGATCGCCAAGTCATGGACGCGCTGGACCGGATCGTCCCGCAGGTCGACGCCGTAATCGTCGCCGATCAGGTGACCGAGCGCAACCACGGAACGATCACCGACGCAGTCCGCGACCACCTGGCGGAATTGGCCCGGCGGCACCCGCAGTGCCGGATGTTGGCCGACAGCCGGTCGCACATCGCGCATTTCAGAAACCTCATCGCCAAGCCCAACCGGAATGAACTGTTCGCTGCCGTGGTTTCCACTCCAGTCGGCGACCAGGTCGCCGATCGAGCGCAGGTCGCTGCCGCCGCGCGGCGACTGGCCGAGCGAACCGGTCGGCCGGTCTTCGCCACGCTCGGTTCCGAGGGCATCATGTACGTCGATGCGCAGATCGCGGAGCATGTTCCGGGGATTGAAGTTTCCGGCCCGATCGACATCGTGGGGGCCGGAGACAGCACGATGGCCGGGATCGCCGCCGCCCTCTGTGCGGGGGGCACCCCGCAGCAGGCCGCCCGCGTCGGATGCCTGGTGGCCTCGATCACGATCCAACAACTGGGAGTCACTGGCACCGCCACCCCCAACCAGGTGCTGTCGCGGTGGCGCGAAGCTTCCGGCACGCGAACGGACACAGGGAATTGACGCCACTCAATTCACGCAGCGCGCCCGGTCGTTTGCAAGTCAACTCCGCACACCTCACCAGCGGGCTCTTCCGGCGCCGCGGGACGCGATTTGATGATTTCGATCGCCAACCAGGCGGCAAATGCCGCGGTCGCCAGGGGGCAGGTCCAGACGAACGGCGCCTCGGGAGTAAAGAGTCGGCAGATTTCGTAACCTCCCGTCAGCCCCAGCGCCAGCACCGTGAGCCAGGCGACTCGCCGCCAGCAGCGCTCCCGCACAATGGCCCGTGCGGCACAGATCCCGACGGCGGGCATCAGCAGCGTGTAACTGCTGTTCTCAGTCCGCGGATTGAAGAGCAGCAAATAGCTGGCGGCCAGGGAGTAGATCAGGACCGCCGCGTCCCCCCGATCGAAGCGCCGCGTCACCCACCAGGCCGCGGCGAGAGTCGCCACGGCCGCCATGCCGCGCAAGAACGTTTGCGCCGACTCCGAGAGTTGAATTCCCACCCACTGCAACAGCGAGAAGAGCTGCGGCCACTCAATGCTCAGCCCCAGCGCGGCGGAGTCTTCCAGGCTACTCAGGAAGTCACGATATTGCGCCGTGACATAAGAGGCCTCCTGCGTCAGATAAGGGAACCCCAGGAACACGAGACTCCCCAGCGCCAGTCTCCAGCGCAACGGGGGATGCAGCGCTCCCATCAATAGCACCAGGACGATCGCCAGCGGTTTGAAGGCCAGGGCCAAGATCAGGCTGACCGCGGCGCGGGTCCACTTCCCTGAGGAGGCGGCAGCCGCCGCAATCATCATCAGCCCCGCCATGGCGGTGGTCGCCTGGCCATTGACCGCCACGGTCCAGGTCTTGGGGAGCACGAACAGTGTGGCCCAAAGGTAGAGCCCCCGGTGCGCATTCCCCTGAGCGCAGCGGGCGAGCTGATACACCCCCCATCCAAACAGTCCCAGGTTGACGATCCGCCAGGCAAAGTCGTATGCCGGACGAGGGAGGAGGGTGAAGGGGAGATGCAGAATCGCCGCTTGCGGCGGGTAGATAAAGACGGTCCCCCCGCCATCGTACAGTTCGCGCCCGGAGGACCAGCAATCGGCGCCGTGCCGGTAGACCACGTTGACCGGGCTCCGATCGGTCGCCAGGGCGATCATCGTGGAGGCCGCCAGAGTGAAGCCTCCCCACAAAAGCCAGGCGAACCTGGTTTGCCGAACGGACAATGCGACGTCTGCATGAGAAACATCAAAGGAGGTCATCCCGAGCGACTCGTTTCACGGGGGAGTTTGGGGCGTTTCCGGCGGAAAAAGCGGGCAGACCGTAGCAATTTCACCGTTTCCTGGCTAGACGATTCGGGGAAAACCGTATTCCGGACGGGATTTATGCTTGCGAGGGTTCCGGTCAATGACCATGATCGTGGCACGATTCGCGGGGAGACTGGCTGTCTGCCGCGAAATGTCCACGATTTTGCCTTGCCCCTGGGAGCGCTCCATGAGTTCCGCGGTTCGACTCAAGCTGTCGATCATGATGTTTCTCCAGTACGCCATCTGGGGATCCTGGGCAGTCTCGATGGGGGGCTACCTGGGAGGAGCGCTGGAATTCACCGGCGCCCAGATCGGCGCCATCTACGCGACCACTGCGATCGCCGCCATGATCTCGCCGCTCTACGCCGGCTACCTCGCCGATCGGCTGTTCGCCACGGAAAAGATGATCGCCGTCCTGCACCTTGTGGGGGCCGCGCTCCTGGGGGCCGCGACGTTCCTGACGGAATTTGAACAGCTCCGGGCGGTGATGCTCATCTACGCGATTTGCTACATGCCGACCCTGGCACTGACGAATTCGATCAGCTTCGCGAACATCACCGATCCGGAAAAGGAATTTCCGGGAATCCGTGTGTTCGGCACGTTTGGGTGGATCGCGGCCGGATGGGCCGTCGGGTTTGGCTTGGATACGCCGGAAGTCCGCAATTTGCTCCCCATGTCGCTGAAGGCCGGGAATGCTCCCATCTTGCTGGCGGCAATCCTCTCCGCGGTGCTGGCTCTGTTCAGCTTCACGTTGCCGCACACTCCTCCGCGCGGCAAACAGCGGGCCGCCGGAGCGCCGGAGCCACAGTCTCAAGCGGGGAGAATGAGCATTCTGGAGTTGCTCCGCGATCCCAGTTTTCTGGTATTCGTCGTCAGTTCCTTCCTGATCTGCATTCCGCTGGCGTTTTACTACAATTTTGCCAACCTGTTCCTCGCGGAAATTGATGCTCCGTACCCCACGGCACTGCAGACGATTGGGCAAATCTCGGAAGTCGGCTTCATGGCGGCGATGCCGTTCTTCATCCGCCGCCTGGGGGTCAAGACGATGCTTGCCGTGGGGATGCTGGCTTGGGTTGCCCGATATCTGGCCTTCGGCAGCCTGCAATTCCCGCTGGTGTTGGTGGGGCTGGTGTTGCACGGCGTGTGCTACGACTTTTTCTTCGTGGCCAGTCAGATTTACGTCGATCGCCGCGCGGGAGAAGCCCAGCGGGCGAGCGCTCAGAGCTTCATCGCCTTTGTGACGCTTGGAGTCGGGATGTTTGTGGGGGCCTACGTGGGGGGACAGATCGTCGATCACTACCCAGCGCCGGTGAAGGTTTTGGCGACCATCGGTGACGATCCGAAGCCGGAAAAAGTCGGTCTCCCGGCCTGGGATCCGAAAGGCGAATCAGCGCTGGCACAGGCGATGGGACTGACTCCCGAGGGAAAATTGATCATCGAGAACATCCCGGACACTCTGACGGAAACGGACAAAAAAACGAAGAAGAAAACCGTTTATTCCAAACAGGATCTGGCCGAGGCGGCCCAACGGGCCGACCTGAACAACGACGGAAAATTGACCCGTTCCGAATGGCGGCATGCCCAGGCGCACATTTGGTCGCAGATCTGGCTCTGGCCAGCCATCGCCGCCGCCGTCACCTGCGGCCTGTTTTGGCTTGGGTTCCGGTCACCGCCTCCAACCGTGGACGATTGATGGATGAAATTCGCCATGATCCGCCCTATTGGCGAAGGCGCCTCCGAGATCTGGCCGTCTCGAAGAGCACTCGCCGAAAAGTCTCGGGGACTATCGCGTGAGGAAAGCCGACGCTCTGACTCACTTCTGCAGCGCATTCAGCCCAAAGTGAGATCACCGGTCAAGAATGCGGTTTCTCTCGAAAAATGTACCAGGTCCACCGAGCTTCCACCCTTGCCGTCCGGCCAGAAAGCCTCTAAAATCCTGAATTCCCCACCGGTCCCGCCCTGGGAGGTGGAGGTGTGCCCCTTCCGAAGCAGCGTACGGAATCGACAGTCATGAAAGATGGTATTCACCCCGAGTACGTGGAAACGAGCGTGGTTTGCGGGTGCGGGAACAAATTCACCACCCGCAGCACGCGCGCCAAGATTCACGTGGAAATTTGTTCGGTTTGTCACCCGTTTTACACCGGTAAAGTGAAGTTCATCGACACGGCGGGCCGCGTCGAGAAGTTCCAGAAGAAGTACGGCTGGGGGAAAGACAAACCCGCCGACGCTGCCGCCGCCGACCAGGCCAAGTCGTAGCGCCGGGGGCGCTCCTGCAAGCCCCCCCTTCGATCGATGCGCCGGCGCGCCTCGGCGCCCGTGAACTGCGGGTTTCACCCTGTTGAGTCCCGCCGGAGTCCTTCCAGCGACTCTCCCTTCCTTTGCAGGAATCGTATGTTTCCCAGCCTTCAGGCCAAACTCCAGAGGTTCGAAGAGCTCGAACGCCAATTGCAGGATCCGCAGGTTCTGGCGGATCCTCTGCGCCTGACTACGGCGCAGCGCGAATATGGCGGCCTGGCGAAGATCGCCCACAAAGTCCGCGACTTCAACCGCCTGGAGCAGGAAACCGCCGCCGCACGGACGATGGCGGCCGAAGAATCGGACGCCGAACTGCAGGAGTACGCGCGGGGCGAGGCCACCCGTCTGGAAGAAACGCTGGCCGCGCTGCGCGAGGAGTTGGAAGATGTGGTCCTGGCGGGAGACTCGGCCACGCGCGGCAGTCTGATCATGGAAATCCGCGGCGGCACCGGCGGGGAAGAGGCGGCGCTCTTTGCCCGCGACCTGTTCGACATGTACCAGCGCTACGCCGCCACCCAGGGGTGGAAAGTCGAAGTCCTGGAGTTCTCTCCCGCGGAAATGGGAGGGGTCAAAGAGGTGACCATGTCGATTTCGGGAGAAGGTGCCTATCGGCGCTTGCAGTTTGAAAGCGGCGGGCACCGCGTACAGCGCGTTCCGGAAACGGAAACGCAAGGCCGCGTCCATACCAGTCTGGCCACGGTCGCCGTCCTGGCCGAAGCGACCGAGGTGGAAGTCGACATCCGGGATGAGGATCTGCAGATCGACACGATGCGTGCCGGCGGTCCCGGGGGACAAAAGGTGAACAAAACCGAAAGCGCGATTCGCATCACGCATCTCCCCACCGGCCTGGTGGTGAAGTGCCAGGACGAAAAAAGCCAGCACAAAAACAAGGCCCGCGCGATGCGCGTCCTGCGCAGCCGACTGCTCGAACGTTATCAGCAGGAGCAGCACGACGCCCGCGCCAGCCAGCGGAAATTGCAGGTCGGCTCGGGAGACCGGAGCGAACGAATTCGGACTTACAACTTTCCCCAAAATCGAATTACCGACCACCGCATCAACCTGACGTTGCACAAACTCGACCAGGCCATCCAGGGAGATCTCGACGAAATGATCGACGCGCTGCTCAAATTCGATCGCGACGAGCGGCTCAGGGATCCGGGAACCGCCTGAAACCTGATCGACGACCGAAGTCCAAATCTTCCATAACCGGCGCACCGCACTCATCATCGTCTCCCAGCTCATCCCTTCTAAAAACGTTCGACCGCCGAAACCGACCGCTGCCTTTTCCACTTTGAAGTTGTTTTTTCGGAGCTTCGTGTGCCCCCTCCCGATCCGACTGCCGCTGACGTGTGGACGGTCGGCCGCATCATCGAGTGGACGACGCAGCACCTGCGGAAATCGGGAAGCGACACACCGCGTCTGGAGGCCGAGATTCTGCTCGCCCAGGCCCGAGGCTGTCCCCGAATTCAACTGTATGTCGATTTCGCCCTGCCGGTCAGCGACGCGCATCGGGCGACAATGCGCGACCTGGTGCAGCGCCGGGCGCGGGCCGAGCCGGTGGCCTACCTGGTGGGACACCGGGAGTTCTTCGGGCTGGATTTTCTGGTCAATCCCGACGTGCTCATTCCCCGGCCGGAGACTGAGACGCTGGTCATGGAACTGATCGCGCTGGCGCGCCGTACGGCTTCACCCGACCATTCCGGACCGGCGGGGGAACCGAAAGTGCAAGCCCCGCGGCCACTCAAAATCCTGGACCTCGGCACCGGTTCCGGATGTATCGCCGTCGCCAGCGCCGCGCATCTTCCTCAGGCGACAGTCACTGCGATCGACATCAGCCCGCAGGCGCTGGTCATGGCTCGGCAGAACGCCTCCCGGCACGGCGTCGAGGACCGGCTGCAATTTCTGGAAGGGGATCTGTTCGGTCCTTTGGGAAATGAGACGCAGTTTGATTTGATCGCCAGCAATCCTCCCTATGTCTCCGACAGCGATATGGAGACGCTTCCTGCGGACGTGCGGCAGCACGAGCCGCATCTGGCCCTGCGCGCGGGCCCCAGGGGTTTGGATGTCATCGAGCGCGTGGTCCAGGGCGCCCCCGCACGCCTTTCGCCCGGCGGGGCGTTGTTGCTGGAGATTTCTCCGGAACAAGCGGCCGCCGTGACGGAACTGATCGCCGGGCAACCCCCATTCGCCCCTCCCCGAATCCTCAAGGACTCCGCGGGGCGACAGCGAGTGGTTGTGGCGCGGGATCGCCGGGAACCCGGATAACCACCCCCGCGGAGGATGGGACTCCCAACGGATCGTTTGCTATACTTCGCAACGAGTACTCCTCCCGTTCGCCCGGATTCCCGCTTGGCGGACGCCATCCTGATCGCAGAAAGTTTGCCATGCTCTCGTTGCGACGACCGCGACTCCCCCGTCTGCCGCTGTGGGGCCTCGCCTGGCTGGCCTGCGGCGCGCTGCTGAACAGTGCCGAGCCGATCATCTATCCGGAACATCAGCAGCTCAGCTACTATCTGGATTCGTCGGGAAACCGCCATCCGATCCAGTCCGTCGCCGATTGGGAGCGCCGCCGAGAGCACATTCTGCAGGCGATGCAGGTCGTGATGGGGCCGCTTCCCGATCCGTCAAAAAAGGTTCCGCTGGACATCCAGACCACCGCAGAGGTCCAGGTCGGGGAAGTCATCCGCCGCAAGATTCATTATGCCACAGAGAAGAGCGACCGGGTCGCCGCTTATCTGTTTCTCCCCGCGCGAACTGGAGCCGACAAACTCCCGGCGATTTTGTGCCTTCACCAGACAGTCAAAATCGGCAAAGAGGAACCCGCCGGACTGGGGGGAAATCCCAATCTGCATTACGCGCTGCATCTGGCGCAGCGCGGGTACGTCACGCTGGCCCCCGATTATCCATCCTTCGGCGAACACCCCTATGACTTCGACCCGAAGCACGGCTACACCAGCGGCACCATGAAAGCCATCTGGGACAACCAGCGGGGAATCGATTTGTTGCAGTCGCTGGATGCGGTCGACCCGCAGCGAATCGGATGCATCGGGCATTCGCTGGGGGGGCACAATACCATGTTCACGGCGGCCTTTGATCCCCGAATCAAGGCGCTGGTTTCCAACTGCGGCTTCACCCGGTTTCACAAGTATTATGGAGGCGCGCTCAAGGGATGGACGAGCGACCGGTATATGCCGCTGATCGATCGCCGATATGGCAACGATCCCGACCGGGTGCCGTTTGATTTTACCGAAATCGTGGCCGCGTTTGCCCCCCGCCCGTTTCTGGCCAGCGCCCCGGTTCGCGACGACAATTTCGAGGTCTCCGGAGTCCGCGACGTGATCGCTGCGGCCAAGCCCATCTACGAACTGTACGGCAAGCCAGAACACCTAGAGGCCATTTACCCCAAGAGCGCCCATGATTTTCCCGCCGACGCAAGGGACGTGGCGTATCGTTTTTTTGATCAATACTTGAAATGATCCGGGCGGAAACGGAACTCGATGAATCGTAGGCGGCAATTCACCAGCGAGCGCTCATGCATGAACACCTGACGATTATCAGCGGCCGCGCCAATCCCAAACTGGCGGCGGAAATTGCCGCCTACCTGGGGATCGACCTGGGACGGGTCGAGATCTGGAACTTTCCCGACGGGGAAATCGGCATCAAACTTGAGGAGAATATCCGCGGGCGCGATGTGTTCATCGTTCAGCCCACTTGCCCTCCGGGCAATGAAAATCTGATGGAGTTGTTGATCCTGATCGACGCCTGCAAGCGCGCCAGCGCCGATCGGATCACCACGGTCCTCCCCTATTTCGGCTACGCCCGACAGGACCGCAAAGACGCCGGACGCGTCCCGATCACAGCCAAGCTGGTGGCCAACCTGATCGTCGAGGCGGGGGCCGACCGGGTGCTGGCGATGGACCTGCATGCCGCGCAGATCCAGGGGTTCTTCGACGTTCCGGTCGATCACCTCTATGCCGCGCCAATCCTCGACGAGTATTTCGTGTCATTGCAACTCGACCCCGAACGACTGGTCGTCGTCAGCCCCGACGAAGGGAGCATCAAGCGCTCGCTGCACCACCAGGAGCGACTGGGGGGGGCGCTGTGCATCGTCGACAAGCGACGTTCCAGCGCCACCGAGACCAAGCAGGCCAATCTGATTGGCGGACCAATCACCGGCAAGACCGCGCTGCTTTTCGACGACATGATCACCACCGCCGGTTCGATCGTCGGGGCGGTCAACGTCGTGCATGCCCATCACGCCAGCCGCATCTATGTGGGGGCGACACATCCGGTATTTTGCGGCAATGCCACGGCGCTGTTGCGGAACGCTCCCATTCACGAGGTCGTGGTCACCAACAGCATTCCCCTCAAGGAATCGCAGTTGCTCCCCAATCTGCGCATCGTGACCGTGGCGCCGCTGCTGGGAGAGGCGATCAAGCGGATTCACCGCAACGAATCGGTGAGCTACTTGTTTGACTGATCCGCAGTCGCCGCGGCAACAAAGTCGGCAGAAGCTTCAATCCGTCCGATACCTGGCGAGCTGCTGTTCGTCGAGTTCGACCCCCAGGCCGGGCCCTTCGGGAACGCGGGCCACTTCCGGCCCAAGCTCCAGCGGCTGCGTGATCAGATCCCCCGCGTGGTACAAGGGGCCAATCAGATCGGCCGGATAGGTTTCACTGTCAATGGCGGCATCGGCGACAGCCACGTGCAGCATCGCCGCCGTGCCAATCCCCAATTCCAGATTGCTGCCAATGGAACAGACGATTCCCGCGGCGCGGGCCACATGGACGATCTCCAGCGTCGCAGCGATTCCGCCGTGTTTGCCGGGGTAGACGCTCAGGATGTCCGCCGCGCGGCTGCGGGTCAGCCGCCAGGCGTCGTTCAACGTGAAGACGCTCTCGTCCGCCATGACGGGAATGTCGGTACTCCGTCGGACTTCGGCGAGCGCTTCGGGATCGTGAATTCCCACCGGCTGCTCGGCGAATAGCAACGCATAAGGCCGCATTGCCGCCAGCGTCTGGCGCGCCTGCGCCACGTTCCAACCGCAGTTGGAGTCGATGCCGATCGGAATCGAGGGGCCAGCCACCTCGCGAACCGCGGCCACACGCTGGATGTCTCCCGCCGGATCCAACCCCGTTTTGACTTTGAGACACTTCACCCCCCACTCCAGAAACTGGCGGGCCAGTCGCACCACGTGTTCCGTGTCGAACGCGCCGATCACCATCTTGATCGGCACCGACTCGCGGACCTTGCCCCCCAGGAGTTGATACACCGGAACGCCCGCGCTCTTTCCGGCAATGTCCCACAGCGCCATTTCGACGGCGGCCTTGGTAAAGGGGTTGAGCTTGACGCAGCGGTCCATCCGATGTCGTAACAGGCTGATCTGTCGCGGATCCTGCCCGACGAGTTCCGGACCGATGAGTTCCTGAATGACGGCGACGCAGCTCGCGCTGGTTTCACCGCTCCACCGCGGAGCGACGGTTGCTTCTCCCAAACCCACAATCCCCGCGTCGGTATGGACTCGGAGGATCAGATAGGGAGACTCGGCATGGACTCCATGCGCGGTTTTGGTCGTCATTCCCGGTTTGAGCGGGACGTGAATGGGAATCGGTTCGAGCCGGGTGATGCGCATGGAGGGAGGACTTTGCCTTTGTCAGGAAGAGAAACAGGAGTGGGAACGTCAGGGGAGTCGTGGCGCTGGGCTATTGATCGGCCAGCACCGCTTTCCAGTTTTCGTAGATCATCCGATCGATGGCTTCCTTGGGGAACGTGGGAAACGACGTTCCCTTCACGATGTCATTGACTTTGTAAAGCCCGGCGATCACCTGCTCAGGGGTCGCCGAGGGAAAATCCGATCCGAAGATCAGCTTGTGCTCGACGCCGTATTCCAACGCGGTCATGAACGCCTGGTAATGCCGGAGCGGTCGGTAATGCAATGCTGAGACATTGGAATACAGATTCGGGTGCTTGCGGATGAGGACGACGCATTCCGTCTCCCAGGGGTGCCCCATGTGCGAAATGATCATCCGCAAGTCGGGACAGGCAATGGCAATGTCTTCCAGTTGAATGGGATTCGAGTATTTGAGCGGCCCTGGACGAACAAACGACGTCCCCTGGTGGATATTGATCGGAATCCCCAACTTCTCCGCCTTGCGGAACAGCGGCAGATGGCGTGGATCCTGGGGATCCCAGTTCTGATAGATGGGCGACACCTTGAGCCCCTTGAATCCCAGATTCTTGACGTAGTGTTCCAACTGGTCGATGCAATCAGGATCATTGGGATCGACCGAACACCAGCCGACGAAGCGGTCGGAATGTTCCCGCACAAACCGGGCGATCAATTCCTGATCGGAATTGATCCCGGTGAAGGGGGCCTTGATCCCAAACACGATCACCTTGTGGCAGTTTTGCGTCGCCTTGAGGAGCGCCTCGGGGGTCGAATCAAAAGCGTTCTTCTGCGGCGTATCCGCCCCGGCATAATACACGTCGGGGGTGATCCGCATCTTCGCCTTTTTGGCTTCCCAGGCGAATTGTACGAACTCGTCGGAAAAATGATCGGGATACCACATCAGGTTGGTGTGCGTGTCAAACAGCATGGGTCAGCGATCTCCGGGGAGATGAGTGGGCGAATCCAGGACTGGTCGCCGCGGGTTCACAGGAATCCAAAACAATCCCGCCGCCAGGTTGACGCCGGCAAACAGCCACAGCACAAGATTCCAGTTTCCGGTCGATTTTTCAATGTACTCGAACAGAATCCCGACCTGCTTCGGACAATAATAGGCGCCGATGTTTCCCATCATGTTCATCCCCCCGGCGAGGACCGCCGCGCGGCGTCCCCCCAGGTCCATCGCCGTCGCCCAGGTCGCCGGTCCTCCCAGGGAAGCAAAAAACGCCCCCACCGCGATGACCACCATGAACAGCGTTGGCGAAGCGATCTGCGTCGCTAACGCAAAGCAGGCGGCGCACACCGACAGCCCCAAGAGGGCCATGCCGCTGCGACTGAGCCAGCGGCTGCCGCTGCGAACCATCACCGCATCGACGATGAATCCCGAAACCAGGCTCCCGATTCCCATCGTCCACAAGGGCCACGTCGTCAGCGAAGCGGCGGATTCGGTGGAAAGGCCGTATCCCTTCTCCAGAAGCGCCGGGCACCACGTGCCATAGAATTCATAGGCATAAGCCCGGAACACCGCCTGCACCGCAAAGCACCAGACCGTGGTGCTGGTTAGCAAGATCAGGGCCAGCGACCACCACTCGGCCAGGAGCGCGGCCATTGTGGGCCGCGGGCGAGGGAGCGCGACAGACTGGGCCGCAAGGGATGGCCCCTCCTTCTCGGCCCCCGTTTCTCGAGCCTCAATCAGCGCGCGTTCGGCGGCATTCACGAGGCGGTGCTCGCGCGGGTGATTGCGGAACCACAAGAAGAACGCGACCGCCCACACGGCTCCGGTCGCGGAATACCACTGCATCGCCCCGCGCCAGCCGATCGGCTTGAGCAGCCGCGCTGTCAATTCCGTCGCCGCGATCCCTCCCAGTTGCATGGCCCCCGTCATGAACGCGCTGGCCAACCCCCGGCGCGATGCGGGAAACCACATCGCCAGGGCCTGCGCGCAACAGGGAACCAGTCCCGCCTGTGTGACTCCCATCCCGACCCGCGCCAGCCACAGATCATCGGGGGAACCGGCAAAACTGCTCCACAGCGCGCACAGCGACCAGGCCAGGCTGATGACGGGCAGCGTCCGACGGACTCCCCAGGCACTGGCGACCAAACCCCCAGGAACCTGAAAAATGAAGTACCCCAGCGCAAATCCCGCCAGCACCTCACCCATCACGGTGTCGGAGGCTGAAAACTCCGCGGCGATCGTCGTATTGGCCGCCGAGATGTTGCGCGTCAGATACGCGCAGGCCGGCGCGAGCGCCAGTAGCACCAGGACCACATGGCGAATATGCGTCGGTCGGGGTTGATCCATGATCCAAATGTGTTAGGCCGGGCCTGAGGCCACCTGGCGGCCGCGAGGCGTGTTCAAAAATCGCTTCAGGACGTTGGCCGTGATGCGAGAAACCCCATTATCGACTGGCAGCGCCAGCGTCCAATTCAACGAACCGGCGGAGAACACCGCTCCCCCGCTGGCGGTTTCGTGCAGCACCAGATCGGCACCGCTCTCTTGCGGATTCAGCCCCTTCGCCAGGTGGACGATCGTCGGTGGGGAATGGGGAGAGAGTTTGTCGAGTTCCAATCCGGAAGCGCCTCCCGGCGTTCGTCCATTGAGACTCGTCAAACCAAACAGGTCGCCGCTCGCCAATTCGGTTCCTTCAAACACCCAGTGCTCTCCCTGGAGCACCCGGTAAGGCGCCCCTGTCCGGTAGCCCCCGTGCGAATACGCCACTCCCAGCAGGCACGCCTCGGACTCTTGCCGCAAATCGGTCCGTTCCTCCTGGCGGCAACGAATCGTCGACTCGTCGAGGAACTCAAATTCGCATAGAAACCCGCAACCCGCCAGATACATCAGCCGTCCGCCGCGCTGAAAGACCCAGTCTTTGATCGCAAAGTACATTGCCGGAGTTACATACTCGTTGTGCGTATTGAGCACCAGCACGTCGTACTGATCGAGCGGCACCCGGCCAAAGTGCAACTCGGTCTCCGAGTACAGGTCGTAGGCGATCTGCTCGCGCTCCAGCCATCCCAGCAACCGCCATTCCCCCGGCGCGCTGGCGCACGCCAACCGCCCCTCAATGAGATCGGTGACCTGTGTTCCCTCGGGGACAACGTTGGCCGGTTCCGGACGATCGAACGACAACGGAGCGCCATACTCCTCGAACGGCCACGTGCCAGGGTGCGTGTACCGCTCCAGATCGCTCCGCGCATAGACCGTGGGCCGGGGGAGCAATTCCCGCTGATTGACGTAGTTGCTTCGTCCGCCAAAACTGTTGTAGGCATTCCAGGTGACGTTGGAGGTGAGCACCGCCACGCGTGCCTGGGGTCGCGGCGGCTGGACGATCCAGGGGAACGAAAAAAACTCGCCGTCGGCGTTTTTGACGTGAAAGTAGTACAACCCCGAGCGCGCCGGGGCGACGATCCGCTGCCGGTGCCAGGCCGATCCAAAGCCCACCTGGTTCCACCGCACCCCGGTCTGCGTGAAGTCTCCATCGGGAAGAATCTGCGTCGTCGCCCGCGGGCCATGGTCGTCGAACCACCCCAAGTCCTCGATCAATTCCTTCCGCCAGCCATAGCGCCACAGCGACAGCTTGTAGGCCCCGGTCGAGTGAATGCGAAATTCTCCCTCCGTTCCAGCCGCGGCCCACTTGGGCCAGACATACCCCAATAGCTGATCCGAAAGGAGGCGAAACTGGTGCGGCGACTGCGCCGGGAGCGTCAGCGAAACCCGTTTGCCTCCGTATCCAGCCTTCGACAGCGTGACCTCCCATTGTCCGAAAGACAACTCGGCGATCACGGCGCCATCCGCCAGCGATCGCGCGGGAACCACCTGGTCTCCCTGGCAAAACACCAGGGAGACGTCGCTCAAGGCAAGGTACTGTTCATCGCTCACATAACCGACCAGCATCGCGACCTCTGTTGGGGCTCGGAATCATTCCGCCAGCAAGATACCGTCCCTGTGGAGAAACCGGTATCGTGACCCGAAGGATCAGGAGGCGACCGATTGGGACAGGGGCCGATCGAGTGTGACTGCGCTGGTGCTCTCCTGAGGCCGTGAAAGTACCTCTGACAATGGTCGGGGCTGTTCGCGGAGGACCATCGGAAGCACGACGGTAAAGCGGCTCCCTTTTCCCAATTCGCTCTGGAGCGAGACCTCACCCCCCAGCAGTTTGGAGAGGACTTTGACGATCGAGAGTCCCAAACCGGTTCCGGCGTACTCGCGGGTCACGATGCCCTGCGCCGCCCCCCGCACCGTGTTCCCCTGCCGGAATTTCTCGAAAATCGTCTCCTGATCTTCCAGTGGAATCCCCACTCCCGTGTCCTCGACGATCAGCTCCATCGTCCTTTCGTCCCGCAGATTGGCGTTCATCTGCACCCGTCCCCCCTCCGGGGTGAACTTGATGGCGTTGGAGAGCAGGTTGTACAGGATTTGCTGGATTTTTCCGGCGTCCTGTACCAGCAGGGGGAGCCGCGAATCGACCTCGCAAGTGACCTCGATGTTCCGCTTTTCGGCCAGGGGCCGCATCATCCCCGCCAGGCGTTCCGCGAGATCGCCGATCGAAAATTCGACGATGTGCAAGTCCATCTTCCCTGCCTCGATCTTGGCCAGATCGAGAATGTCGTTGACCAGCGTCAAGAGGTCGCGCCCCGACGTCTGAATGTTTTTCAGGTAGCGCTGCTGCTTTTCGTTCAGGTTATCGGCGCCGGCCAGCACGTCGCTGAACCCCAGAATGCTGTTGAGCGGGGTCCGGAGTTCATGAGTCATCGTCGCCATGAAGTCGTTTTTTAGGTTATTCAGCTCGAACAACTGCAAGTTGGCCTGCGCCAGTTCGTCCACCTTGCCGTCCAGCGTGCCGTTCACCTGCCGCAATTCCTCCTGCACCGCCACAAGGTGCCGCAACATCCGATTGAACGCCTGGCTCAGCTCTTCAAATTCGTCACCCGTGCGGATATCGGCGCGGCGGTCGAGGTTGCCGCGCGAAATGGCGTCGCTGACATCTTTCAGGTGCAGCACCGGCTTGACGATGACATACCGCACGATGGCATAGGCGGCGACCATCGCCAGAAAGGCCGTACCGATCGCCGTGGCCAGGAGCACGGCGTTGTTCAACGCCAATTCCTTTTCGGTCGGAGCCAGCCGGAAACTGACCTTGGCCATTCCGATCAGATCCCCTTTGGCAAACTCCTCATCCGTGTGGTGGGGGTGGCAGGTGAGACAGGTTTCAGTGGCCCGCACGGCGCCGAAATAGTGGTACCAGAGCTGCCCTTCGTCATCGCGAATCGTCCGCGTTTCCTCCCGCGCCCCATTCCGCAACTTGGTGAGCGCCGCGAATTCCACCGGATCGGCCGGGAGCTTTTCGGGATCGTTGGACGAGGCGCTCAGCAAATCCCACTTGTAATTCCACAAATCGACCGGCTGCAGCTCCTGCGACATCTGTTTGATGACGTCGACAAAGTCCTCATCCGACTCAAGCTTTCGCCAATGATTCTCGAAGACGATCGGAGCGACCAGCGTCCGGCAGGTCATCAGATTCTGTTCGCGGACGAGCTTGGCGGTGAGTGTGCCGTAAAAATAGAAGCTCCCGGTGATGAGAATCAGCAGCCCGCCGCCGAACAGAAAGCGACACTTTCGTTCGAGGCTGGTTTCACCCAACAGCCGTTTCAGCGTGCGATAGGACATGACGCCGCCATTGTAGCCGGGCGTTCCCGCGCTAGGGAAGCTGTGCCAGGACGCGAACCATCTCGATCGCCGCCAAAGCCGCCTCGCTCCCCTTGTTCCCCCCCTTACCCCCTGCCCGATCGAGCGCCTGTTCCATGGTGGCGCAGGTCAACACGCCAAACAGCACCGGCACGCCGCTTTCCAGCCCGGTGCGCATCAATCCGGCGGCCATTTGCTGGTTGATGTACTCGTGATGGCTGGTTTCCCCCTGAATCACCGCTCCCAGACAGCAGACGGCGGCATATTGCCCCGACCGGGCCAAACGGTCGGCGGCCAAGGGGAGCTCAAACGAGCCCGGCACCCAGACGACTGCGAGCTGCTCATCCCGGCAACCGTGCCGCCTGAGCGTGTCCAACGCTCCCTCCAGCAACCGCCGGGTGACCAGATCATTGAACCGGGCCACCACAATGGCATATGCCTCGTTCCCCGCCAATAGTTGCCCCTCAATGGTTTGCATCAGTTTTCCACGCTCCGATCCATTGTCGTCAGCTTTCCCGCAGCCACTTCCTCGCGCACTTCTGCGATCCCCTGAACCAGTGCCGGTCGGGGCGCCGGGTCGCTCAAGATCCGTTCCCAGGGATCGTCTGCCGGATCGGGAAACACGACCAGAATGTCCACAGATCCCGTTTCCGGGGGCGGCTCGCTGAGTTGGACCTGCCCAGCTTCGAAGCTGGCCTAGATCGCGATCATTGCTTTACCCCAAATTCATGCTTGACAGGAATTCATCGTTGGTCTTCGTCCGTTTCATCCGGGTGACCAGCAACTCCATCGCCTCGACCGGATTCATGTCGTTGAGGACGCGGCGGAGAATCCACACCCGGCGGAGTTCCTCCTCTCCCATCAGCAACTCTTCCCGGCGCGTCCCCGATTTGTTCACGTCGATGGCCGGCCAGATCCGCTTTTCGACCATCCGTCGGTCCAGGTGCAGTTCCGTGTTCCCCGTCCCCTTGAACTCTTCAAAGATCACTTCGTCCATCCGCGAGCCGGTGTCGACCAGCGCTGTGGCGACGATCGTCAGACTCCCCCCTTCTTCCACGTTGCGGGCCGCGCCAAAAAATCGCTTGGGATGCTGTAAGGCGTTGGCATCGACACCGCCCGACAGGATTTTTCCGGAATGCGGCACTTCCGTATTCCAGGCGCGCGCCAGGCGCGTGATAGAATCGAGGAAAATCACCACGTCGTGACCGTACTCCACCATCCGTTTGGCCTTTTCGATGACCATCTCCGACACCTGAATATGCCGGCTGGCGGGCTCGTCAAACGTGCTGGAAATCACTTCACAGTTGATCCCTTTGACGTGGCGCTCCATCTCGGTCACTTCTTCCGGACGCTCGTCGATGAGCAGCATGATCACATAGGCGTCGGGGTGGTTCTTGAGAACCGCCTTGGCGAGTTGCTGCAAGAGGATCGTCTTCCCCGCGCGGGGAGGGGAGACGATCAAGCCCCGCTGCCCCATGCCGATCGGGGCCATCATGTCTACAATCCGCGTGCTGAACAGATCCGGTCCCGCTTCCAGCCGCAGCCGCTTTTCGGGGTGCAACGGAGTCAATTCGTCAAACGTCACCTTCTCCCCCAGGACGTTGGGATCCTGGCCGTTGATCGCCTCCACACGGAGGAGGGCGAAATAGCGTTCGTTTTCTTTGGGAGGGCGAATCTGTCCCGCCACCGTCGCCCCCTTCCGCAAACCAAACCTGCGGATCTGGCTGGGAGAGACGTAAATGTCGTCCGGACAGGGGAGGTAGTGGTAGTCGGGACTGCGGAGGAATCCAAATCCGTCGGGAAGGATCTCCAGCGTCCCATCGCCGAACATCAGGCCGTTGAGCTTGGTCCGCTCTTTGAGGATCTTGAAAATCAAATCCTGTTTTTTGAGACCGGTGTAGTCGGTGAGCCCTTCCTGCCGCGCCTGCAGCAGCAATTGCTGCATCGTCATCCGCTGCAGTTCGGCGATGTGGATTTCGCCTCGCTTGATCTCTTCGTATCGGTCGTCGGCCCGGATTTCCGCCAGCCGCGCCGGATCGGTCTCGTCTTCGTCTCCCGCGTCCCGCTCGTCGTCCGCATCGTCGAAGACAAATTCCCGGTCGTCGTCCGCAAGGGGATGGCCAGTCCCCTCTCCCTCGGGAGCGCCGGGGGTGTCCTCGAATTCCAGAGAGGGAGCAACGTCGGGGTCAGTGCCGGTCTTGCTTTGACGCACGCGGAGCGGCGGTCGGGACATGGCGGAAACCTTGGGAGATACAAAAAAGAAGACTGGGGGGTGCCGGCGCGGCTCACCCGCAACGGTTGTTCGCTGCGATGGTTAGACGCTTGGAAATAACAAGGGAACTCAGGACGGGGTTCAACATGCGAGGGAAGGTAACGGGGAGATCGCACTTCAATCCGGACCAATCAGGCGGGTTGGCTCCTGACAGTCCGCGACAACACCGCCTCGATCTGGCGGAGCGCCGACTCAACACTTTGCGAGTTGTCAACCACATCATCAGCCTCCCTGCGCTTGCGTGCCAAATCAAACTGACTCTCTTCCCGCGCGGCGTGCTGCGCCCCGTTCCAACCGCGGGTCGCTTCAACGCGGCGGCGACGCTCCGCCTCAGGAACGTCGACGAACAACACCAGATCACATAACCGCCGCCAGCCGGCTTCCAGCAACAAGGCCGCGTCCAGAACCACCAGTTCCACTCCTGGTTGCCCTCGCGCCGCGGCAATTTGCGATGTCAAAATCTCCGTAATCCGTGGATGGACAATCTGTTCCAGCGCCCCCCGGTTGGCGCGCTGCGCACCCCCCGATCCAAACACCAGTTCTCCCATGCGGCGGCGATCGATTTCTCCCGAAGCATCGAAGACCGCTTCTCCAAAACGACGGCGTATTTGCTCTTTGACGGATGGTTCCTTGAGGACGGCGTGACCGACCGCATCGGCATCCACGATTTGCAGGGGATGATGCTTTTGCAGTTGCTTCGCCAGATAACTCTTTCCAGAGCCAACCCCTCCCACCAGACCGATCACCGGAACTCCAGGTCGAGAGGTTGGCACCTGCACTCACGCACTTGAAACGGGATACAAACGGATTGCGAACCGGCAAACGGAGGAAGGATACAAAAACTCAGGCGGGAAGGATCGACAGCGAATTTGAATTGAGAAAGGGGCGACGGTGTCTCCGGCCAAAGTCCGCTGGCGCGTCGCAAGCCGACCGTCGCTAGAGTCATAATGCCTTTCGGCCCGCCATTTCGCAAGTCTCTCCGAAAGATTTCACGCCAAATTCACACTCCGGATCCCGGCCATCCCCCGGCTCAACTGCCTGTCCAGGAACGATTTGGGAAATGCCCCTTCCCTGGTTGTTCCTGTCGGTCAAAACCTTGCCGGATCGAACACGACTCTTGGTGTGAACAACAAGCCCAATGGCAGACGAACCATGCCGTGCGGTGGACAGTTCTCTTGAGGTCTGATATCTCACCAGCGTGCCACCTTCACTCTCCCTGCTCCTGACCAATGACGACGGCGTCCAAGCCGCTGGACTGGAGGCGCTGCGCCAGGCCGCCGCTGCCATCGGAACACCGCTGATTGTGGCATCCGACGAATGCCATTCGGGGGGAGGACATCGGGTGACGACGCACGGACCGCTTCGGCTGGCGCGCCGCGACGAGAGCTGTTACATCACCGACGGGACTCCCGCCGATTGCGTCCGCCTGGCCCTCGCTCGGATCTCCCCCGCCACCGATTGGGTGCTGGCCGGCATCAATCATGGCGGCAACCTGGGCGCCGACGTCTACATGTCCGGGACAGTGGCCGCCGTTCGAGAAGGGGTGCTCCACGGGCGTCCGGGAATCGCCGTATCGCATTATCACCGCAAAGGGATCGACCCCCTCGACTGGCCGCGGGCCACGCGCTGGCTGACTCCCCTGCTTCGCGCTTTGGTAGGTCGCCCCTGGGAACCCGGCACCTTCTGGAACATCAACCTGCCGCATCTGGCGGGGGGGGCGTCAGAACCGGAGGTGGTGTTTTGCCCCGTCGATCCCTCGCCGCTTCCGGTCAGTTTTGAAGAGCGGGATGAACTTCTGTATTACAATGGCAACTATCATCAGCGTCCGCGAACGCCTGGAAGCGACGTCGATCATTGTTTTCAGGGCCGCATCACAGTCTCTCTGGTCCGTCTGTCCTGACCCGCGCCTGGCAGCGCCGCTCCATTAGCAGTCCCTCGAGAACGAACCATGTTTTGCATCAACGTCTGGCTGACTGTCAAAGACCCCGCTCACGTCGACACGGTGAGGGAACTGCTTGCGGAAGCAGTGAAGTGGACGCGGGTGGAACCGGGCTGCCTGCGATTTGAGGTCTATCATTCCGAAGCGGATCCCAGGCGGTTTCTCCTGGTGGAACGCTGGGCTCAAAAATCCGACTGGGAGACGCACCGCCAAGCGAAGGCCTTCAGCGAAATCTACGCCCCCAAGGTACTCCCGCTCGTCGACCGCGAACCGCATATTTCGGTGCTGATCGAATAGCGCTACGCCAGCAGCCCCTCGATCGGTCGCCCGACGATCACCTGATACGGCCGGCCGATCGCGTCCTGAATCTGCGTCTGGGGCGACACTCCCAGCAGGTGATAGATTGTCGCCACAAAGTCGGACGGATCGTGCGGATTGGCGATGGGAAAAGCGGCGGAATTGTCAGAAGCGCCATACACGACCCCGGCCCGCGCTCCCCCTCCCGACAACGCCAGCGAATAGCACCAGGGCCAATGATCTCGTCCGGAGGCGCTGTTGATTTTGGGGGTGCGACCGAACTCGGCGTTGACCACCACCAACGTCTCGGCGAGCAAACCTCGATCTTCCAAATCGCCGATGAGCGTGCTGCAGGCCGTGTCGAACGTCGGCGCCAGAGACTGACGCATCTGTTTGAAATGCTCGCCATGCGTGTCCCACGATCCGGCAGGGGTGTGGCAGTAGCTGACGTTGACCATCGGCACCCCCGCCTCAACCAACCGCCGCGCCAACAGGCACCGCTGGCCGAACTCCGTCGCGCCGTATCGCTCCCGCAATCCGGGGAGTTCCCGGTGGAGTTCAAACGCCCGCCGCGTCTCTTCGGCGGAAAGCAGGCTGAACGCCCGCTGGTAAAACGCATCCAGATCGCGTGTCGTCGCCGTTTCTTCCATCCCCCCGCGTTCCCTGTCGAATTGCGCCAACAGGTTGCGCCGCGCCGACAGGCGGATCGTCGGCAAGTCAGAGTTCGCGGTAATGGCGCCGATCCGCACGTCCGAGGGAAGCAACGGCTGATCGATGACGAAGCTGTTGTGCCGCTCGCCGAGAAAACCGGGGGTCTGTCCGTGGATCACCGTCCCGTTGGCGCGGCGCATGAGCGGGCCGATCCGCATCCAACTGGGAAGATGAGCAGGGGCCGGGCGGATCGCATCCAGGACCGCCCCGATCGGCGGGAAATCACTGGCAGAGGGAGGAAAGTCTCCCAGCGCTTCCAGGCTGCGGGGATGGGCGTGACCCGTTTGAGCGGGGAGCGCCGCCTGCACGTGATTGGCATTGGCGTGCGACATCGACCGGATGACCGCCAGCTTATCCATGCACTGCGCCATCCGCGGAAACAGTTCGCAGAACTGCACGCCGGGGACGCTGGTCTCGATCGCTCCGAATTCACCCCGCACGGCCGACGGACCGCCCGGCTTGGGATCAAACGTCTCCTGTTGCGGATGACCGCCATGCAGGTAGAGCATGATGACCCGCTTGGCAGCGCCAAAAGAGGCCGGGGAGTCCCCATCGGCGTGCGTTTGACTCTGGAGCAACTGCGGCAGCGTCAACCCCAGGCCGAACAATCCCCCCAATCGCAGCGCTTCGCGCCGCGACGACCGCTGCGTCCGGAAGAAACCGGCACAGCCGCTGGAAAGGAACTCGAATGCCTGCATCATGGCCTCGCGCCGTGAAACCGGAATATTCAATCATCATATCGGTCTTGGCCATCGACCGCAATTTCGAAGGGACGGCAGCCCCCTCACCCCTCACCCCTCACCCCTCACCCCTCTTCGCAAGCCCCCGAATGGCCCCCCGCGCGCGCTGCGCCCATTGCATCAACCGCCGCTGAAATTGGACCCGCCAGATGCGCACAGAAAGGACGGTCCGCTCGTTGGTGATTAGATCCTGTTTGTAGGTCGCTCCGGCGCGCCGCAGGTCGTAGCTGGTAATCCCCCGTTTCGCCAATTCCGCCATGAGGAGCAAGTGACAGGTGATTCCTGGGCTGCGCATCTCTCCCGCGGCCCCTTCGCACAACCCGCATTGATACGCTTCGAACGTCTGCCGGGCGATGAACCCATATTGGATAGCGACTGCCTCGTCGCCGATCGATAGCCTTCCCATTGCCGCCCGGCCATCCGCCAGCCATTCGCGAGCGATCCGGCGTTGAAATTCCAGAAAACGTGGCGCAGCGAACACCCCCGCCCCTCCCAGCCCGATCCGTCGCTCTTGATGCAGTCGCACCAGGTCGTCGAAAAACTCGTCGATCGTCTCCGGCGTCGCCAATTCAAACCGGGCGCCCGCCGCTTCTGCTTCACGCATCCGCCTGCGCAGGATTTTTCGTGTCGGACCGGAACGCCGGAGTAAATAGCTCTCGAATCCCCCTTCAAGGTTGGCATAGACGTGAACCAGCGGTCGCGGGGGATCGACCAGCGTCTGGGGCCAGTGCCCGGCGATCCCTCGCACCAACACCGACTCTTCGGGAACCGCCTGCAGGTCGATCACATCCCAGGTCATTGTCGCCAGCGTCCGCCAGACGGCCTGCAGGGAGGCTTCTTCGCAGCCTGGCCGAACCAGCAGGTCCAGGTAGTGCGGAGCGGTTTCTTCATGACCCGCCTCGCCGGTCGAAAGAAACCTCAGGCATTTCAAGCGCCGGTACGTTCCAGGCACGGTGGTTTCATACAGCGGCAAACCGGCGACCAGTTGCGTCCCGCGCCAGACTGTGATGATGCGGAACCGATCCGTACCGCGACCGCACGCTTGGCCAAAAACTCCCCACCAGTGCCACAGCCAGGAGAACTGCAGCGCCGCCGAAACGCGGACGCTGTCTCGGAACAGCTCAGCCCAGGCCTCTCCGATCAAGTCCCAATCTCTGATGTTCGTCACGACACGCACATCGAGCGACTCGCCGGACTCGCCAAAGTCCGCCTGTCCCCCCTGCCCCGCGCCAGACTGGTCCTCGTGCGATTCGACGTTCCCACCCTCCCCAGCGACCACCACTCATCAGCCTGAATCACTGTAGAGGGGAGCGACAGGTGATGCAACCGGAGTCAGGTGGCGACGACCATGCTGAACCGCGCAATCTTGCCTCGATCTGAACCGAGACCGAGCTCTGGAAATTTGAGATTTCTGTTCCAGTCCGCCCCCATCCGGCTCGCCCGGATGGAGCGAAAGATTCGGCGGCTAGAACGGTGCCCAATCAAGAATGATCCCACGTGTAGAACCTCTGGCCCCCGCCCCGCCGCGATCAACGCTGGTGCGCTAGAAAACGCTGTGCCGCGGCGGGGCGGGGGCCAGAGGTTCATGAGCGCGGGAAACCGGGTATCAGGCGTGTCTGTAGCTGCCAGGCAGGCCTCCGCTGGCACAAGGCCAACGGGGGGCAGGCGCTTCATCCATACTTTTTGCCGCAGATTTGCCAAATCTTTTCTCAACCCCTTTCTACCGAAGATTTCGAGGCGTTTTCGCGCTCCCAGAACGATGGCAGTGGATCACCGCTTCAAGGGTGAGGCTGTGACTGAGCGCATTTCATCATTTCCAGAATGACCTCATCACTCACTTTGGAATTGTGGAGCGCAATAATCGCCTGCGGCGCCGTGTCGAAGTTTCCGCCACGGGTTCTGATGGTGGCCAGCATGATTCGGTCGGAACACCCCGCCTGAACCATGTCGATGACATCCTGATTGGTCATCGCGCGCTCCCGGTGGAGTAGTTCAAGGCGATCGACTTCTTCCGGCCCTATCCCCCTGATGTCACCTTCATGCCCGGCTGCTGGCTCACCAGACGATTCGACGCCGCTGGCATCTGATTGTCCAGGCGCGACTCCCAACGATGGATTATCGCCATGAGGGGGCGTCCTCCTTAGATGGAACTCCGGCCCGGAAGGAAAGTACTGTAAGTCATCAACCAGGTAATATTCAGACGGCAATTTCTCGCTGTTATGAACTCCGGTGTCTTGCGCCACTTCAGTACCCGCCAAATATTGGATCACGTTGAGAACTTCCTCTCGTTCCCCGCTCGTCCAGCACATGCCTTGGATCGATTTTTGCCACAGGTCCATCGTCTCCCTCCATTTCGCGGCAACACTGCGAGGAACCCATTTGCCTTCCACGTTTACAAACTCGATCTCCACAGGACCGATGCCCACATCCGGATGTTGAAATGCAACGACGGCAATACTCGACTCTTGGCGTTTGAGCGTCACTTGTAGGCTGAACAATTCACTGAACAGAGGAAACTCCGAACCCTGACGCAGTCGATATTGCGCGTAGCGAAATAGCCGCAAAATCGTTGGCCCGATTTGGCGCCAGAGATCCTCCACGTTAGTCTTCGCCGCTTGAGCCTGCGTCGGCAGGTTTTCGAGCGTCTGGGCATCCATTGCTTGAAATACGCCTTCTACAAGACCCTCAACAAGTCGACGCGAGTCCCTCTGGAGCTCTTCGCCATCGTCGGTGATTGTTCCGTCAATCGAATATGGGAGGGAGGCTTGTTCGAGCCGACTGAATTTGGCAATCGCTTGCAGCGTTTCCTGCCAGACGTCGGCAGGCAGGTGCCGCGCCAGCTCATGCAGCGTCTCATTCAGGTCGCGCTGGTAGCTGGCCGGCAAGGCTTCCCACAGCACCTCGGGACGATTCTCCTTCAATCCGGAGAGGACACGTCGTACCGCCACATCGGCCTTTTCCGGCGACGCGGCTTCACGGACCGTTTGCGCAGTCTTCGATGGCGCAACGGGCCGTCCCCCCACCAGGATCAGCCCCACCACCGCGCTCAACACCCCCAACACGAATCCCTTCAACCACGATTGCATCGCACACCTCCCTGTGGACACGGCCGTTCAACCACCGGCAATCCCCCTGGCTTGCCAGTGCGAAGGGTATCAGACTGTGGTTTTGAACAGCAAGAGGAAGTTGCGAGTGGGAAAGCTCCGGCCAAATAAAGCACCATCCGCCGCCTCCCCTTCCGAAAGTCTCAATATCCTAATTTGAGCATTGTCTCGATGATCTCGTCGCTGACATCGGACGTGTGGAGCGCGATCACCGCCTGCGGCGACGTGTCGAAGTTCCCGCCACGATAATTGATCGTGGCCAGGATGATCCGGTCGAAACATCCCGCCCGGACCATGTCGACGACGTCTTGATTGGTCATCACACGCTCTCGCCGACGTTGTTCCTGGCGCTCGTATTTTGCTTGTCTCCTCCTGATGTCATCGTTTTAACTTTCGAATTCTGTTTCATCAGACGATCTGGGTGTTGCATCATCAGGCTGTTCAGAGGTCCCTTACGAAATTCCGATCGTCGCCATACGAACGCCGCGAATTGACATTAAATTCCGGCCCCGCAGGAAAATACTGCAAATCGTCTAGCAAATAATACGGCAATGGCAACACGCCTTGTGAGATAATTCCGGACTCCCCCGGCCCCCAAATGGACAACATCTTGTCGAGATTCTGGATCGAACCAAAAAACTCCGCTCGTTCGTCGCTCGTTCAGCGCTTGTCCCTGATCGATTTTTTCCACGTGTCGATCGCCTCCCTCCATTTCGCAGCTAGGGTGCGCGGAATCCATTTGCCTTCCACGCTGACAAACTCGATTTCCACCGGATCGACTGCCGCATCTTGAGGTTGAAATGAAACGACGGCAATACCCGACGACTCCCGTTCGAGAACGACTCGAAGTTCGAACAATGCGCTGAACAGTCGAGGCTCAGCGTTTGACGCCAGCCTATCCTGGGCGTTGCGAATCACCTGCAGAATCGTCGGCCCAATCCGACGCCAAAGGTCACCCACACGCGACTCCGCCAATTGCGATTGTGTCGGAAGGTCGTCACCCGCCCAGGCATCCATCACATCAAATGCTCCTTCGACGAGACACACAGCAACTTCTTGAGAATCCCCCTGGAGATCCTCTCCATTCAGCTTGAGTGAGCCGCCACTTGAATCCGACAGAAAGGCTCGCGCGAGGCGAACAAATTTGGGAATCGCCTGCTGCGACGCCTGCCAGACGTCGGCAGGGACTCGCCGCACCGCCTCATGCAGCGTCTCATTCAAGTCGCGCTGGTAACTGGCGGGGAGAGCGTCCCACAACACCTCGGGACGATTCTCCTTCAATCCGGCGAGAACGCGCCGCACCGCGACGTCAGCCATTTCGAGAGGAGTTGCTTCGCGAACCGTCGGTGCAGTCTTTAACGGCATGGCCGGCCTCCTCCCCACCAGTGTCAGCCCCACGATCGCGGTCATCAACCGCAACAGAAATCTCTTTAGCCACGGTTGCATCTCACCCAACCACTCACGCCGATCATCCCCTCTTCCACGCCGCGCTGGGCCGGGTATAATTGACTCACGCGACGCCATGGCGGGCGGACAGCTTGAATTGCTCTGGCGATCCCGATCGGGCGGTCCGCGGTTTCGCCACCGCATAGGCCACTTGTTACCAGGTGCTCCACAATGCCAACACACAAGCCCAGTTCCCAGGTCGCGCTCCGTTTTGGTCCGCTGGTGGGGATTCCCCTGCTGGTCCTGTGGCTCTGGCACCTGACTTCCGGAACCGGGCTGGCGGCGGATCTCGCAGCGGGGGTGGCGCTGGCGCGGGAGTTTCTCGCTTGCGAGACGGCGGAAGAACGGGACGAGATGGCGGACGCTTTGGAAGAGTACGATGACCAGATCGACGACATCCTCCAGGAACTGGGCGCTGCGGAATACGAGTCGGTCGAGCCGGGTTACCACCCGGCGGAGCATTTCTCCGTCGCCGAGTTGCGCGACCGATATCCCGACGATCTCCTGTATTTTTCCGTCCCGGAAAGCTACGACCCCGAGGAGCCGACGGGGCTGGTCGTGTTCCTGCATGGCGGTGGAAACACCAGCTCGCGGCGGGCGCCGCGGTATTTTCTGAATTTTCCCGGCGAGGACGAGGGAGAAAGTTCGTCGCAACTGGGAGATCTGTTCGATGCGGCCGGGCTGATTGCCGTGGGCCCCTCCGCTCTCTGGGACGAAGAGTCGTCGTACCGCTGGTGTCTCCCCAAGGCGGACGATTACCTCGCGGCGGTGATCGAAGAGTGCAAGGCTCGCTTTCGGATCGATGCCGAACGGGTCTACCTGATCGGCCATTCGATGGGGGGATTCGGGGCGTATCACCACATTCAGCGGCAACCCGATCGGTTCGCCGCGGTGGTCGTGAACGCCGGTTCGTGGTCGCTGGGCTATTGGCCGGCGATCCGTGGGACGCCGCTGTACATCATTCAGGGGGTCAACGACGCGCAGAAGGGTTATCGCTGGCACTATACCGACATCGAGTATGCCCGCTGGTCCGACAAGCTGCTCAGCAAGTACGAACTCGACCACGTCTATTGGGAACATGACGGCGAGCACGGAGTGGCCGATGGCCGGCCCTACCTGGAAAAGTTCCTCAGTTCCGCCGCGGAGATTCGCCGCGATCCTTATGCGCCACATGTTGCCCTGGGCTCCCCCGCGGGCTTCAAACGCTGGTATTGCTTTCCGGTGGAGCACAATCGCTGGTTGACGCTGAATGAGACTGTGCGGGGGACGATCCGCTACGACGAACTGCTGGACAATGACGACGAAAACGAAGAGGACGACTTCGATCTGTGGCGTCTCGAACACCGGACCAGCCGCCGCGAGGGGGCTTCCTTGGACGCGGTCGATCGCGGCGACAATACGGTGCTGGTCAAAACCCGCAACGTTTCCCGCTTCACGGTCTGGCTGCATCCGCAAATGATCGACGTTGACGAACCGGTGACGATCATCGTCGATGGCGATGAGCGATTTGACGGATCGGTCCACCCGTCGCTGGCCACCGCCCTGGAGTCGTACCTCCGCCGCCGCGACTGGGGGCTGGTTTATCCGATCAAGATTGAGTTGGAGACGAATCCGTAGACGGGCGCTGTTGGGGCGCGCTTTCTGCCAGCCGCGAGTAGACAGCGCGGGCCGCTTCCAGGAGCTCTGCGATCCTGCGGCGTTGCGCCTCATCCTGCACCCGGTGCCTAACGCGGAGGTCGACTGACAACCGGTCGATCCAGGCGATGAACTCGCGGGCCTGGGTCCGGGCGTCGATCGGCCGTTCCGCCACATCGACATACACCGGGCTGGTATGGCCGTACAGCGTTCCGGAAGGATGATCGCGGTGGCCGGGACCGGTGGCCAGCGGAACATCGTCCGATCGGTCGTCTCTGGTGTCCGCCCCTTGCCGCGCTGTCACGGCAACCCAGACCATCGCCAACAAGGCACACCAGGCAGCCACCGATCGGGATTGCCACATCACGTCTCTCCTCGACAGGACAAGCAGGGACAGATTGTAGAAAGAGCGATACTCACATCACGGATTCGGGCGTTCGCCGCGTCCTAAGAGCAGCAGCGCATATTCGCCGGGGCTGAACCTCGCGCTGGTGCGGGGAAGGTCCGGCGTCAGGTCGTTCTGACTCAGCAGATGTTCCCCCTTTTCATACGAACAGAACTTTTCCGCCTGCCGCAGGAAGACCTGAAAGTCGTCGTTCCGCAGGGCATCGGCGAATGATGCCGATTGACCGATCAGATGCCGCGGGTTGTGTGAAAGGATCAATTCGCGGCAGCGTTCGGCCACGGCCGGCCAACCGGCGCGGAGGGCGGCCGTACCCGCCAGGATCAGAAATTTGTCGCGCGGTCCCAACTGCTGGCGGTCCTGCGAGAGACCGGCCAGCTTGGCGAACGCCAGCATCGCCGCATCATGATCGGCCATGCGATTCTCCCAGCGAAATTCGCAATCCATCGTAGGCCAGTTCCACCCCCGGCGGCAAGCGGGCGTTCGTCGCGTCATGGTCCAGAAGGTGCGAAATGTGCGTTAGAAACGTCCGTCGCGGCCGGACCCGCTCGACCACTTCCAGCGCCTGGCCGACGCTGAAATGGGTCGGGTGCGGCTTGTCGCGCAGCGCGTCGAGCACGAGCGTGTCGAGCCCCTCCAGCAACGGCCAGCTCTCCTCGGGAATGCGGCTCACGTCGGTGCAGAAGGCGACGTCGTGGATGCGAAATCCGAGAACCGGCAACTGCCCATGCCAGAGCCGGATCGGTCGCAATCGCAGACCCATCAGATCGAATTCGTCCGGACCGATCGGCCGGATTTCCAGTTTGGGGGTCGCCCCCGGATGGTTGTTGAGCGCCGGTTCGCTGAAACAGTAGTCAAACGATTGCCGGATCCGTTCCTCGGTTGGCGCATCGCAATACAACGGAATCGGCCGCTTCAGGTAATAGCCGAAAAGCCGCAGGTCATCGAGCCCGAAAATGTGGTCGGCGTGTCCGTGGGTGAACACCACGGCCTGAACCAGATCGATTTTTTCGCGCAAAAGCTGCCCCCGGAGCTCGGGGGGAGTGTCAATCAGAAAGTTCCCCTCGGGGGCCTGAATCAGCACTCCCGTGCGAGTCCGATTGTTCTTCGGATTGGTGGAGTGGCACACCTCGCAATGGCAACCAATCATCGGCACGCCATTGCTCGTGCCAGTCCCCAACAGAATCATCTGCGGTTCAAATTCGACGCTGGCGTCCATCGGGCGGGAAAATCGCGAAACTTGATTGGAGGATTGTCGCTGCGAGCCGACTGCTTTCGGAGTTATACGCTGCCAGGGAACCTGGGGACAACCGGAACAAGACGCGACAGACACCTGCCACAGCGGCGCGGCGGCCGCAACGGTTTTTCATCGAGCGTGACGATTGCGCCGCGCGGCGCATCTGTATCGAAAATGACGGGATCTTTCCGCCTCCCCCGCGATCCCACAAACAATCGCAGCCAGTTTGATTCATTTCCACTGGCGGACCTGTCGATTCAATTAGGGTCCGTCGTTGCGGCGTTGGCCCGCACTGCGATGACGTGATCGCCCGTGGATGGTTCTCCATCCACGGGTGTTTTTTTTCCCCCGAATGAAAATGCTGTCGTTGCGAAAGCCATCTGCTGAATCCGTGCGCCGTTTCCTGAAGGAACAGGCGGAGTTGGACTACAGCTACCTGGCCGTGGGGGCGACCGCGACGGCATCACCGGCGGGCTTTGTCGAGGACCGCGCCCGGATCCAACTGGGCGAGGGGGCCGTGGCCTTCGAGGCAGCGAAAGCCGCCTTACAGCGGTGGGAACAGTTTCGGCTGGGATGGGTGGAAGCCTGGCCGCCCGATACCCCGATCCAGGTCGGCGCCGTGGTGGCCGTTCTGGCGCGGGCCATTGGCCTGTGGTGGTTGAATGCGGCCCGGATCGTCTACGTTGTGGATGAATCGGGGCCGTCTACGAAATTCGGCTTTGCCTATGGAACCTTGCCCGGCCATGTCGAACGGGGTGAAGAACGGTTTCTAATCGAATGGAATCACACCGACGACAGTGTCTGGTATGACATCCTGGCCTTTTCCCGACCGAACCATTTTCTGGCCCGGTTGGGTTACCCGGCTGTTCGACTGATGCAGAGTCGATTTCGGCTGGACTCGGCAGCGTCGATGCGGAGAGTGGTAAGCGACTGCATCTCCTGAGGCTCGGCGATATACCCCGAAAGACATTATGCTGTCCGCAACGAATCGGCAGTCCCCCACTGGCCTTCTGCCAGTGGAGGCCATGCCTGGAAGCTACTCACACGCCTGACACCCCGTTTCCCGCGCTCATGAACCTCTGCCCCTCTCCCCGCCGCAATGGACGTCGAATTGCGCGATAGGGCTTTCCCACGGCGGGGAGGCGGGCAGAGGTTCTCCACGTGGGATCATTCTCGATCGGACTCCGTTCTACCCTCCGAATCTTTCGCTCCAACGGCACAAGTCCGTTGGGGGCGGTCTGGAACAGAAATCGATGGCGTCTACTGCGCCGCTGCGGGGCAATCCGGATGCTTTTGCGCAGGCCGGAGCAAGCCCCCGCCTACGGCCAGCAACAGCCCTCCCACCAGCAGCGGGCACCAGTACCAATCCCAAATCTGGCCCGGAGCGGGGGGCACGACCGCGGCGGGCGCCGGCAAGAGGTGGGCCGTGTCCAGCAGTTGCGCGAGTGTCAATTGGTCTGGCGGGATTGATTCGGAAGTGAAACTCACGGTCCTGACTTCCGCTGTGCTGGCGAGTCCTTTGGGATCGGAGACTTTCGTTCGGCGGCAGCTCACGATCTGGACACCGTCATGGTCTTCGTATTCCTGCACTGCGTCAACGACTCCCAGTGCGGATTCGTAACGGAGAGTTCGCAGACAGAGGCCGTCGGCGACATCAAACGTGAATGTGGCGCGCGTGGCGGGAATGCCCACAGGGAGCCGCGATCCTGGGGTCCACTCCAGAGTGACGCGCGCCAGTTGCCGCCCCTCCTGTTCTACCTGTTCCAGCGCGGACAACGTCCCCCAGGCCGGGTCGAGTCCGCGCATTGTTTCCGCCGCGAGGACCACGACCATTTCCTCCAGGCCAAGCTGCGTGTCGCAATGGTGACGCACACGGCGATACGCCCGCTCGCGATTCTGATCAGGAGCCGGCTCCATCTGCCACGGGTTCTCCGGACCGATGCGACGCGCCTGCGACGACGCTTCGGGGGTCGCCAAGGCGGCGGTCTCGACCTGACCGTCGCTGGTCCGCACAAAGCGGGACGCACCGGAACGGAGGACCGACAGACGAATCGACGAAGGACGAAGATCATCGCGACCGGGAGCAGGGGTCGTCGTTGCCAAAAGCTCCCGACGCAGATCCTGATACGGCGCCAGCAATCGTGGTACGGCGTCAAAATACGCCTCCAGGAATTCCCGCCATTGATCCCGATCAACCCCATTCGCCACAGGGATCTCCTGCAGGCGCCGCCGCGCCAGGCCCACGTCCCCTCCAACCAGGCGTTCAATGTCGGCCCAATAATCGTGTTCCAATTGATCGAGATCCACCCCCAGGATGCGGCGGCAGTCTTCCGCAAAATGGGCGCGCCGGCCGGTGGTGTGGAGCTGCAAGTACCGATCGGGACCGAATTCGCGCAGCAGATAATTGACCAGTGCGGAGCCATGCACGTAGACCGGCCACTCATGGCGGCCCACCCATTCCGGTCCGGTCAATTCGGCCAGCGTCAGGGCCTGGCCCTGCTCGCGAAACTTCCAGGCCCCCAGGGCAATCGTCCATTCGTCCCGCCCCATGTTCGCCTCGGCCGAGCCTTCCAGCAACAAAGCCGGAGGATCGCTGGAGAGATTGCAGAACGAATTGACAACACAATGCGCCACCTCGTGGCGGTCCAAAGAATCCAGTCCGGATGCGTCCGGACTGGAAGCCCCCTGCAGGCTCCCCATGCAGACGCCGAAAATCGCCCGCCCTTGCATCCCCAGCAGCGGCCCGCGAAACCAATGGACGCGCCCCTCCATCGATCGACCTAGCCGGCCTTCGAGCGCGCGGACGTGGGCATCCATGGCCGCCACCTGGGCCTGGGCATTCACGTCGGGCACACCAATCATGACGACCTTTTCCCCAAGGGTCCGCTGCGGATAGCGGAAGCGACTCTCCAAGTCGATCAGCGATTCCGCCAGCGGAATGAGCCACTTCTGGAACAAGTCCAGTCGCACCTGTCGGCTGTGCCCCGCCTTGAATCCATACATGATGTGTCCTGCCGCGAACCACAGCGGCGCCATGCCAACGAGCAGCAGTCCGATCTGTCGCACCGGGCGCGGCCCGCGGCTAAGGGTCGCCACCCCCCGCACCATCAAACAGGCGCCACACACGAAGAAGAACAATAGCGCCAGGCAGACTGGGAGAAAATGCGGGTGCCAGACCTTCCAATACACCATCCCCAACAGCAGCAACATCAATCCCACCCACGCGCCCCAGACAGCGAGCGCCATGCGGGACAGGGGGAGCGAATTTGGCATCTTGAGTGGACCTCGCCTGTAGGAACCTGACATTTCACCGGCTTCCCGGAACGTGAACTGTGAAAGTCGCGCCGGAAGCGCGTTCGCAACAGTGGACCAGCGCTTCAATCAGGCCTTGCAAGCGCTCCACGGGAGCAAGCGCCAGCCATTTGGCGCCGGCCGGAGTCGCCTCGACGCGCCAGTCCTTGCCCGCTCGCCCTTTGTAGGCAACGAGCTTCATGTCGTTTAGTAGTCGCAGCGCATCGGGGATACGATTCCCCAGCAAGACCCTCGGCAGGCGATCGATCCAATCCAGGAGTTGGATCAGTTTCTTTTCGATTTGCTCCTGCGATCGGGCAAACAGCGAGTATTCATTGGCGCGAACCCGCACCGGTTCTGCTGACAGTTCCGCCAGGATCGTGGTCATGTCTTCCAGTCGAAAAGGAACCTGCACTGCGGTCTGCGGAATCACCTCCCCCGGCCGGGTCCGTTTCGGGCGCTGTAACCGAGTCGTCAAAGCGGGCCACAATCCAATGATGGGGGTCCGATGGGCGTCCAATCCGGGAAAGAGCATCAGCCGACGCACGCAGAACCTCAGCGCATTCCCCAGGGAACGCCGTCCAAACAGCGTTTCTCGCGTCGGCACATCAAAAATCGGGTAAACCAACATGGCCTGCAGAGCGGTGAACGCCGTGTTCATTTCGGCGGGCAACCTGACCTGAAGTTGGTCACGCTCGCCGACCAGCAGCCGATCCGTCAGCAGTAACGGCAGCACCGGATCGAATTCAGAGGCAGTCTTGGGAGAGTAGGAGTTCATCGCCAGATAATTCAGGCGGACTCGACGCGGCACCTGTCGCCACACAGTGGCAAAGCCCAACAGCGCTGACCAATCGAATTCAAACGTCTGCATGCCGCCTTCCCGTTCGGTCGTTCTCCCATTTCCAGGGAGGTGCCTCAGCCCCTGGTGTATTGGTATCACGCACGCCGGGACGGAACCAGCCTGGCCTG
>JBJXGA010000372.1:0-2905 GCA_046152955.1 Planctomycetales bacterium | reverse complement strand
GCCTCCAGCAACAGGTCGCGGTGCCGAATTTTGGGATGCGCCGGCGCAGGATGCGGCCGTCCGCCGTGCGCACCTTCATGACACACCCGCCACAGCGCTTGCAGCGTCAGCGACTCCCAGTCGGCGGCCGTCCAGCTCTCAACGCGTGCCACGCCGAACTGCTCCAGGATGCCCGCCAGCATGTTGTGCCGATGCGGACTCGCCGCGGGATCCTGGGGCTGATCCCCACCCAGGACGTCGCGCATGATCCAGCGCCTGGTATTGGCCAGGAGTCGCTCGCGGTGGGAGGGGGGGGCGTCCCCCCGGATCTTGCGGAGCGCATCAGTCTCCGCGACGAACCACCGCAATTCCGCCGCGGGACCAGAACGGAGCGGAAATTCCAGCATGGCCATCCGCAACTCCAGCCGCGTCCCCAGCGACAGGATCGGTTGTTCGGCCCGATCGCCCAGGTCCGCGCGGAGCACCGCTTCCAAATCGGAGAGTCGAATCCGTCCCTCGGCGAGCTTCTCCCGATAACTGGGTTCGGGCAGGTACGGCTGACAACCGAAGATTCCCGCCCCCTGGCGGACCGCCTCGTCAAACGGCAAGTCTTCCAAAGCGTGGAGCGTATTGTGATGGATGAATACGGTGATCGGCCCCTGCGCCGGAAGCAGGTGACCGGCGTGCTCGATGGCTGCCGCGAGCCGCTGCGCGTTCGATTCCTCGGAGGAAGAAAAAGGCGGGCCAATATGGCGTTCGAGAGTGGTTCCGTACACGAAAGAAAGTCGCCAGCCAGGGAGAACCTCGAACCACGACGGGGCGACGCTCTCAGCGAGCACCGGGTCGCCGCTCCTTCGTACAGCGGTCAACCCCAGCGGTGGATGATGAGCGCCGCGGAACCGGTCAACACCTGCGCGTTGCGACGCGCAGGAATGCAGTCAGTCGCCGAATTCTATGGAGCATCGCCGGAGATGTCATCCTGATCGTGATTACATTTCCGTAATTCCCTCGCCGCGCCGTGATCATTGAACATCGGAGCAGGTAAGATGATAAGATGTGGTTCGAGCCCCCCGTCGGCGATGCGATGGCGACGAGGCGTGGGAACGCCGCCGGAGTTTCGCACGGCGGGCAGGGTCAGGCAGAATCCAAGGATGCGCGCATGGAACTATTGATCGTGGAAGACGACCCGGTGATCGGCAAAAGCCTGCGGCAGGGATTTCGCGAGGGGGGGCACAATTGCGTCTGGGCCAAAGATGGGAACAAAGGGTGGACCGAAGCCCATTCGCAGCATTACGACGCCATCATTCTGGACCTGATGCTTCCCGGCAAACCGGGACTGGACATTGTTCGCGAGTTGCGCGAGGAAGGGATTCGCACCCCGGTCCTGCTGGTCACGGCGTTGGGCTCGGTGGATGAGCGGGTGGCGGGCCTGTCTGCGGGGGCGGACGACTACCTGGTGAAACCGTTCGCCTTCACTGAACTGATGGCCCGTCTGGAGGCGGTCTGCCGCCGGTCCGGATTGCGCCCCGCTCCGACGATCGAAGCGGGGGAATTGTGCCTGGACCTGGCCACGCGCCGCGTCATCCGGGACGGGCATGAGATCGAACTGACCCCCACTGAGTTCAGTCTGCTGGAGTTTTTGCTGCGGCACTCGGGGCAACTCGTGACGCGCAAGATGCTGTGCGAGCATCTGTGGGATTCCGATTGGGAAGGGGCGACCAACGTGATCGAGGTGCATATCAACCGCCTGCGCGGTAAGATCGACAAGGGCCACGACCGTTCGCTCATCCAAACCATTCGAGGGCGGGGCTATGCCCTTCGCGCGACTCCTTCGTAGGGAAGTTTTCGGCAGCCTGAGATTTCGATTGACGGTCTGGAACACCGTCGTCGTGTTGCTGATGGTGCTGGTCACCCTGTGGGGGGTCCGCGTCGGGTTGCGATTCATCCTCTGGCAAGAGGCAGACAAGCAGCTCGTGGAAGACGCCCACGAAGTGGCGCAAACCTATGTGCAGTTGTATACCAGCCGCGAAAAACTGTACGAAGAACTGAATACCAAGGCGATGACGCATTCGCATCGCCAGTTGCACATTCGCATCTTCGACGCCGGGCACAAGCTGTTGTGGACGAGCCAGGTGAACGCTCCCCCGGTTCCGTTCTCGACCGAATATTTTGCGTCCGGACTGACCCCCGTCACCGCCGGTCAGTACCGGCTGGTGCATGTCCAGACGGACGGCCCGGATGTCCCGCCGGCGATCATTCGCGTGGGGGCCTCGTTCGCCCCCATTGAGGACGACCTGGCGCTGATCACCCGCCTGTTGCTGATCGTGGGGGGGGTGGCGCTGCTCGTGGCGCCGTTGGGGGGGTTCTGGCTGGCGGGGCGCGCCACCCGGCCCATCGCGCAGATCATCGACACCACCAAGCGCCTGCATCCGGACAATCTGGGAGAACGGCTTCCCGTCCGCGGGACGCGCGACGAACTCGATCGATTGTCAACCACGATCAACGGCTTTCTCGACCGCATCGCCGATTACCTGCAGCAGAATCGCGAGTTCACCGCCAACGCGGCCCACGAACTCCGCTCGCCGCTGGCGGCGATCCAAAACTCCCTCGAGGTGGCGCTCAATTCCGATCGGGACGTGAACGAATACAAAGACACCCTCACCGACCTGCTGGATGAATGCGAAGGCTTGCGCATTCTGGTCAATCAGTTGCTCCTCCTGGCCGAGAGCGACGCGGGCGGAAACGTCCCTGGGGATGACGAAGTGGCACTGGACCACGTGGTGCGCAAGGCCGGCGATATGTTTCAGGGAGTCGCCGAGGCGGCGGAGGTGTACCTGCAACTGGGCCGACTCGACCCCTTGCGCGTCCGCGGAGATTCCGGCCGGCTCCGGCAGGTTGTCAACAACCTGATCGACAACGCCATCAA
>JBJXGA010000354.1:0-3708 GCA_046152955.1 Planctomycetales bacterium | reverse complement strand
CGGTCCCCCCCGGCATATGCACGTCCATCGGTGGACCAGGCCAGACTGACCATTGGGGCGCCCCACAGATCCGCGGGAGGTGCTTCGGACTGACCCTCCGTCCAATGACGCGCCCTCGAAAACAAATTCGTGGAGTCTCGTCGCACATTCTCACCGTCGAATTGGAGGTAGTCACTGTCGATTTCGCCGTCTCTGCCTGGGGCGATGTATTCACCATCCGCCAACCCGGGTAACAGTTGGCAGGACATCGCGTCGACCCTCCAATGTGCCATTGCGCCGCTCTGTGGATGTGGAGCGAGAAGTGCCAGACCATCGGCGGAAATGGCCGCTGCCGAACGAATCGGCGGCAGGCCGGACATCGATTCGGCTCTCGGAGGCGGCGCGTTCAGGTCGATTTCTCCCTGGGGAAGCAGCCATCTCTTGATTGCTCCCGAAGTGGAGACTGCGCTCAGCGATCCGCCTTCGGGTGCGAAGTCAACCGCCGACCAGCCCGGTCCCTCGATCACAATCGGCGGTCGGATGTTCCGCAGACTCGGCGATCCGGTTCATGTCGGAGACGCAGGCGGCGCGCAACAATGCGCGGGCTCGAAGGCGCGCCAGATTCGCCTGTGTGGGAACCGCCGGGCGGGGTGGCGCCGTCTGGCAGTGGGGGAGTCGGCATGCGTTGGGTCTCCGTGGTGAAATCGGACGGATTCGACCGATCCGTCGGTTCGCTCCGATCAATCTGTCAGATCTGACGGATCCGTTCGGTCGGTCCGTTCAATCACAGTCCACTCTCAACCCAGTAGCGAATTGTGGGAACCCGCCGCCAACAGCGCGATCACATCACCGGTCGGCGACAACGCTTTCGCGCAGTCCGGGGACCCGGTTGGCGACCGGCTCGCGCGCCGTGTTATCGTGACAGAGAATCAGACTCTTTCCCACGAAATACGAATGGCAGTCGCCGACGACCATCCGAACAAGTTGTTCGGATGGCCGGCGACGTATGCCGACGTTCGGGCGCACAATTCCACACCAGGCGTCGCCGAACGGGTGGTGGATTACTTTCCGAACTCAATATCGCAATTCGGCAGTCGAGTCTTCCAGAGCTGCCGATCTCTGGCTTTTGTTTTTCGAAGATTGAGCTTCTTCAGTTGCGGCGCCTTTTCCAGGAAGTCGACGGCCCGGTCGGTGATCCGTTTCGAATCGAGACTCAATGATTCGAGTGCTTTCAGGTCAGCCAGAGGGGCGACATCAATATCCGACAAGCGGTCGTCCGCAATCATGAGTTGCCTCAGTTGGGGAAGCGCGCGGGCAATGCCGGAAGGAGTCAACCGAGTTTCTTTCTGTCTGACCTCCAGTCGTTCGAGTGAGGGGAGGCGAGTCAATGCCGGCAGAATCTCTTCGGTCAGGTTCAAGTTGTTCAGCGACACAACGCGCAGGTGTTCGAGCACGGGGAGCTGCAGAAACCCCGCCGTAGTCAACTGGAATTGTTCTCCGTGCTCGTCGTTTTTGTGGATTCGCAGTTCCTGGAGTGATTTCAGACGCCCAAGTTTCGCAATCGCCTGATCCCCGAAACGGGCTCCCAGGGTGGTGAATTCCGGGAGCGCCGTGAGCCGGTCGAAAACGTCATTGGAAAGCGGCATCACCGATTCCAAGAGCCCCGTGACCGTGCCCCCCATCTGGACGGCGTCGATGGCGTCGCGTGCCGCGACGTCGCGATGGTCGATCTGGAATCGCGTCGTGTATCGGAATTGCCCTGGTCGATGGCGTAGTGGACTTTCGTGCCAGCGCAGTTCGTCCGGGGACATCGCTTCCTGGTCGCGGCGGCCGCCCCCGTCCGGGTAGCTGACCCCAAGCAACACAAGTTCCTGCGATGGATCGCCGGCGCCCAAACCGGGGCTGCATCGCACCTGCACATCGGGGTGCGACTTCACATAGCGAGAAAGTCCCGCCAAAGAGATCGATGTCTCGTCCACCGCCACGAATCGCAACGACGGACATTTTTCCGACAGCGCGAGAAGCCCCTCGTCACCCAGCGGCGTACGCGAGAGCCACAATCCGTGCAGCCGCCGCAAGACAGGCCATTGCCCGATCAACTCATTTGTCACGGGACACCCGCTGAGATCGAGTTCCTCCAGCAGTCCGGCCGACTCGAGACGCGGCAGCACGCCGGACGTCGCCTGGGTCCCATCCAGGTAGAGTGACTTCAAGGCCGGCAACTTCGTCAGAGCGCCGAGTCCCGGTTCACCGACCGCGGTGCCGCGCAGATCGAGGTCCGTCAGTCCGTGGAATTTCGCCAGTTGCGCCAGACCTGCGTCGGTCAAAGCGCTGTTCGCAAGGCTGAGACGCTTGAGCCGCGTTGGCTCGCCCAGGGTTCCAATCGCATGGTCGCCGACTTGTGTGTCGGCCAGATACAGCGTATCCAGTCGCGGCGCGTCGGCCAGCGATGCCAGACCGCGATCGTCAATTGCAGTTCCCGAGAGATTCAGGAAATTCAATCGGGGCAATCCCGTGAGATGACTGATCCCGGCGCTGGTGACGGGAGTCTTCATCAACGACAGGCTCGGCAGCGCGACCAGTCCCGACAATTGTTTCAGATCTTCATCCGAGACGTTTTCGCCGTCGAGAGGCTGGATCCAGAAGATGCGAAACTCCTCCGCCAGTTCCACTTCACCCGGGTCATCGAGCGCACTGCCGTCAAGGAGCTTTCGGCGGCGATACCACAGCTTTCTCCGGTTCAACCAGGCCGCGGCCCGCCGATCTGGCGTATCGGGCGTAACGCCGCCGCTCTCGAGCAACCGGTCCTCGGGTTCGCGACCTGCGACTTCGTCGGTTATGCGGCGGACTTTGATCTCCAGATCCTCGCTCGGAGACGCCGCGCTGAACAGCAGCACCTTTCCGTCGGTCGTTCCCGCCCCCAGCAATGTTCCGTCTTCCGAAATCGCGAGCCGGGTGAACGACGAAGAACTCGCGCAGAGCCGTCCCTTCAATTCACCGGTCAACAGATCCCAGGATCTCAACTCGCCGTCGGCGCCGGCCGAGACGAGCGTGCGCTGCTCGGGAGTGAAAATCAGATCGACAACGGCACCGGCGTGACCCCGCAGAGTGCGTTTCAATTCCAGCGTCGCGGCGTCCCAGAATCGAATCGTCGCATCATCCCCCGCGGAGACGAGCAGGTGCCCCTGTCTTGACCAGGCGACCGCATTGACTTTGCCGGTGTGCCCGGAAACCAAGGTTGGCGCTCCCTCAAGGTCGGTCCAGACCGCCAGGGCGTCGCCGGCGGCAAGCGCCACTGAACGGTTGTCGGGAGAAATGGCGACCCTTGCGACCTTTTGCACCGGCGCAGTCAAGGTGCGTCCGGCGCTGCCCAATCCAAATTCGTCAATCCGCCAGAGATCAACTCGCCCGGATTCGTGAGCGACTGCCAGGCGAGACTTGTCGTAGGACAGAACGGCGCAGACAGGTTCGGGATGGCTCATGAACTCGAGCTGAAATCCCGTCGCCCGTTCGGGCCAGCGCGAGGCGTACGGAGGCGCGGCGTCGACCGCGCCGCGGTCCGAAAGCACGACCTGGTCCCCGCGTGCGAATCCCACGAACGGCTGCCGAGACTGTGTCAGAATCGGCCGGACGTCGATGAGACCCTGGGAGTCACTGGGGCGGAAGGTCCATTTTGACCAGCGGCCGCCATCACGATATTCGAGATTAAACTCTTCCCAGGTTCCCCAG
>JBJXGA010000473.1:0-70393 GCA_046152955.1 Planctomycetales bacterium | reverse complement strand
GGGTACGACGCCGTGGGGAACGTCACCAGCCAGACCGACCGGAATGGGCGGCTGACGAATTTCACGTACGACACGCTCTACCGGCTGACCAGCGAGCTCTGGAAGAGCGGCGGCTCGACGATCCGCACGACACGAGCCTGCGGACGGAGTGGCGGCTTGGCGCGGAGGGGCGCTCTGGCGGTCACGGCCGCGTTGTTGATTTGTATCGGGCATTCTGGTAGTCACATCGCGTCCGTTGTTGCTTTCGCAGAAAGAGAAAGAGGGTTCAGGATATGACGCGGATTGTGCTGCTGGCGGGACTTGTCATATGCGCGGTATCGCACCGTGCTCCGGCAGCCGATTGGCCGGCCTGGCGCGGGCCGCACGGGGATGGGATTTGCACCGAGGCCGATCTGCCTCTGCACTTTGATTCGACCGACGGGGTAGTCTGGAAAGCGGCGCTACCGCAGGCGGCCAACTCGACCCCGGTCGTGTGGGACGATCGGGTGTTCGTCACCTCCCCGCGCGATCAAGGAAAGGTTCGCAGCCTGATCTGCTTTGACCGGGCCTCGGGAACGCCGCTCTGGCAACACGACGTTCCCTTTGCCGAGGTGGAAACGTATCACCGCGACAATACCCTGTGCGCCGGATCGCCCACGACCGACGGCCGTCTGGTCTATGCCAGCTTCGATTCGGCTGGAGTGGTCGCCTGCGACTTCTCTGGGAAGGTGGTCTGGAGCAGAGATTTGGGAAAACTGGCGCATGTCTTCGGACCGGCGACGACCCCCGTGTTGTACCAGGATCTGCTCATTGTCCACCGCGGTCCCGGCGAACCGACGCACATCGTCGCGCTCAACAAACAGACGGGCGAAACCGTGTGGGATACTCCCGAGGTCGGCAAGAATCATCAGTTGTATGGCTCCTGGTCGACGCCCATGTTCTATCGAGCGGGCGATCACGATGAGTTCGCCCTCGCCATGCCGGGGGAGCTCAAAGGGTACGACCCGCTGACCGGGAAAGAGCTGTGGCGTTGCGAAGGGCTGGGGCCGAGCAATTACCCTGATGTGGCGGTCGCGCCGGAGGTGCTGATCGGCGTCAGCGGGTTTCAGAAGTCGATGATGGCGGTGCGAAAAGGGGGGCGCGGCGACGTCACGGCGACGCACCGGCTGTGGCACGTCGCCGACACGCAGCAGCGGATTGGCTCGGGGGTCGTCCGCGCCGGGCATTTGTATGTGGCCAACGCGCCGGGCATCGCGGAGTGCATTGACATCACGAGCGGAAAATCGGTCTGGAAAGAGCGGCTCGGCGGAGACCTGTGGGGATCGATGCTCCTGGCCGGCGACCGGCTGTATGTCGGAAACAATCAGGGGAAAATCTTCGTCCTGGCGGCAGCCACAACGTTTGAAAAACTCGCCGAAAACGACATGGGAGAATCGATGAAGGCCGCCCTGGCCCCGTCCGACGGACAACTCTTTGTCCGGACGTACCAGAACCTGTACTGCATTGGAGAGCGGCGGAAGGCGAACTGAAGAATCGGTCGCGGATTGCCGTTTTGGCGTTCGCGCGACGGAGTCCCGGAGACGGTGGCAGCCATCGCATGGACAACCATCCGTACAACCATTGATCGGCTGGCGGACCAAACTCCCGACGAAGTCTTCCTGATCGGGCCGGAAACTCCATCCCCTTTGACCTTTTTCGGGTTGAGGCAACAATCCCGTCAGATCGCCCGGCCCCTGTCACCCACCCCACCCGTCACCCACCACAGCAAACAGTCCCAAAGGGACGTCCCCAAGCCAGCCCAGGCCAACGGCCTGGGTTGGCCGTCCCACCCAATGCCCCAAAGCCCTGAAAGGGCGCTCCTATTGTTTCGACATCGATGTTGCTCCAAGGGGAAGCGCCTCCACCGATCCCCTTTCGCCATTTCCGCGTTGGTGAGGTTCGCGTTTTGGACGCTTTTCGACTCGGAGAGTCGAATGACGTTGTGCGACTCTCCGAGTCGTGAGCCTAAATCCAGCCAGCCGGAATGGCCGCGCCTCAGGAGTGTCACTTGCGACCCCCGCTACTTGTTGAAACTGCGGCACAGCCCTGGCGTTCCCAACCTGGCGTGCCCAACTTGAAACAATGGCCTCGCACGGATACGTTGGGTCGGGGGCATCCAGCCCATGCGTCTGGAGACCGCTCCTGACGCTTGCACGCCCGTTTTGAATCAGGTTGAGAGGACGGGAGGTTCATGATTTCTGCAAATGCAGCGACGGAACGCGATGGTGTGGCGGATTTGACGCTCCGTGACCTGATCGCCCGAATGGCGCGGGACTGCCCGGACCTGCCGGCGCTGGGCGCGCCGGGAGGCGCCTGGCTGTCCTACCTGGCACTGCAGAGTCTGACGGCAAGCACCGCTGAATTTCTGCAGCGTCGCGGCCTGGGCCACGGCGACCGTGTGGCGGTGGTCCTGCGCAACGGTCCGGAAATGGCGGCCGCCTTCGTGTCGATTGCGGCCGCCTCGGCCTGTGCGCCGCTCAACCCTGGCTACCGCGAGGCCGAATTCGAATTCTACCTGACCGACCTGAGGGCTAAGGCCCTGGTGGTCGAATCGGGGGTGGATTCGCCCGTTCGAAACGTCGCTCGGACATTGGGACTGTCGATCCTGGAATTGACCCCCACGCCGCAACTCGGCGCCGGCGCGTTTACATTGGCAGGCGGGATCGAATCAGCCCCCAGAGTACCGGAAAATCCAAAACCGGGCGACACGGCATTGCTGCTGCACACTTCGGGAACGACGTCGAGGCCCAAGTTGGTGCCGCTCAGCCAGGCCAATCTCTGCGCTTCGGCGCACCATATCCGCCGGACGCTGCATCTGGAGCCCGGCGACCGCTGCTTAAACGTCATGCCGCTGTTCCATATCCACGGGCTGATCGGAGCGGCACTCGCGACGTTGTCGGCCGGAGGAAGCGTGCTGTGCGCGCCCGGGTGGGATGCGGAGAGGTTCTTTGACTGGCTGAACGATTCGGGAGCCACCTGGTACACGGCGGTGCCGACAATTCATCAGTCGGTGCTTGCAGCGGCCCGGCAGCGGGTGGCGCCGATCGCCCACCAGCTCCGTTTCATTCGTTCGTCGTCGGCGGCGTTGCCCCCCTCGGTGCTGCATGAACTCGAGCAAGTGTTCGGTGCGCCTGTCATCGAATCGTATGGCATGACGGAGGCCACGCACCAGATGTGCAGCAATCCCTTACCGCCGGGGATTCGCAAACCTGGTTCGGTTGGACTCCCCGCAGGTCCGGACGTGGCGGTGATGAATGAGACGGGTGAACTGTTGGGAGCGAACGCAACCGGCGAACTCGTCATTCGCGGTCCCAATGTCACGGCCGGGTACGAGAACAACGCGGCGGCGAACGAAACGGCGTTCATGGACGGCTGGTTTCGCACGGGAGATCAGGGGTTTCGGGATGCGGACGGGTATTTTTTTCTCACGGGCCGACTCAAAGAACTGATCAACCGCGGCGGCGAGAAAGTGGCGCCGCGCGAGGTCGACGAGGCGCTGTTGTCGCACCCCGCGGTGGCCCAGGCGGTCGCCTTTGCAGTCCCGCACCCGCGGCTCGGGGAGGATGTCGCCGTGGCGATTGTGCTGCGCCCCGGCGCCGCGACGAATGATCGCGAATTGCGAGATTATGCCTTGGGGCGCCTGGCGCCGCAAAAGGTTCCCAGCCGGTTTTTGTTTGTCGAATCGATTCCCAAGGGGCCCACCGGCAAACTGCAGCGAATCGGTCTGGCTCAGGCGATGGCGGCGCACTTCGAAGTCCGCTTCGTGCCACCGGAGACACCGATCGAAGTGGCGATCGCGCGGGTCTGGAGCGAACTGCTGCAGTGCGAACGGATCAGCCGACTGGACAACTTCTTCTCCCTTGGCGGAGATTCTCTGATGGCGACGCGGGCGCTGTCGCGATTGGCGGCGATGTTCGACGTGGAATTGCCGCTCGGTTCGTTGTTTCAGGGACCAACGCTGGAGGAACAGGCCGCATTGATTGAAAACCTGTTGATCGACCAGCTCGAGGGGACGCCGGAGTCCGGATCGAATCGTCAGGTCGGCGAGCCGGACAGTCCTGATCGGAACAAGGCATGAGCAGCCGACCCTCTCTGGAAGAGCGTCGGCGCAGATTGTCGCCGGCGCAGCAGGCATTGCTCGGGCAGCGCGTCGCGCAGGGCGCCTCCGGGGGAGCGGTTCATGGGATTCCTCGCCGACCGGAAAGCACGCCGGCGCCGCTCTCGTCGGTCCAGCAACGGCTCTGGTTCTTGCATCAGTTCGAGCCGCTGCCGGAGGTCTACAACCGCCCCTCCAATCTGCGGTTGATCGGTCGGCTTGATGCGGTCGCCCTCCGAGAGTCGCTGCGAGAAATCGTCCGGCGGCATGAGACGTTGCGTTCGCATTTTCCTGCGACGGGGGACTCCCCGATGCAGGAGGTCGCGGAGGCACTGGACTTCGATGTCGGCACGGTGGACTTGCGAACGGCGCCCGACGACGCGCGCGAGGGGGAAGCGCGCCGGCGCTTGAACGAGGAGAATTTTCGTCCCTTCGACCTGGACGCCGGACCGCTGGTCCGGGCCTGCCTGTTGCGCCTTTCCGACGACGAGCATTGGCTGGCGCTGACGTTTCACCACATCGTTTTTGACGCCTGGTCCGAAGGGGTGCTGTGGCGTGAGCTCGAATCGCTGTACGCGGCGTTCACGCAGGGCCGCCCGTCCTCTTTGCCCGAACTCCCCATCGGCTATGGCGACTATGCCGCGTGGCAACAGCGGTGGCAGCAGGAAACATTGGTCCAACGCGATTTGTCATACTGGAAGGAGCAATTGGCCAAAGCGACGTCGCGACTGGAACTGGCCACCGACTTTCGCCGGCCAGCAGTGATGAGCTACCGCGGCGCGCGGCGCCAGTTCCGTCTCGACGGCCCCATGGTCGAAGCGCTGCGCGAGTTGACCCGGCAGGAAGGCGCGACGCTGTTTATGGGGCTGCTGGCGGCGTTCCAGGTGCTGTTGGGGCGATACACGGGCCAGACCGATCTGTCGATCGGCACACCGATCGCCGGCCGCGCGCGGCCCGAGCTCGAGGGTTTGATCGGCTGCTTCATCAATACGCTGGTCCTGCGAACCGACCTGTCGGGCGATCCGACGTTTCGCGAGCTGTTGCAGCGGGTTCGCGACCTCACGCTCGCGGCCTTCGCGCACCAGGAACTGCCGTTCGAGAAACTGATCGAAGAACTGAAACCCGAGCGGTCCCTGGGCCGGACGCCCCTCTTCGAAGCCATGCTCGTCCTGCGCAACACGCCGCAAAGTCCGCTGGAATTGCCGGGCTTGCGGGCGACCCGCCTCGATTACGAAACCCGGACGGCGAAGTTCGACCTGACGTTGGAACTGCAGCCCGACGGCGCGGGCCTCGCCGGCGGACTGGAGTATGCCACGGACTTGTTTCAGCCGGCAACGATCGGCCGGTTGGTCGACAGCCTGCACGTGTTGCTGGCGGGCATCGTCGCCGAGCCCGAGTGCCCGATCTCTCAGTTGCCGCTGCTGACAGCCGTCGAGCGGCAGCAGATCGTGGTGGAGTGGAACCGGACGACGACCGATTACCCCCGCGACAGGTGCATCCACGAATTGTTCGAGGCACAGGTGGCCCGCACACCGAATGCCGTGGCGGTCGTGTTCAGCGACGAGTCGATGACGTATTGCGAGATCAACGCGCAGGCCAACCAGTTGGCACACCACCTGATCGGGTTGGGGGTCGGGCCGGAGGTTCTCGTCGGCCTGTGTGCCGAGCGCTCGCCGGAGATGATCGTCGGACTGCTGGGGATTCTCAAAGCGGGGGGCGCCTATGTGCCGCTGGATCCGTCGCTGCCGGTCGCCAGGCTGGCTTTGCTCCTGGAGGACAGCCAGGCCACGCTGGTGGTAACGTCGCCAACGCTCGCGATGCAATTGCCCTCTCATGCCGCGCGAATCGTCGACTTGGACTCCGTCGCCATCCGGACCGGCGCTGCGAACGCCTCCAATCCGCCGCGACGCGCAACCGCCGAGAACCTGGCGTACGTGCTCTACACATCGGGTTCGACAGGTCGTCCCAAGGGAGTGGAAATCTGCCACCGGTCGGTGGTGAATTTCCTGTCCGCGATGGGCGAGCGCCCGGGATTGTCACGGCAGGATCGACTGCTGGCGGTCACGACCTACGCCTTTGATATTTCGGTCCTGGAGCTGTTTTTGCCGCTGGCGGTTGGCGCACAGGTGGTCATTGCCTCCGCCGACGCGATCGGTGACGGCGCCCGGCTGGCGACCATTCTGGCAGAATCCGGTGCCACCGTGATGCAGGCCACCCCCGCGACATGGCAACTCCTGCGGTTGTCGGGTTGGGAAGGCGACCCGCGTCTCAAGGTGCTGTGCGGGGGCGAGTCGCTCCCGAGTGATTTGGCGAATGACTTGCTGCCCTGTATCGGCTGTTTGTGGAACATGTATGGTCCGACGGAGACGACCGTCTGGTCAACGATCCAGAGGATCGGATCCGAAACGCCGACGACGATCATCGGCCGGCCAATCGCCAATACGACCGTTTACGTTTTGGATTCCCGTCGGCAGCCGGTCCCCGTGGGGGTTCACGGTGAGCTGTACATTGGAGGAGATGGACTGGCTCGCGGCTACCTGCGCCAACCGGAACTGATCGCCGAGAAGTTTGTGCCCGATCCATTCAGCAAGGCTCCAGAAGCGCGGCTGTACCGGACTGGCGACCTGGTTCGCTGGCGAGCCGATGGGAGCCTGGAATTCCTGGGACGGCTCGATCATCAGGTCAAGCTCCGCGGGTTCCGGATCGAACTGGGTGAGATTGAAGCGGTGCTGGCGCAGCATCCGCAGGTGAGGCAGGCGGTGGTGGTGGTGCGGGAAGACCATCCCGGTGACAAGCGCTTGGCGGCGTATATTGTGCCAAAATCAGTCGAGATGCCCCCGACAGTGACTGAATTGCGGAACTACCTGCACGAAAAGCTCCCCGACTACATGGTTCCTGCGGCATACGTCAACCTCGACGCGCTGCCGCTGACTCCCAACGGGAAAGTGGATCGGAAGGCCTTGCCGGCGCCTGAGACTCGTCGGGACCAATTGGTTGAACACGACGAGAATGATACGCCTCAGACGGCCATGCAATGCCTCCTGGCCCGGATATGGAAAGACGTTTTGCACGTCGAAGAGGTGCGTCTGTATGACAACTTCTTCGACCTCGGCGGCTCATCGCTGGCGCTGGTCCGAGCCATCGCACAGATCGAGAAGGAACTCGGGATCAAACTCAGAGTGGCCGAGGTAATGATGCAAACGCTGGCGCAACTGGCGGCTCTCATCGAGCGGAAGACGGAATCGCCAGGAGTCTCTGGGTGAGGCTTCCCCCAAGTGCCGGCGAACTGTCGGAGTGATCGCCGTCAGATAGCGCCCCACTCAGGTTGTCAGACCGTGACGGAGCAGGCTGTCTTGGGCCAGGTCTGAAGCCATAACGCATTGACAGCACAAGGGATGTGCCGGATAGGACCACACTCTTTGGGGTAACGGACCAGATGATGAAGCAGATGATGAAGCAGGTGATGAAGCAGGTGACGGACCTCCCGTGCTGTGACAAACGAACCGTTGACTGGACGAGCCGTTTGCTTGACACGTGTATGTATACTGATGTACAATTTGCCATTGGATGCGGAGTGCAGCGAAGTCGGTCTGAGTTGTTCGGCCATTTCCAAGAATTGGGCTAGGATTGTAGGATGCCGCAGCGGAAAATGACTGATGTTGTCGGGAGCCGAGGTGAGCAGTTGTTCTATATCGCGGCTACTGATTACAAGGAATTCGCGCATCCGCTGTTCCGCCCCTACTTCCTGGGAGAAAAGTGCCCGGATGTCGATTTTCTCGTGAATCTTTGGGGAGCCAAAGGGGTTTTTTTCGTTCAAGTCAAGGCGACGGCGAATCCGTTGTCAGCAACGTCGATTGAAGTCCGTTTGTCGCAGACGAGGCGCCTGCGACTGGGAGAGTTGCCGGGGCCAACGTACTTGGTTGGCGTTCATGAGCCGTCGAAGCGATGCTTCATTAGGTCGATTGATCTCTCGCCGCAAACTGGAGTCGCGTCGATCCCGTTAGCATATGAATTGAATGCAGCGAATCTGCGGGCACTGTTCGACGAAGTCAAGGATTTTTGGGCGACAACAAAGTACAAACCGCAGCATTCGGCTTTTGCGTGAGGAAAACGGCATGTCAATTTCTGCGAACTCTGAACTGATCGCTCGGCGCGGCGAATTGCTCGCTGAAATGTTCCTGAACGACTGCGGTGCAAAAATCACGGATTTGCCGTCGTTCGAATATGGGATCGACCACCTGGCATTTTTTGAGACCGGTGCGAAATCCTTCCAGGTCGTCGCCGTGCAGGTGAAAACGATCGAATCACCAATCCCTGCTGAGATCCGAGTTGATGCCGATCTCGTCCACCGCGCGGCACAATCGAACATTCCCACGCTGTTACTCGTTGTCGATGTCAAGCAAAACAAGTTCGGCTATGCGTGGCTGGAAGAATTTGCGACGTCGAACGCTGCCCCCCGACGGGGAACCAAGGTGCGTATTCCCCTGTTGGATGCAGAAGAACACCGTGAACAGATCCGCCAGCACGTTGCAGGGATCGCCGTCGCAACAACATAGCCCAAATCGATGGTTGATGATGCGTTCACTGGCCGAATTCAGGTTGATCAAGATTGGCGGTCAGGTGTCGGTCTGAGTTGTTCGCCCGTATTCGAGACTGGGATGATTGACGTTGGGAACATTTCGACACGCACCTGCGGCACGATCGGCCGCCGGTCGTGGCTGCGGCTGGCGGCGTCGGCTCCCCTTGGGTTGGGGCTCGGTCTGGCCGACGGCGCCCTTTACGCGGCGCATCGAAGGCTATGGGGGAGGGACGTTGTCGGTGGCCTGCGATCCGATCCTCGTGGGCTGTTCGGCCGAAGGACGACTCGAAATCCCCGCGCTGCAAGTGATGGATGGACTCAACCCGGAACGGATTCGAGACCGCATGACCCTCCTGCGCGAGGGGGGAAACAAAGGGTGCCGGGAACAATTGTTGAACCAGCAGGTGGTGAATCAGGTTCTCCGCCCTTTGGCGCAGGCGATCACCGCCAGGTAACCGCGGTTACGACCTCCAACCTTCGGCCGGGACTGGCTTGCCGTCGTTCCTCTGAAACAACAGCAGCAGTGTTTCTGCGGAAAGGGATGGCTTGAACAGGAACACCGCCCCGTCGGCGGTCGCTCCCAGGAAGCCACCTGGATTGGGACTGATCAGCCCTTTGAACGGGTTTTGCGGATCGAAGGCCAGGTCGTCCGGCTTGGTCCAGGGGACTGCCAGTTCGTCCGAGGCCTCGACGACCAATAGCGTGTTCGACGTTCCATCCAGGATGTCCTGGAAGCGGCACCCCTTGCCGTTTTCGAAAATCGCTCCTGGACCGGTGGGAAGCAGGTAGGTGGTCGTGCCCGGAGGGGCTTTGCTCGCGGGGCTGCGAAACGTGGCCGGAATCTGGTCGATCAGCTTTTTGTTGTGTTCACTGTCCCACGGTTCGTTGAGATGAAACTGCTGGTAGAGCGCCTCCTGTCCGACGAAGGGCAAGATCGCCACGCGCCAACTCAGAAGGGGAGTCCCCGAAGCGTCGCGGATCGCCGCATCGGGAAAGACATGATGACGGTCGTGGTAATTGAGCATTCCCAGGACCACCTGTTTGAGGTTGTTTCTGGACTGCGACGTCTGGGCCGCCCCTTGCGCCTCAAGGACCGGATTGCCTCCGCCGGGGGACGTCCCCTGGGGTGAGGTCGGACTTCCGTTGGTCTGCCCGTCGGCAAGGGATCCCCCGAACCCCTGCCCGGTCAATGCCGACTGTCCGGGAAACGGATTGGAATCCATCGGAGAAGGGATTCCCGGGATCCCGATCATTCTCAGGAAACTCAATCCCCCCTGAGAATTGATCGCTGACGGAAATTCTCCAGTGACCCGAAACACTGACCCGCTCGCTTTGGATTCAATGCTGTCAAAGAGTGCTTTCGACAGTTTTTCCATTTCCGCGAGTTGCGGCGACGTGGTGAACTTTTGATCCTTCATCAAGATCGCATCTTTTGCGGCGCTGACCTCAGCTTTGACCTGAGTCTTGAGGATCAAGGAATTCAGTTCTTTCATTCCCGCAGTCATTGCTCTCGAAAGTTCGTTGGCCGTCTCATTCGACGTACAGTTGAGCGCTACCCCCCATTCCACGCCATCGCTCGCGGTCATTCCAAGACTCATTCCGGCGACTCCCCCGTTCGCGTTGGGCTGGTATCCGCCGAACAGCAGAATCCCCCCAAAGGGGACAGTGCTCACCATGCCGAGCCCCGCCGGACCCGTCGGGGCGAAGATTGTGGGATCTTTGGGAACGACTGCCGCGATGATCTGCCACGAGCCATCGACGAAATCGAATTCGGGCCGGTGCGGCGGAGAGGCGCCCGCTTCAATCGCTTGCTTGATCCCTGTTTCGTCACTCAGAACCAACGTTGTCGAGTCGGGGGACCAAATGACCATCGAGTCGGCGCCTCCCTCTGCCATCTTGTAATACGTCGCCGCCTGGTGTGTCGCGCTGGCAGTCGCCTTTCCCGCAGCGCGGATCTTTTCAAGATCGAGTACGGATTTGGTTCGGATCACAGTCACCGCCATCTGGGGCGAACCACCGCTGGTTCCTCCCAGCGCCAGCATGTTCAGTGGCAAACTTCCCGGCAATCGGAACGGCGTCGTCGAATCAGAACCAGCCTTCTGTTTCTCGGAATCTGTGAAACCGACGATTCCCACTGTGATTTCGCTGATGTCTTGCAGTTCCAGTCCCGTTTGCTGTTTGATTCGGTCGATGCGCGGCTTGAATTGCGGACTGGAGATCACAGTCTGGAACAAGGAGGAATTCGAGGCATCCGCAATCCTCGCCTGGACGACCACCTCGGCATTCCCGGGAAGATACGCCAGGTCGAATTTTCCTCCACCACCTCCCAAGAGGTCCCCGAGGAGCATGTAGACGAGGACGCCCACTCCTCCCAGCAGTCCGACGATTCCCAGGCACATCCCTCCGATCAATGCCGGTTTCTTCCAGTTCCCGGACGACGGCTGCTTCCCCTTCTTCCCGCGCTTGCTACCCGACCGGCGAGTCGACGGAGGGAGGGGGGTGAGTTCCTCTTCGTCGCCGATTGGTTCGCCGAATTCGTCCGACTCCTTGACGTTCATGAAGGCCAGGTCATCCTCGTTATCGGGAGGAGCCGGGACGACGAAGGGACGCTGGCACTTCGGGCAGGCGACCTTCTTTCCGACGGCGCCCTTGTTCTTGAGCTTTAGTTTCGCCTCGCAATGGGGACAGTCCACAGAGATCGCATCGCTCATGGCTCACATCCTGAAATCGGAATCCAACGAGGGAAAGAGCACCGGGTGCGGCCCAGTGTCAGGAATATAGCACAGGCTGCCCGGTCATGCGCCTGCACGGTAAAAGTGATTGGCGGCAATGCCGTCGCGGCCTGGGTGGCGCGTGTCGATTTCGAAACAGTGCGGAACACGAAGGCTGTGAACGTTTTGATTCGCCGAGTCAGGCCACCCATCGGATTGGCCGCGGCGACGTGCTCAATTTGGATCGTCACCGCGCGCCACTGGACAGGGAATTTCCAGGGCAGACCGCCGATTGTCGAGTCGCGTCGCGTTGAGCCCGGTAGCGACTGGTTTGCGATGCCGACGATCGTTACATTCGACGCTTTGCGGTCCAAACCGCTCGACGCGGCCTGTATTGCACCCATCGTGCAGCGGGCGCTGGACGGCTGAAACAGGTTTCAACGAGACGGTGTTCATGGGGTATGCGGAGCCAACTGAAGGGCAAGTCGGAGTCGCGCCATTGGAGCCATTTGTCCGGCGGGTTCCGCCGGCGAATCGAGAGCAAATCCTGGTGGAGTGGAACCGTACCGAGACGGAGTATCCCCGCGACAAGTGCATCCACAAGTTGTTCGAGGCGCAGGTGGCTCGCACGCCGGATACCGTTGCGGTCGTGTGCGGCAACGAGTCGATGACGTATGCCGAACTCAACGCGCGGGCCAACCGGTTGGCGCATCACCTGATCGATCTGGGGGTGGGGCCCGAGCGACTGGTGGGTGTTTGTTTGGAGCGGTCGATCGAAATGGTGGTTGGGTTGCTGGCCACGCTCAAGGCGGGGGGAGGCTACCTGCCGCTCGACCCCGAGTATCCCGCGGCGCGCCTGGCGCAAATGCTGGCGGATGCCGCTCCGACAGTGGTCCTCAGTACGCACTCCGCACGTGAGAGGCTGCCGCAGTCGGCTGCGGTTCTTCTGCTGGATGCGACAGAGACTCGGGATATGCTGAATTGCGCTGCGTCGCATGATCCGCTGGACGGCGAACGCATCTGTCCGCTGCGGCCGCAACACCTGGCTTACGTAATCTACACCTCCGGCTCCACGGGAGTCCCCAAGGGTGTGGTTCTGCCGCATGTGACGCTGGTCAACCTCATGAATTGGCAAACGCCGGCCGGTTCGGGGGGTCGGGTGGCGCAGTTCACTTCGATCGGCTTCGACGTTTCGCTGCAGGAAGTTCTGTACGCGCTGGTCTGGGGACTGAGCGTCGTGGTCGTCGACAGCCAGACGCGGCTGGACCCGCGCCGGATGGCGGCATTCATCGCTCAGCAGGGGGTCACCGATCTGTTCATCCCCAACGTCGTGCTGGAATACCTGGCGGAAGCGGCATTGGAAACAAACTGCGCGCTGCCTGCGCTGGCCAACATCTATCAGGCAGGCGAAGCGCTGACGATCACGCCCACATTGCGACGGTTCTTTGCGAAGCATCCGGGGTGCCGGCTCCACAATCATTATGGCCCGGCTGAAACGCATGTGGTCACATCGGCGATTCTGACGTCCGATTCCGCGAACTGGCCGGACCGACCCGACATCGGATCCCCCCTCTGGAACACGCGGGTGTACGTTTTGGACGGCGCTCTGGAACCGGTGCCGGTGGGGGTCACCGGTGAATTGTACATCGCCGGAGTCGGGCTGGCGCGCGGCTATTTGAATCGCCCTGGTCTGACGGCCGAACGGTTTGTGGCAGATCCGTATGCCGTCCAGCCCGGCGGCCGGATGTACCGCACGGGGGATTTGGCGAGGTGGCGGGGGGACGGGACGCTGGCCTTTGTGGGGCGTGCCGACCAGCAAGTAAAAATCCGTGGATTCCGGATCGAACTGGGAGAGATCGAAGCGGCGCTTGTGGCACAAACCGGGGTTGGCCAGGCGACCGTGATGGCGCGGGACAGCGGCCCCCGAGGCAAGCAACTGGTGGCCTACGTCGTACCGGCGCCGGGAATGACCGTCGATCAGGCGCTGCTGCGTCGCGAACTCGGCGCGCGCCTGCCCGACTACATGGTGCCGTCGGCGTTCGTGTTCCTCGATCAACTCCCGTTGACCCGCAACGGCAAGGTGGACCGGAAAGCGTTGCCGGCGCCCGAGATGGATCGCCGTCACCTTGAGCAATCCGTGGTTGCGCCGCGGACGCCTGTGGAAGAACTGCTGGCAGGGATTTGGAGCAGCGTCCTGGGGGTGGAACAGGTGGGAATCCACGACAGTTTCTTCGAACTGGGGGGGCACTCGCTGCTGGCGACGAAGGTCACCGCCCGTGTGCGCGATGCGCTGCAAGTGGAACTGCCTGTGCGCAGCCTGTTTGAAGCGCCGACGGTGGCGGAACTGGCAGCACGAATCGAACAAACGCGCTCCGACCCCCCGGCAGCCGGGATCTTGCCGCTGCGTCCCGCGCCGCGCAACGGGCGTCTGCCGCTGTCGTTCGCGCAGGAACGGCTGTGGTTTCTCGATCAATTGGACCCTGGGAGCGCCACCTACAATATTCCGTGGATTCACCGCCTGCGGGGACCGTTGAACGTCGCGGCGTTGGAACGAAGCCTGCAAGAAATTGTGCGGCGTCACGCAGCGCTGCGGACGACGTTCGTGCTGGTCGATAGTCAACCGCAAGTGGTAGTCCTCGAGCCGGCACCGTTTCACCTGACGGTCACCGACCTGCAGGGGGTCTCCGAGAATGGTCGCGAGGCGGAAGCGCAGCGGCTGGCTGTGGAAGAGGCCGGCCGCCCTTTCGACTTGGCGCGGGACGTGATGCTGCGCGCGCAGCTCCTCCCGCTGGGAGATCAGGACCACTTCCTGGTCGTGACAATACACCACATCGCCTCCGACGGCTGGTCGATGGGAGTGTTCGAACGGGAATTGACGGCGTTGTACGAGGCGTTTGCCAAAAATGAACCGTCGCCGTTGCCCCAGTTGCCCATTCAATACGTGGATTATTCGATGTGGCAGCGCACCTGGCTGCGCGATGCGGAATTGGACCGGCAACTGGCGTATTGGAAGCAGCAGTTGACCGGGACTCCGGCAGTCCTGGAACTCCCGACCGATTTTCCACGACCGACAGTGGCCAGATACCGCGGCGCGCATCGGGAGATCGTGCTGGACGCGAGCCTGACGCAGGCGCTGCACGCGCTGAGCCGCCGCCAGGGGGTGACGCCGTTCATGACGCTCCTGGCGGCCTTCCAGGTGCTGTTGGCGCGGTACAGTGGCCAGGAAGATGTGTCGGTGGGGACATCGATTGCCGGACGGAACCGGACGGAGGTGGAAGGTCTGATCGGGTTCTTCATCAACTCGTTGGTGGTGCGAACCGACCTGTCGGGGAATCCCACGGTCCGGGAGCTGCTGGGGAGGGTCCGGGAGGTGACTCTGGGGGCCTATTCCCACCAGGATCTGCCGTTCGAGAAGCTGGTGGAAGAACTGTCTCCGGAACGCAGCCTGAGCCACAGCCCGTTGTTTCAGGTGATGTTTGTCCTGCAAAACACGCCGTGGTCTTCGCTGGAGTTCCCGGGTGTTGCAGTCAGCCGCCTGGCCATCGACAATGCGACGGCCAAGTTGGATCTGCTGCTGTCGCTGGGTGAACAGGATGGCCAACTCCGCGGCACGCTGGAGTACAACACCGACCTGTTCCAGGCGACGACCATCGAGCGCCTGATCGGACATTTCCAGGTGTTGCTGGAAGGGATCGTCGCCGATCCCGACCAGCGGATCGGCCACCTGCCGCTGCTGTCAGCGGCCGAGCGGCAGCAGATCGTGGTGGAGTGGAACCGGACGGCGACCGATGACCCCCGCGACAGGTGCATCCACAAATTATTCGAGGCACAGGTGGCCCGCACGCCGGATGCCGTGGCGCTGGTCTGCGGCGATGAGTCGATGACGTATGGCGAGCTCAACGCGCGAGCCAACCGGTTGGCACACCATCTGATTGAGCTGGGAGTCGGGCCGGAGGTATTGGTCGGCCTGTGCGTGGAACGCTCGCCGGTGATGATCGTCGGGCTGCTGGGGATTCTCAAGGCGGGAGGCGCTTACGTGCCACTGGATCCGGCCTACCCCACGGAGCGGGTCGGCTTCATGCTGCACGATTGTCAGGCGAGCGTGCTGCTGGCGCAACAGAATCTCGTGAAGAGCCTGCCCTTTCATGCGGCCAGGGTCGTCTGTCTGGACACGGATTGGACGGACATTGGCACGGCGCCCGACACCGACCCGGTTTGTTCCGCCGGTCCTGAGAATCTCGCCTATGTGATCTACACCTCGGGGTCGACCGGCCGGCCAAAAGGTGTGGCACTCGAGCACCGCAATACAGTCGCCTTGATCGCTTGGGCTCAGAGCGTTTTCACTGTGCAAGAGCTGTCCGGCGTTCTGGCCACCACTTCGATTTGTTTCGACCTGTCGGTGTACGAGGTGTTCGTCCCTCTCTGCTCCGGGGGATGCGTGATCTTGGTTGAGAATGCTCTGGAACTCGCGAATCGATCGCCGGATGCCCGTGTCAGGCTGATCAACACGGTTCCTTCCGCCATCGCCGAATTGCTGGAACTGCAAGCCGTGCCCGATTCGGTCGTGACGGTGAACCTGGCGGGCGAACCGCTCTCGACCAGCCTGGTCGGAACGATTTACCGGCAAACTCAGGTCCAACGGGTGTACGATCTGTATGGCCCGTCTGAAGACACGACCTATTCGACCTGCGCGTTGCGGCTGCCCGATGCCCAGGCCACGATCGGGCGTCCGATTGCGAACACGCGCGTCTACGTGCTGGATGGCCACCGCCAACCAGTACCGATTGGCGTGCCGGGAGAATTGTATCTTGCCGGAGCGGGTGTCGCGCGGGGCTACTTGAACCGTCCGGAATTGACCGCTGAGAAGTTCGTTGCCGATCCATTCAGTGAGGCTCCCGGGGCCCTGATGTACCGCACTGGCGACCTGGTCCGCTGGCGACCCGATGGCAACCTGGAGTTTCTCGGCCGACTCGATCAGCAGATCAAACTCCGCGGGTTCCGGATCGAGTTGGGAGAGATTGAGGCGGTGCTGGGGCAGCATCCGCAGGTGCGGCAGGCGGTCGTCGTGTTGCGGGAAGACCACCCTGGCGATAAGCGGCTCGCGGCATACATCGTTTCTCAGGAGGCGGAAACGCGTCCCGCAGGGGCTGATCTGCGGCAATCCCTGCACGACAAGCTGCCCGACTACATGGTCCCCGGCGCGTTCGTCCTCCTCGACACGCTGCCGTTGACCCCCAACGGGAAGGTGGACCGGAAGGCCTTGCCAGCGCCTGATTGGGACCGGGATCATTTGGAGCCGATCCCTGTTGCCCCGCGGACGCCGGTCGAAGAGTTGTTGTCCGGGATCTGGAGTCGCGTGCTGGGGTTGGAGCACGTCGGAAGCCACAACAACTTCTTCGAGTTGGGGGGGCACTCGCTGCTGGCGACGCAGGTAATCGCCCGTGTGCGGGATGTTCTGGCGGTTGATCTGCCCGTGCGAAGCCTGTTCGAAGTGCCGACCGTGGCGGGACTGGCAAAGCGAATCGAGCGGATGCGCGCCGACGCACCGACCGTCACTGCGCTGCCTCAGCGTCTCGTGCCGTCCGACGCGCGCCGGACGTTGTCGTTCGCACAGGAGCGGCTGTGGTTCCTCGATCAGTTGGCCCCTGGGAGTGCGACCTACAATATTCCGTGGGCCTTGCGGCTACGGGGACCGTTGAACGTCGCGGCGTTGGCCCGGAGTTTGTCTGAGATTGTGCGGCGTCATGAAGCGCTGCGGACGACCTTCGTGCTTGTCGACGGGCAACCGCAGGTGGCGGTTCTCGAAACGTCTTCCTTTCGCCTGATGGTCTCCGACCTGGAAGGGATCCCCGCGAGCGTTTGCGAGACGGAAGCGCGGCGGTTGGCCGCGGAAGAGGCCAGCCGACCCTTCGACTTGTCACGGGACGTGATGTTGCGGGCGCGTGTCCTGGAACTGGAAGAACAGGACCACATCCTGGTCCTGACGATGCATCACATCGCCTCAGACGGCTGGTCGATGGGAGTGTTTGAACGAGAATTGACGGTGTTGTATGAGGCGTTCGCCAAAAATGAACCGTCGCCGTTGCCGCAGTTGCCCATTCAATACCTGGATTATGCCGTCTGGCAGCGCGCATGGCTCCAAGGTGCGGCGCTGGAACGGCAACTGACGTACTGGAAGCAGCAGGTGGCTGGGGCGCCGGCGGTTTTGGAACTGCCGGCCGACTTTCCGCGGCCAGCCGTGGCCGGATACCGCGGCGCGCGGCGGGAGGTGGTCCTCGACGGAGCGTTGACACAGGCGCTGTACCTGCTGAGTCGTAACGAGGCGGTCACGCCGTTCATGACGCTGCTCGCGGCGTTCCAGGTGCTGCTGTCGCGGTACAGCGGACAGGACGACGTGCTGGTCGGGGCGCCGATCGCGGGGCGGAACCGGACTGAGGTCGAAGGATTGATCGGGTTTTTCGTCAACACGCTGGTTTTGCGGACGGACCTGTCGGGGAATCCCACATTCCGGGAAGTGTTGAAGCGGGTGCGGGAGGTGACGCTGGGGGCCTATGCCCACCAGGATCTGCCGTTCGAAAAGCTGGTGGAAGAACTGCAACCGGAACGGAACTTGAGCCACAGCCCCCTGTTCCAGGTGATGTTTGTCCTGCAGAACGCCCCTTCGGCTCCGCTGGAACTGCAGGGCCTTACGGTCAGCGGTCTGGCCATCGACAATCCGACGGCCAAGTTCGACCTGACGCTGTCGCTGGGCGAGCAGGATGGTCACTTTCGAGGTACGCTGGAGTACAACACGGACTTGTTCCAGCCCGAAACGATCGGGCGACTGGCGGGACACTTCCAGGTGTTGTTGGAGGGGATCGTTGCCGATCCCGGTCGGCCAATCGGCGAGTTGCCGCTGCTGACTTCGGCCGAACAAGAGCAGATCCTGGTGGCGTGGAACCGGACCGAGACGGAGTATCCCCGCGACCAGTGTCTGCACGAGTTGTTCGAGGCGCAGGTGAAACGGACCCCCGAGACCGTGGCCGTCGTGTTTGAGGAGCGGACACTGACGTATCGGGAACTCAATGCGCGGGCCAATCAGGTGGCGCAGCGCCTGATCGGGCTGGGGGTTGGCCCAGGGGTGTTGGTGGGGCTCTGCGTGGACCGTTCGCCGGAGATGCTTGTCGGGCTGCTGGGGATTCTGAAGGCAGGGGGGGGGTATGTGCCGCTCGATCCGTCGCTCCCTGCCGAACGCTGGTCGTTCTTGCTGGAGGACAGCCGGGCTGGGGTGCTGGTGACCTCGCGTCGTCTGGCAGCCGGATCGTTCCCTCCGCATGCAGCGCAGGTCGTCGCATTGGATGCCGAGGATTCCCAACCGGGAGAGGCGAACGCCAGGCATCCGGGACAGCGCGCCGACGCCGACAGCGTGGCCTACGTGATCTACACCTCGGGTTCAACCGGCCGCCCCAAGGGGGTCGAGATTCGCCACCGTTCGGTGGTGAACTTCCTGTGTGCGATGCGCGAGGAGCCGGGATTGTCGGAGCAGGATGTCCTGCTGGCGGTTACGACCTGCGCGTTCGATATTTCGGTCCTGGAATTGTTTTTGCCGCTGGTTGTCGGCGGCAGAACGGTCATCGTCTCTGGCGACACAGTTGCGGATGGGGCGCGTCTGGCGTCCGCGCTGGCCGACTCGCGCGCGACGGTCATGCAGGCCACTCCGGCGACATGGCGGTTGTTGCTGCTGTCCGGCTGGGAGGGGAACAAGCAACTGAAATGCCTTTGCGGCGGGGAGTCGCTGCCGGACGACCTGGCAGAAGAGTTGCTCCCGCGCGTCGGGGCTCTTTGGGATCTTTACGGCCCCACGGAAACGACCATCTGGTCGACGATCCACCGTGTCGAGCCCCACGGGCAGTCAAATGTCATTGGCCGACCGATTGCCAACACGCGCGTCTATGTTCTGGATCAGAATCGCCAGTTGGCGCCGGTCGGGATCCCGGGAGAATTGAACATTGGCGGCGACGGAGTGGCCCGCGGCTATTGGATCCGCCCTGAGTTGACCGCTGAGAAGTTTGTTCCCGATCCATTCCGCGACGTTCCAGGGGCGCGGATGTACCGGACCGGCGATCTGGTCCGCTGGCGACCGGATGGCAATCTGGAATTCCTGGGACGGCTCGATCAGCAGGTCAAGTTGCGCGGGTTCCGGATCGAACTGGGAGAGATCGAGGCGGTGCTGGGGCAGCATCCGCAGGTGCGGCAGGGGGTGGTGCTGTTGCGGGAAGACCATCCTGGCGACAAGCGGCTGGCTGCGTATATTGTGCCACAGTCGGCAGCGATGCCCTCGACGGCGACTGACCTGCAGAGCGACCTTCACGACAAGTTGCCCGATTACATGGTCCCCTCGGCATTCGTCATCCTCGACGCGCTGCCGCTGACCCCCAACGGCAAGGTGGATCGGAAGGGGCTCCCGGCGCCAGAGACTCGTCGGAGCCTGTCTGATGAACATGACGCGAGCGACGAGCCCCAGACCCCTCTGCAGTGCCTGCTGGCCCAGGTTTGGAAAGAGGTTCTGCACGTCGACGAGGTGCGACTGTACGACAACTTCTTCGACCTCGGCGGCTCGTCGCTGACGCTAGTTCGAGCCATCGCGCAGATCGAAAAGGAATTGGGACTCAAGCTCGCTGTGGCCGAGGTGATGATGCAGACCCTGGCACAACTGGCGGCTCTCATCGAGCGGAAGACGGAATCGCCAGGAGTCTCTGGGTGAGGCTTCCCCCAAGTGCCGGCGAACTGTCGGAGTGATCGCTGTCAGATAGCGCCCCACTCAGGTTGTCAGACCGTGACGGAGCAGGCTGTCCTGGGTCAGGTCTGAAGCCATAACGCATTGACAGGACAAGGGATGTGCCGGATAGGGCCACTCTCTTTGGGGTGACGGACCAGATGACGGACCAGATGACGGACCAGATGACGGACCAGATGACGGACCAGATGACGGACCAGATGACGGACCAGATGATGAAGCAGATGATGAAGCAGGTGATGAAGCAGGTGATGAAGCAGGTGACAGACCTCCCGTGCTGTGACAAACGAACCGTTGACTGGACGAGCCGTTTGCTTGACACATGTATGTATACTGATGTACAATTTGCCATTGGATCGGAAAGTGCAGCGAAGTCGGTCTGAGTTGTTCGGCCATTTCCAAGAATTGGGCTAGGAGTGTAGGATGCCGCAGCGGAAAATGACTGATGTTGTCGGGAGCCGAGGTGAGCAGTTGTTCTAAATCGCGGCTACTGATTACAAGGAATTCTCGCATCCGCTTTTCCGCCCCTACTTCCTGGAAGAAAAGTGCCCGGATGTCGATTTTCTCGTGAATCTTTGGGGAGCCAAAGGGTTTTTTTTCGTTCAAGTCAAGGCGACGGCGAATCCGTTGTCAGCAACGTCGATTGAAGTCCGTTTGTCGCAGACGAGGTGCCTGCGCCTGCGACTGGCAGAGTTGCCGGGGCCAAAGTACTTGGTTGGCGTTCATGAGCCGTCGAAGCGATGCTTCATTAGATCGATTGATCTCTCGCCGCAAACTCTGGAATGATTGACGTTGGGAACATTTCGACACGCACCTGCGGCACGATCGGCCGCCGGTCGTTGCTGCGGCTGGCGGCGTCGGCTCCCCGTGGGTTGGGGTTGGGACTGTCACGCGGAACGGCTCGCGCGGTGGAGCGCCGGGCGCCGAGCGCCAAATCAGTCATCTTCGTGTTCCTCTGGGGAGGGCCCAGCCACCTCGACACGTGCGATCCCAAGCCGGATGCTCCCGCGGCGTATCGCGGTCCGTTTCACGCGATTTCCACGCGCACGCCGGGGCTGCGCTTCACCGAACTGGTTCCCAGGATCGCCGATCGCAGCGATCGCTACTCCATCATCCGCACCCACAGCACGACCGAACCGGGACATCCCGATGGCGGCACGATGGCCCTCACCGGTTTCAAGGAAAATCCGGCTCCCGTCCAACCGAATTTCGGGTCGATTGTGGCGAAATATCGCGGGCAGCTTGGCCATCTCCCCCCCTTTTTGTCCCTGACGCGCGGAGTTCTGGCGGATAGCGGCCGGCGCATCGAAGGCTACGGGGGAGGAACGTTGTCGGCGGCCTGCGATCCGATCCTCGTGGGCTGTTCGGCCGAAGGACGAGTCGAAATCCCCGCGCTGCAAGTGATGGATGGACTCAACCCGGTACGGATTCGAGACCGCACGACCCTCCTGCGCGAGATCGATACCGTTCCCCGTCGGCTCGAAGCCGCGGGATTTGGTTCCTGGAATCGCAATTTTCAGTCGGCCTACGATCTGCTCCTCACCCCGACCGCCCGCCAGGCGTTCGACTTGACCCGCGAATCGGAAGAGACCCGCGGCCGTTACGGTTACTCGGTGTTCGGCCAGAGCAGCCTCCTGGCCCGGCGACTTGTCGAAGCGGAAGTTCCCTATATCCAGTTGAATTACAGCCGGCATCCCGAAGCGATCAATCCCGGCTTCGAGTTTGGATGGGACACGCATTTGTACAATTTTGAACTGCTCCAGGATCAGCATTGCCCAATTCTCGACCGGGCGTTTTCGGCCTTGCTGGACGACCTCTACGACCGCGGACTGATTGATACGACGCTGGTCGTCATGATGGGGGAATTCGGCCGCACTCCCAAAATCACCCCCAATGCGGCGCGCGACCACTGGCCTCCCTGCTATTTCTCCATCTGGGCCGGCGGCGGCGTCCAGCCGGGGCGCGTGATTGGAACCAGCGACCGCCTGGGGGAGACGCCGCGCGGGACGCCGATCACCCCGCTGATGGTCGGGACGACGATCGCCGAGCTGGCCGGGATCGATACCCAGGCCCGCGCGGAAATGAACGTGCTCGCCGGAGGGCAGGTGATTGATGGCCTGCTGTAGTTTTGCTGCCTGTCGAGTGTTGGTGCGGCGCCTTGGTAAGTTCCGGCTGAGCGCGGTTGTTTGCTGGGCGTTGTCCGGGTGCTTCGCGCACTGTCGCGCTCTGGATGGCGCCGAACCAGTGCGTCTGACATCCGATGGCCGGTTCAAATGCAGCCCGGTGGTTTGCGCCGCGGGTCGCGAGATCGTTTACACCGAGCTTGCCGATCCGACGCTCTATCGGCTGATGAAACTGACGGTGGCCGACCGCACGACGCGGCCCTTACATGCCGACGCCAAGACCTCGGAATTCGAACCGGCGTTTTCATCCGATGGGAAGATGTTCGCCTTTCTGCGGACGTCGGGGACATTGCGGGTCAACCTGGTGGTCCAGAGCGAAACGGGAGCTGTTCTGGCCGACATCCCGCCAGGGCCGGGGTTTTCGGGGATGCGCAGCCCCGCCATCGCCCCGGATCACTCGCGCGTCGTCTATTCCTTCGCCGAGGGAGGTCGCCAGATGCTGTTCGCCGTTCGGCCCGATGGCACACAGCGCGAGACGCTGGTGGATTCGACAGGGATCAACAATTGGCCCGCATTCTCTCCGGATGGTCGCCAGATGGCGTTTTCATCGAGCCGTGAGGGGGACTTCGAGGTGTATACGATGGCCATCGACGGGAGCAGCTTGCAGCGGTTGACCGACAGTCCCGGCCAGGACATTCGCCCGCGGTTTTCTCCAGACGGCAAACAGATCGCCTTCACCAGCCATCGCGATGGAAATGCCGAGGTGTACGTCATGGATGCCGACGGCGCGCGGGTGCGACGGGTCACCCGATCTCCCGACCGCGACGACTATCCGGATTGGCTCCCCGACAGTCGCCACCTGGTCTATGCCGCCGAACAGGGGGGCAAGCATGATCTCTTTCTGATACCGATCGACCCCTGAAGAACGCCGAAGCGTTCGAGCATTCACAAAAATCACAAACGACTCCTGCCCGCGGCCATCTCCCAGCCGCTTGCACGGGGTGCAGGGGCTGGATAGTCTGACACAGACGCCCGGATTGAGGCGTCGCAGAGTATTTTGCCGGCCGGCATCGTCAACGCGGTTGACTCCTGTCGCCGACCGGCAGGTTTCGTCCCGATCAGTTCACACGGCATGTCTGCCACGAGCAATTCACTGCCATCGACCCCGCCATTGGGGGGGCGCCCCCCATCCCCCTCCAGTCGCTGGATTCTCAATTCCTGGGGGGATTTGGCGCTGTTTGTCGCCACTCCGTTGGTGATCGTGCCGCTGGTGATGGTCTTGCTCCGATCCGCCTGGTTCGGGCTGTCGGTCGAGACGCTGTCGGTGCTGGTGGCGGCGTTCGGCGCGCTGGGGCATCACCTTCCGGGAATGCTGCGGGCCTACGGCGATCGGGAACTGTTTCGCCGGTTTCGGCTGCGGTTCATTCTGGCGCCACTGTTCCTCCTGGCGGTCTGTATTCCACTCTCACAGCATCACCTGAGCAGCATGCTGTTGATTCTGCTGTTGTGGGGCTTCTGGCATGGCTTGATGCAAGTCTACGGGTTCGTGCGGATCTACGACGCCAAGGTTGGTTCGAACGCGCGCTGGACGGCGCCGCTGGATTGGCTGATGTGCCTGATGTGGTTTGGCGCCGGGCTGATCTCGTCCGACGGAATGGTCGTGCGGATTGTTTCGGCCTGGTACTCGGCGGGAGGGCCTTTGATTCCCCCGGCAGCAATCGACTGGTCTCGCACGCTGTGGTGGGGGGGAGCGCTCGTCGTCCTGGTCGCATTCGCCTTCAATTTCGTCCGGCAATGGCGGATCGGTCCCCGTCCCAATCCCAACAAGTTGCTGATGCTGGCGGGGGGGATCGGCTTCTGGTGGTTCGCGATGGTGTACGTCGACAACATCCTCTTGGGGGTGGCGCTCTTCGAGATCTTTCACGATGTCCAGTACCTGGCGATCGTCTGGCTGTTCAATCGCAGGCGCGCGGAAACGAACCCGGCGGTCGGCTCGTTCATGCGGTTTCTCTTCCGCCGCAGCCCGGCGATGCTCCTGGCCTATATGGGGATGGTGCTGGCCTACGGCTGGATCAGCTACTTCGGCAAGGAGCTGGAATCCGAAACCTGGAAGCGGGCGCTGATGGGCTTTGTCTGGGCCTCGACCCTGCTCCATTTCTATTACGACGGCTTCATCTGGAAAGTGCGGGAGAAATCGATCCGAGCGGGGCTGGGATTGACCGAGGGGGCTTCTACCTCAACCAAAGTTCGAATGGACTGGGGTGAACTGACGCATTTGGTGAAATGGGCTCCCTTTGTGGGGCTGGTGACCTGGCTGACGCTGGCGGAATCCGAAGCCTCCACTCCCCCGCCTCCCGGTCAGGCGCAGCGGGTCTGGCCGGGGGAAGCGCATTTTCAGTGGTATGAGAACATCGTCCGGATCGTTCCCAGCGATCTGGTGTCGCAATCCCGGTATGCATCGATGCTCGATAACGTCGGCCGGACTGACGAGGCCCAGCGCCGATTGACCGACCTCCTCGAGAAACACCCCGGCTACGTCCAGGGACACCTTTTGTTGGGAGAGATTCACCAGCGGCTCCAGGAGTTGGACGAAGCGGGCGCCTGTTACGAGGCGGGGCTCGCCGCCGCTAAGCTGCCGGAGGATCGGTTTGCCGCCCATGTCCGGCTGGGAGCATTGCTCCGCCAGCAGGAAGAACTCGACCGCGCGTGCGAGCAGTATGAACAGGCGCTGAAATTGCGTCCGCAAGACGCGCCGGCGGCCGCCGCCTTGCGAGAAGTCCAGTTGCAGCGGAACGCGCGGCAGCCACGCACCGGGAACCGGTAACGGGGCGCATGCGATCGGCGAATTCAGGAGGCATCAAGTCGCCAGGAATCGTCACAGGGTTATGCCCTTCATGCTGAGATGGCGGAATGTTGGTCTCGGTCAGGCATATTGGGGCGTTGCAGTCAGCCAGTCGTAGGAAATGGTGATTCACCTTGACCAGGGCGCGCGGCAGTGTGTAGATTCTTTGTATCTACACCCGAACAGGAGTCAAGAGATGCCGAAGGTGCAAAAATGGGGTAACAGTCTGGCGATCCGAATTCCTCAAGCGCTCGCCGGTGAGTTGGAAGTGCGTGAAGGAACCTCGGTTGAGCTCCGAGTTCGCAAGGGAGAATTGGTAGTGCGCCCTTCCCGGCCGAACAAGCTCAGTCTGGAACGACTCCTCAAGAACTGCAAGCCATCGCAGTTGCACAGTGAAACCGATTTCGGTCCGGATGTCGGGCGCGAGGTGACCGAATGAAAAGGAACTCATCGACATTCGTTCCCGATCGAGGCGCTGCTCGTCAGCCCCGATGCATAACCAATCCGCGTTAGCCAATCCGGCAGAATAATTCAATCCGGTCAAGTCGGATGGGGTCTGTGTTTGGCATTCGGTGATGCAGCCGACGGATCGGTTGCCGGAGTTCGCACTACGGCAATCCAATCCACCGCCGCAGGCCCCATTCGCCGACCAGGCAGAGGATGGCGATCAGGAACACCGGCCAACGGTGCCACAGGGGGTGCGTCGTGGTTTCCAGGATGGGAACCTGGCGATGCGTGAGGCTGCTGACGAAGTCGTCCAGCGCGTCAGGTTCGACGATTTCGCCGCCGGTGTCGTGCGCCAAACGCTCCAGCCCCGCGCGATCCACGGTCAACCGGCGAAATTCCTCGGTTTGCAGGTCCGTCCCCCAGCCAAATTCCCGCTGTCCAGCCGGGCTGCCGTCGGCGGCTGCGACGGTGACCATGCCCCGATAGGCTCCTGGAATGCGCGGCCGGAACGTCCCGACATACTGGCCAACCCCCTCTTCGCTGGCCGACAACGGAAGGTCGATCGTCTGCTGGTCCGGAGTTTTGATGCGGACGGTGACCGTCGCATTGTCCAGCGGTTCAAACCGCTGATCCCGGGCGCGGACCAGAATCCGTCGCGAGGCGCTCCCCCCCGTGGTGGGGAGCGAGGTCTCGACCTGGATCCGCGCCGGAACGTCCGACACCAGCCAGCGGAGCATTTGTCGCCAGGAGCGCTCCAGATCGCTCGTGGCCGGGTCCGGTCGGCGCATCTGCCACCGCCAAAGGTCTCCGATCAGGAGCGCCGCCGCGCGCCCGCGACCGAATGGCTGGACGACGAGCGCCGGTCGGATTTTTCCGGTGGAACTGGTCACTTCGGCCAGGACCGAGGCGCCGGGCTTGATGGCATCGATGCGGTTGACCGTATTGAACTGGGGCATCCCCTCCAGCCGCGATTCTTCTTCCGGTTCGTTTGCCCGCAGCCGGACCCACGGCTGCAACCACCCTTCGCGCGTCAGATGCAGGCGATAACTCTCGGGAGATTCGGCAGGGTCCGGCTCCGCGGTCCGCCGATCGAGGTAGACCGGCAGCATTTCGCCGACGACATTTCGCCCATATCCCCCTTCGGCAAATGACTCCACCCCTCCCAGCATCAACAACCCCCCCCCCCGGCGGCTAACAAACTGCTGCATCAGGGAGAGCTGATCCTGCGAAAAAAACGCCGCCTCGACGTCGTCCAGGATGATGGCGTGATAACCGAACAGATCCTCGGCAGCCTGCGGAAACCCACCGCGCAGTTCTTCCCGATCCTGTGTGCCGAGCCGAACCAGGACGGGTTGGTCGTACTGCTCGGCCTGTTCCGCCTGCTGCGGATCGAAGCCGCGAAAGAGGGGGTTCGTCCGTTCTCCCGGACGACCGAGGAAGGAGAATTTGGGTTCGCGTCGGGCAATGCGGATCAGCGCCACAAGCTGCACGTCGTCATCCTGATCGAGCGCCCGCCGCATGAACTTGAATTCCCAGCCGGGGCGCCCCGCCACATACAGCACGCGAAAGGGCCCGCCTCCTCTGTCAACCGTCACGAGCCGACGATTGTTGGCGAGTGTCGCTTCGCTCGAAGGGCCGGGATGCTCGATCAACGCCTCTTCCCCCTTGAGGAAGGCATGCACCGTGTATGAGCTGATGCCGGAGTGTTCGGGGCGCAACAGAAAGCGTTCCACGCGGGTCTCCCCGGTGGCCAGCCTCCCGATCAGTCGCCGCTCCACCTCCAGGCCCGCTGCATCGCGCACCAGCAGCCCCGTGTCGCGCCCTTCCAATCCGACACCTTCCACGCTCGCCGCCAGGGTGACCGGTGCTGCTTCAAAATTCGTCTGGGTCACCTCGACGCGCGTGAGCGACAGATCGACCACCCCTCCATCAACTCCGATCGGTACGGGATAAACCGGAGGGAACTGATCCCGCGGTCGATCGGTGAGAGCATCTGTGGCGTTCCCATCCGACAACAGCAGGATTCCAGCGACCGGACGATCGCGAAAGCGCTCGGCAAGCGTCGCCAGCGCCTGCCCCTGGGCCGATTCATCCCCCTCCCATGTCAGCTCAGAAAACGAATTCACCGATTGCACAAGACTGTCAAAGGTGAAGCGCCGCACGTCGAAGTCCTGCCCGAGTCGGGTCAGCCAGGTTGCATCGTCCCGCAGCAGCGCGCGGAGCCGTTCGCTCCGCGGCGACTGACCGGCGCCGTCAGCAATCTGCAAACTGCGGCTGTTGTCCGCCACCACCAGAAACAGGTTGCTCCCCGGTTGCGGGCGGGTGCTGGTCCAGAGGGGCTCGACGAGACAGGCCAGGAGCGCGACCACGCCGAGCCATTTGAGCAGGCCGCAAACCGTCCGCACCCCAGGAGCGCGCCCCCCGCGGGCATACGACCAGAGCACCAGGAGCAGCGCCACGACGCAGACCAGACCCGTGGTCCCCAGCCATTGCGGCGCTCCGAGCGTGATTTCCGCGAGGATCATTGTCCGCTCCCCAGCCGCTCGTAGTATTGGCGCGATCGTTCGGAATACCGGGGAGGGACCGGATCGCGATCGAGCGGGACCGCCATCTGCTTGGAATTCCGCCGCAGGAGTTCTTCGGAGACCTGTTTCATCAGCTCGGCCAGAGGTTCGGCAATCTGCGAGCGAACGAGCGGCCATTGGGGAGGCTTGGAGTGCCGCTGCATGTCGCCGCGCACACTCCGGGCGCGCTCGCGAATCCGCGCCGCCTCGGCGCGCAACTCGGGATCGTTCACCATTTCTTCGACGTCGCGGAGACGATCGGACCAGTCGAGAAAATCCCCGCCGCTGATGGGGGCCGCGGGGGAATTCCGAGCCTCGGCCCGGCGACCGGCGCCGCGCTGGGGGTTTTCACCGTTGGGGGGACCGTTCGTCGGCTCACCGCTGAGACTGCGGGGGGAGCGCTCTGGACGGCCCGTCCGTTCTTCAGTGCTACGAGGCTCGGCGCCGCGAGGTTCGGCGCCACGAGGCTCCCCATTGCCGGTCCGCGATGGGGATGCCTCGTTCTGGCCCTCCGCTTCCGGACGCTCGCCACCGCGCGGGGGATTCTCTCCTCCCTGGCGGCCGATTCGTGGCTCGCCGCTGAGGCTGCGGGGGGAGCGCTCGGGACGGCCAGTCCGTTCCTCAGCGCCGCGAGACTCGTTGTCGCGACGCTCGGCGTTGCCGGTCCGCGAGGCGCCTGACTCGTTCTGACCATCACGCCGTTCGTCAACTTGGCCGTCACCCTCGCCATCCCTCTGGCCAGTCCGTTCCCCCTGATCCCGTGATTCCGTTGGACGACCTCGCCCCGACCGGTTGTCGCGACGGGAGGTCTCGGTCTCCTCCGTGTTCGGACGGTTGGACGCTGCTGTCGGCGACCTCTGTCCCTCCGGTGCGTTGCGCTCGATGTCTTCATTGAGCTCGCGCGCGAGTTGCTGCAACTCGTCCCGCGCTCGGCGGAGCGCTTCGGTTTCGTCACCCAGGACCGACTCGGCGGCGCGTTCCACCTGCTGCCGCAAGTCGCTCAACCCTTTTGCCGCTTGCTGTTCGAGCGGCCGGGCGTCCTCCAGCCAACCCCGCGCGACCGACTGCCTGGCCCCTTCGAGCGCCCGATCGAGCGCTTTGTTTTGCACTTCGCGGGCGGCGTCGTACAGCTTCTCCGACAGGAGCGGCTCGGTCGTCTCGGCTTCCTGGATCGTCTCGCGCATTTGCTCCACCAGTTCCGCCAGCCGCGTGCGCTGTTCGGCCAATCCGGTGGCGATCTCTTCCCGGTCGTTCCCGTCGCGGAGCGTCCGGGCCGCGGGATCGGGCTGCGCCTCGCGGGCCAGTTGCTCGCCCAATTCGCGCTCCCGCTGATCCAACGCACGGCTTTCCTCCAGCATCTCCCGCACTTCGTCGCGGAACCGCTCGGAGGACTGTTTGCGGAACTCATTCCGCAGGTCGTCAAACTCGCGCTCGGCCCGGGATCCCGAGGCAGCCGCCTGCGTGACCTGCTGCTGGTCGAGCGCCTGGGCCGCGCGGCGGACCTGGTCGCGGGCCTCTTCCAACTGTTGCCGCTCATCCGACATCCGTTGCTGGTTCTCCGGGGTGTCCATCCGCGCCTGGAGTTCATCCGTGTCTCGCAGAATCTGGTCCTGTTCTTCCTGCAGGCGTTTGAGTTGCCGGCGGACTTCTTCCTGGCGCTGGGGCGAATCGGCTTCCTGCAACGCGGACTGGAGTTCCTTGAGGCGCTCGTTCAGGTCATGTTGGCGGCGCGCCAGCTCCTTGAGCCGATTGAGAACCTGCCGCGTTTCGCGATCCTGCTGCGACTCGGACTCGGAGCGCGCCAGCCGCTGCGTTTCGTAACGATTCTCCTCTTCGGCCAGATCGAGCTCTTGCATTTGCTGCCGCTGTTGCTGCGAGCGGGCCTGGGCGCTCGAGGGGGAGCCTTGTTGGCGCTGCTGGCGGACGATCTCATGTTCCCGCGCGCGGAGCTTTAGGAGTCCGGCGTAAGCGGCTTGTTCAGCCCCCAGGGCGGTCGGCAACGGCCGGGCAGACGGTTGCGACCGGGCCGACTCGAGATGGGCGACTGCTTTCTTCATCGCTTCCAGGACTGCGCCGATGTGTGCTTGCGATTGGCTATCGTTGAGCTTCTCGGCCACCCCCTGCGCCTGTTCCAGGGCTGCCGTTTGCGACTGCGACACCTCGCTGATGTCCTCGGCAATGGGGGGAGTGGGTTTCGCACCGGTTTCGCGCCGGATCAATTTCCAGGTGGCATTGATGATCTCCTTTTGGAGTTCGGCCAGTTGCTGCGCGGCGGCGGCCTGTCCGGCGCCCCCTGGTGGCTGTCCCCCCTGCGGAGGGGCGCCGCCAGGCTCGGCTTGACCCTGACGGAAGATTTCTTCAAAGGGGCGAACCTCGGCAAAGTACATGTCTCCCTGGGTACGGCGGATGCTGCCGTCGGAGGCGCGGTCCTCGGCCCAGACGAAGTACGTCAGCAAATCATCGGGCTGGACCTGCAGCGCTTCCAGCCGCAGGGTGTGCTTCAGGTCGCGCCGCTCGCGGGGGGAAGCCTGTTCCACCAGCAAGACATCGACCGGAGGATCACCGGCGCGGGAGTACGTCAGGCCCGCCCGCTGCAATCCGTAATCGTCCCACACCTGGGCGGCGACGTCGAGTTCTTCCAGGGGGGAGACATCGAGGTCGCGCGCGGGTTGTTGCAGTTTCACTTGGGGGGGCTGATTCGGGACGACTTGGATCCGCAATTGCGCCGGAACGACATTCCGTCGTCCCGCGTCATCGACCAGTTCCAGCGTCAGTCGTCGCGACTCCTGGCAGAGGATCGTCGCTTCGTACAACGGAGTCTCCCCGGCCACGGCGACCAATTCGATTTCCGGCCGCTCGGACTCGCTCCAGGCGGCTCGCGCCACGCGCTTATTGAGCAAACACTGCAAGACGACCTTGGTTCCTTCCACGACCGACAGCGTCCGCACGTCTTGAATCAGTCGCTCTTCCAGCCCGGTGTACTCGGGAGCGATCAGCCGCGCGTCGACCCGTTCCAGACGCGGATACTCAAACACCTCCACGCGATACGTGGGGGAGACCCGGTCTCCCAATTCGACATGGTAAGCGATCGGCCGGTCAACCTGTGCCAGGCGGCCGCCGAAGACCGGATCGTCGAGGCTGGGGGACATCCGCAGTCTGGTTTCGTCCTCCCCGTTTGCGGCATACACAAGCGTCGCGTCCGCAGGGATCGCTCCGGTGATGCGCGCCAACACCAGCAGACTGGTTCCCCGTTCGATCTGGGTATCCCCCGGCTCGATCTCCATGGCGAATTCGGCGCCGGCGGTGGTCTCCCGCGAATGGGCGGCGGCGGCGTCCGTAGCGGCCGGGAGCGGCCGCGCCGTCGCGGCCCACAGCGCCAACAGCCATAACGCAAGCGCGGCGAACTGTCCGACGATCGCCGCGGCCAGGCGTCGCGCCGGCGCCACGCTCGACCAATCGCGCCACTGCGCATGCACCAGCGCTTGCCGGATCACGCTGGCTTGTAGAAAGCCATACTCTCCGCCGGGAGTTTCCGGACGCTGATCCAGCGCCGCCAGCAAGCCGCTTTCCAATTCGGGAAACGTCCGTTCAATGCGGAGGGCCACCTGTCTGGAATCCGGCGCGGCGGCGAGCGCCCGCCAGCCGGCGACCACTCCCAGCGCCAGCGCGATGCCTCCCGCGATGAGGACCGTGCTGGTCATATCCTGGCCGAGCAAGCCCCCCTGCCAGAGCAGGGCCACAATCATCGCGGCGACCAGCCAGGCCCCCCCCAGCGCCGTCCACATGCGCAGCTGACGGCACCGCGCCGTGACTTTCGCAAGTTCTCGCCGTAGTTGGAAATCATGCATGCCGAGTTTCCTTTCCAATCTGCCGTTCGGCCCGTCCACTCCACCAGGTTTCCAGAACGAGAAGTCCCACGGCCCCGATCAACAGCCAGCGCCACACTTTTTGGCGACTTTCCAACTCGGTATCGCGCTGCTGTCGAATCCGGGCGATTCGCTCCGCGCGGGTCGTTTCCTCTCCCAGGCGGATGCCCCACTGTTCCAGTTGTTCAACCGCCAGGGGGGCCGTGTGACTTTCCCCCAGAGATAGATTGACGGCAAACCGCGTTTGCGAATCTCCTGAGTGCAGGTGGTAGATCCCCGGCTGATCCGTCTCGACAAACCTTGTTGCCTCTGCCGCGATAGCGATTTCCTCTCCAACGGGAGTCTGCATGGCCGCCGTTTCTCCGCTGACGCGCGCCGGCAGCGAAATCGGCTGATTGACGGCGAGCGTCACGGCGCGGCCGCTCTCGCCACCGGCCAATTCCAGCAGCCCTCCCACAAACGGTACAAATTTCGTCGAGAGCGCCAATTGGCTTTCCGCAGGCTGCCAGCCGCTGGCGAGAACCAGCAGCCGACCGCGTCCCTGTCGCCGCTCCAGCAAGGCCGGGTCGCCGTTGTCAAACCGCGCGACGACGACCGTCTCCGCCGGAGTCTTCAAGGTGATCGGCCAATGCCGCCAGAAGCGAACTTTGGTGAAATCACCGTAGGGAGGGACAGCAAAGGGAGCAAACAGCGGATGCGAAAAGTCAATTTCTCCCAACAGCAGGTAGCGCCCCCCCTGCGGTTCCGGCGGAGGACCGGACGATAAGTCGGGCAGAATCCGCGACAGCGCGTCGGCCGCTTCGCGATCGGACGGAACCAGCAGCACGACACCGCCCAGTTCCACAAATCGCATCAACGAAGGCACCGACTCCTGGGAAATCGCCTGGGTCAGCACCGCCAGCCGGGACTGTGCCGCGCCTTCGCCTGTCACCAATTGGTCGGGATCAAACGGCACAAACTCCACTGTCCGCCACGGATCGCTGTCCAGCGCCAGCTTCAGGTAATACAAGAGTCCGCTGGGATCGTCCTCTCGTTCGCGTCCTGCGAAGGCGACGCGCACCGGCCGCTGATCGGGGGGAACCGTGTAATAGATGTTGTCAAACTCGGCGTCGTCGCCGCGAAGCACAATCCGATCGGCATCTCGCGCGCCGGCGCTTCTGGGGAACCGCACGACGCGGCTCTCCCCCGCCGGAACGTACACCGGCGTTCCCTCGTCCACGGTCGCTGTCCCCCTCGCCCAATGCAGCGAGAACTGCTCGCCGGTCGAATCGGCCGCGTTGATGACTCGCACCCGAACTTCCTGCGGACCCTCCCCCTCTTCGTCGATCAGCAACTGTCCCCGCGCATTGGTCGCGGGAGCGCCGCGGAGTTGGCGAACGACCAGACGCACCTCCGGCGGCCAGGCCCCCGCCGACAGTCCTTCCAGCCGCGCCCCTTGTTGCAGATCGCTGATGAGCACAATCCGCGCTTCGCGCGGTTCCTCACCAGCGGGAGAGGCATTATGCAGTTCTGAGGCTACGGTGGTCAGCGCGGTCCCCAGGTCGGTCCCCCCCCAGGTGGGGCGCAGGGACTGCAACTGCGAGCGAATCAACTGCACCTTGCCTGCGATGCGTCCGGCCCCTCCCTCCCCGGCGGCGATCGCAGGGGGTTCCGCCGCGTCGCTCGGCGCCTCTGGGCGCGGGGACTCGAGCGGCACCACCATCCGCAGCCGATCGTCGAAGACATAGAGCGCGACGTCATCCTGGGGATTCAGTCCCGCCAGTTCCTGTTCGGCCGCAGCCAGCGCCTGTGGCCACAGGTCTCCGCGGCGCAGGCTGGCGCTGACGTCGATCAACAGCGCGGTCTGCCGCGTGGGGAGGTCCGCCAGAGACAACAGCGCCGTTTCACGCAGAAACGGCCGCGCAAACGCCAGGGCCAGGAGAACCAGCGCCAGAAGGCGCATCGCCAGGAGCACCAGATGGTCGAGTCGGCTGCGGCGCGTGAGCCGCGGAGCGCTGGGGGCCAGAAACATCAGCGAGCTGAACTCCTGCCGTCCACGGGGGGTTCGCCGAACCAGATGAAATAGCAGCGGCAGCGAGAGCGCCGTCAGTCCCGCCAGGTACACCGGAACCAGGAAGTTCATGGCGCGCCCCTCCCGGAGGAACCGGGGCGCGCGGCGCGGCGCCTTGGCGCTTGCCGGGTCCGCCGCTGCCGTGCATGCAACAGGTTGAACAGCGCTTGATCCAGGGGTTCCGCGGTGTTCAACTGGTACAGGTCAATTCCCAGGTCGCGGCACGCCTCGGCCAACGCCTGCTGATGCGCCTGAAACTTCTCCAGGTAACTGGCCCGCGCGGCTTGCGGATCGACGTATAATTCCCGGCCCGATTCCAGATCGAAGAACAGCGACTCGTCGCGGAACCGAAAGTCGATTTCCGCCGGATCGAGCACCCGCAGAATCACAATTTCATGACCGCGAGAGCGGAGCCAACCCAGACGGGTCTGGAGCGCTTCGACCGGCGCCAACAGATCGGACAGAAGTACGACCAGCCCCCGCTTTCGCGCCGTCCGAACGATCTGCTCCAGCGGCGTGACCAGATCGGTCGCGGCCCCCCCCGGAGAATGTTCCAGACACATCATCAGCCGCCGCAGGTGCCCCGGTCGAAATCGGGCGGGGAGAAACTCGCGAATCGTCTGGTCAAACGTGACCAGCCCCACGGCGTCCCGCTGCAGCGACAGAAAGTGAGCGATGGTCGCGGCGGCCGTCCGCGCGTACGTCGCTTTGTCGTACTCCAGCGAACGAAACCCCATCGAGCGGCTCAAATCGACCAGCAACCAGCAGCGGAGATTGGTTTCGTCTTCGAACCGCTTGAGGTAGTACCGATCGGAACGGGCATACAATCGCCAGTCGAGATACCGCAGGTCGTCTCCCGGCGAATATTGGCGATACTCGGTGAACTCCACGGAGAACCCGTGGTAGGGACTCTTGTGCATGCCGCTGAGAAACCCCTCGACCACCACCTTCGCCCGCAGTTGCAGGTTCTGAATCCGCATCAAGGAAGCAGTGTCAATGGCGCCGGCGGGGGTAGCGCTCTGGCCGGATTGCGGCTGGACCCTCGCAGTGATGGGAAGGGACTGGGGCATGGAGATTACCGTCCGGGAGGTGGAACCGCTTCCAGCAGGCGATCGATGATCTGTTCCGTCGAGATGCCATCCGCTTCGGCCCGATATCCCAACAGAATGCGGTGCCGCAACGTGGGGTGGACCAGCGCCTGGATGTCCGCCACGTTGGCGTGGTTGCGCCCGGCGAGCAGAGCCCGCGCTTTGGCCCCCAACACCAGATGTTGCGCGCCGCGTGTCCCGGCCCCCCACCCCACCCAGTCATTGATGAAGCCTGGAGCCTCGGGCCTCCCCGGCCGACTCGCGGCCGCCAGCCGCACGGCGTAGCGCACGACTTCTTCGGCAATCGGCACCTTCTGAACGACGCCGTGGAACCGCCGCACGTCTTCTCCGGTGAACAAGGCCACGATCGGTTCATTCTGCCGCGAGGTGGTTTGAGAGACGACCGCCACCTCGTCATCCTCTGGAAGGTAGTCGATCAACACGTTGAACATGAACCGGTCGAGTTGCGCTTCGGGGAGCGGATAGGTTCCTTCCATTTCAATCGGGTTCTGGGTCGCCAGGACAAAAAACGGCTCCTCGAGCGGATACCGGACGCCGGCAACCGTCACCTGGTGCTCCTGCATCGCTTCCAGCAGCGCGGCCTGGGTTTTGGGCGGGGTCCGGTTAATCTCGTCCGCCAGAATCACATGGCCGAAGATCGGCCCTTTGACGAACTGCATTCGCCGATGGCCCCCTTCGGTCTGCTCCAGGATCTCCGTGCCGGTGATGTCCGCCGGCATCAAATCGGGGGTGAACTGGATGCGTTGAAACTTCAGGTCGAAAATCTGCGCGAGGGAGCGCACCAGCAGCGTCTTGGCCAGCCCCGGCGCCCCCGTCACCAGACAGTGTCCGCCGGCGAACAGGCTGATCAACATTTGTTCGACGACATCCGCCTGCCCGACGATGACCTTGCCCAATTCGGCGTCGATCTGGCGTCGGCTTCCGCGGATTTGTTCGACGACCTGCTGTTCCAGTTGAAACGCATCAAGTTCTTCGGGCACGCTGGCTCCTCGTCAATGGGTCATGGCATAGGTGACGATATTGATTCCCAGGGGATACGACCAGCGCTCGGAGAACTGCCGGAAATATTCTCCATCTTCCGCCTCGCGCTCCCAGCCGTCCCCCAGGTCGGTGTTGTGACAGATGATGGCCATCATCCGTTCGCGGTCGTCAAACAGTCCCAGGTAATGCGGCTCGGCGGCGTCCCAGCGGCCGTCGTTGGTTTGCCCATTCCGCCAGTTCGAGTGAATGCTCGGCACCTGCGGTTTTTTCTTCAGATCGTACACGCAATGAAACACCTCGTGGTCGAGGGGCAGTTCGCGCGGTTCCCGGTCAGGGAACACCCGCCGCAGCTCGCGGTAGAAATTGCTCCATTCCTGCTCTCCCCAAAAGTCATCCACCATCAGAAAGCCGCCATTGAGCAAGTAGCCGCGCAGCGCCGCGACTTCCTGCTCCTCCAGCACCATGCTTCCCGGTTCGATCAGGTACAGGAACGGGTAATCGCGCAGCGCCGGATCGGTCAGCTCCAGGATTTTTCCGTGGGGATCGACTTTGAGCGACGTCAGTTGTTGCAGGCGGAACGAAAAATTGAGATCGCTGTCGGGATAATCGGTGGCCCATTTGCCCCATCGCCAATCCCCATACGACGAGTAGCGGACTCTCACAAACGTGAACACGTCGCCGGGAAAACGGGGATCGTTGTTCCACAGCGGGAGGTCGCCACGGTCCACGGCGCCGTTGCCGGTGTCGCGGTGGCGGAATCGTCCGCCGCGCTGCGCGACGACCGCCTCGGCCAACAGGATCAGAACGACCAGCGTTGCCAACCCCCACCGCGAAATCCCTTTCATGGTTTTATCTCCGGTTGTGGTTCGGAGTCGATCTGAGCCGGCGCCTCTGGCTCCTGGTTTCGCTTGGCCCGTTCGCGGGCGATCTGGACGAGCAACCGCTGTGCAGGGCGAAACCGCGGGGTCTCCTCCAGCGCCAGGAGCGCGTGCCGCCGCGCTGCGTCTAGATCGCCCGTTTGCCGTAACACGCTCGCCAGCCGCCAATGCAACTCGGCCGGATCGACCGGATCGAGCGCCAGGAGCGCCCGATAACTGTCGATCGCCAGAGGGGCGTCCTCCAGCTTCTCGGCGGCCAGGGCCGCTTTGCGATAGGGGGCCGGCTGCAACGGGCTGGCGGCCAGCCAGCGCTGGGCATAGCGGCGTGTCGCGTCCCAGGCCTCAGTTTGCGCCGTCAATTCGGTCAGGCGATCCAGCGCCGCGACATTGGCCGCGGTCAGCTCCACCCAGTCTTCCAGCGCCTGTTGTTCTTCGGTCCGTTCGTCCAGCTCCCGATGGACGCGCGCCAGGAGTGCATACAGGCCATCCGCGGCGGCGTCCCGCGGATAGAGCCGTTTCATCCTGCTGAGGGGTTCCTTGGCCGCTTCCCATTGTCGATCAGCCACCAGCAGTCCCGCCAGCCGCTGCAAACCGGGATAATTCTGCGGATGGCCGCGGACCCAAGCGGTGGCCGTCTCGATGGTGGCCTGTCGCGGCAATTCCGGTTCCGACCAATCGGCCTCCGGCGCCAGCAACGAGGCCCTGCGCTGAGCATATTCGGAAAAATCGCGATCGAGTGCTGCAACCGAACCGGCATGGCGCTCCAACACCTCGTGAATCGCCAGCCCCTTCCCCAAATCGTCGAGGATCGTCAGCAGCGTCGCGAATCCCCATTGGTCCACCAGGTACTCGACCACCAGCGACGCCTCGTAATAGGCGAACTGCAAGTGCATCGGACTGGCCGGGTTCAGAAACGCGCCGCTCAGGCGGCTGACCGGAGTCAACTCTCCCTCGAGTATCATTCGCCGATACCGAGGGGTCATCGTCTGTCCCCAGGCGGGATGCGCCTGTCGCTCTTCATAGACTGAAATTCCCTCGCTGAGCCAGCGGGGCATGCGGTTGCGCGTTTTATTCAACGTGATGACGTGACAGTATTCATGCCAGAGCGTCGCCTCCCAGCAGGAGGGATGGTCGGCCTGGGAGGCCGGGCTGTTGGCGGTGATCACCGTTCCGAAACAGACCCCCAGGAAGCCGTCGCCGCCGGGGAGTCCGAACGTCCGGATCGCAAAGTCCTGCTGGCGGGGAAACACTTCCACGATGACCGGCGTTTCCAGCGCGACGTCGTATTTGGCGCACAGCTCCCGTCGCGCCCGCTGCAACAGGTCCAGGACTCGGACGCCGTAGATCTCGGCTTCCCGCGCGTCCATTCGAAGCTGCAATCCTTCAGCCTCCAGCGTCCGGAACTTGGACAGCGTCTCCTGCAACGTGACCAGATTGTGCGCCAGGATGTTGTAGCCGTCGGCCCGATACACCTCGTCCGCCAGACGCCACCCTTCTTCTTCTTTTCCCAGTCGCAGTAAGTCCTGCGCCAATTGCATGCGCGCCGGCAGATACCCCGGATCAAATTCCAGAGCGCGACGCTGTGCATCCGCCCCCTCGGCGAAGCGGTACTTCTGCGACAGTTTCCGCCCCATCTCGTGATCGACTTCGGGATTCGTCGGCCAGAACCGAAGCGCCGCCTGCCGGTGCGCAGCTTCCAGGTCCGGCTGATGCCGCAGATGCGCTAAGACGGCGCGAAACGCCAACCCTCGCGGGTGATGGGGATTGACGGCGGCCAATTGATCCAGGACTTTGTCCGCTTCGTCGTACCGCTCCGAGTCAATCTGTTCCTCCGCCAGGAACAGCAGGCTGGGAATGTGCCGCGGGTTGCATTCCAGCGCCCGCTTGAGCGCTCCCTCGGCCCGCGCGGAATCGCTCGGTTCAAACGCGCGAGCCAATCCGTAGTGCGCGTCCGGCTCCGACTCGTCCGCCTGAATCGCCTTGGCAAAATCCTGGGCCGCCAGCGCGAAATCTCCTTTGTCCAGCGCCAGTTCTCCGCTCGTCAGCCAGACTCGCGCGAGCCGGGGTTGTTGCTGTTTGACGACCCGGTACGTCCCATCCAGAACCTGACGGGCATCGGCCCCCTGGTTGAGCAACAGCCGACCAATGATGATGCGGTTTCCCGCATCGCTGTACCGCCGCGGGGCCTGACTGACGAGTTGGGCGATCTCGTTCTCCAATTGTCCCACGCGCTGCGGCTGGCCATTAAAGCGGCTCACCTCCCGCCCGATCCAGCGCAACTCCAGGCTCATCGGCAACGCCTGGAGCGCCGCATCCAGCGAGGTCGCGGCCTGGGCGTATTGCCCGAGTTCCATCTCGGCGCGAATTTTCAGGAGCCGCACCCGTTCGTTGACCCCATTGGCGGCAATTCCCTCGACCGCCGCGGCAATGCACGCCGCATACTCGCCCCGCTGAAACAGCGTGTCGATCGAGACGACATCCGCCCCCCTGATCGGGGTCGCCAGCAACACCACGAGCGTGATCAGACAGGCCCGACCCGCTCCCCCCGCGCCTGGCGGCAACGCGAACCGGCCCCCCTCTGGGGAGCGTCGGACCCGGCGCCAGACACAAAGCTCATTCAAGCGGCGATGCACAAGTGCAGCTCAAGCTCCCGGCAATGCGGGAGTGACCTGGGTTGCTTCCGGTCATACCCGCAGGGTTGGCGTGGACAGTTCAACGTGCCCCATCGATTGTATCCGCTGGCGAGACGGATCAACAGTGCCGCCGGAAAGGAAGAGGTTCGCCCGACCCCGGAGGGGTCAAAGGCGAGGGCCGCCGCAAGGCCCCCGATCTTGACTGCCGCTGTGGCGCCCAAAATCTATTGTCCGGTGGCCGTCAGCTTGGCGACAAACTTCAAATGCTCGTCGCTGGCCAGCCCGAGTTGCAACACCTCGAGCACACGGCCCAGGTCGCGCTGGAGCATGGCCCTCGGATCGAGCCAGAGACCGGGGAAGACTTCGCTTCGGTAGATTCCGTCGGCGGCGGAGAAATCAGTTGCGTGGACATGCGGCGGGCTCCTTCAGTCCTGAATTTCGAGGTAATCATTCCGAAACTGATTCCACTTGTCGATCAAACTCTGCTGGCCGTCCGGCAAGAGATTCGCTCCGATCCCGTTGGCACTCAGCCCAAACGAAGAATGTCCCTCAAAATCGGGAAGAGCGCCGTCAAAGTTGATCGGGTTGAAGTCCCGTTCGTCGGTGATCATGTAGAGCAAGGCGAGAATCCAGGCCTTCTGATGTGGTGACACGCAGTCGTCGTTCAACGCGTCGAGCAAGCCTGGAACGGCCCCCATTCCCATGCGCAAGAGTTGTCCCTGGCTCGAAGCGGGGCTGATCACTGCATGGAACGATTCATCATAGACTCCGAATATGATCTGGACTGTCCCCGACTCGGGCAGTTCCCGAATCAATTGGTCCACCACGCCCCGCAGACCAGGCGGCGTTTGGACGATTCGCCTTGGCCCCATTTCCACGGTGAGCGAAAATGGTTCGGACTTGAATACGATCAATTGGTTCAATTTGTCGTAGCTCGTAGTGTCTATCAAAGGTTCGTCATTGTGAAACATGACCGTCACGGTGTATTCTCCTGGCAAGGAAAGGTCCACGTAATTGGATATGCGGAGTACGGTTTTCCATTCCTGGCCGAAAACCAGTTCGCCGTCATAAATGAATGCCGTCCGATAGCCTTCCAAAATGCCCCTCGGCGGATCTGGAAGAACAAATCCCTCGGCGTCCCTGACTTCGAAGCGCCAACGAGCCGCGCTTCCAGTCAAATCGTCATCGCGAAACTGCATTGGTGCTGGCACCTGCTCCGCATCCACAGACTTCAGGACGACGACAAACACGGGCAAGTTGCGCGTATCCGCGCGGACTGTTTCAGGCAACTTTAACTCGACCTCTTGTGGTGTTCGTCGATCAAGCTCGCGTCGAGCCGCCAGCCAGGTCTCCAATCGGCCCATTTCGGAACGTTTTTCATGGACGATCCACGTTTGATTCTCCCAGGCATCGCGTGCCAGTTCTCGGTCAATCAGGTCAAGTTCCCGCAAGGCTTCATCAAAATCCAGGGTGGCCTGGTGAAGCCGTTCCTCAAGCTCTAGAGCCGTCACACGACCTTCGGTGTCTCCTTCCACCTAAATGGTTAGGTCTTGGATTTGCGCCCAGGCGTCAACGTCTCTGGTCAATCGCACTTCAACCTGCAGCGGATCGGGCTTCTTCTGAATTCTCCGAAGCGCAGTCAGCAACTCCAGGCGTCTCGATCGAATGCCGGTTTCCCATAACTCTTTCGCGTCCTCGTCAGTCGCAGCGACGATTCCTCCCGCGATGCGTTCCGTTTCGTCCGGTTCTGCGTGACGAAAGTTGAGCCGATCAGCCAGCAGTCGTTCTGCGTCTGAACCACCTCGATGGATCAGCTCCAGCAGAATGGCGTCCAATGAAAACGGTTGCCGCGTCGCACGTCCTATTAACGCGACGTCCAGATGGTCGGCAAGCTCACCCATCGTCAGCGTCGAAAGCTCAGGTTGAAATACCTCCCAGCTTCCCGGTCGAAGAACAAGATCATCGGACTTTGGTCCCAGGAAACGGCCCGCTCGATCCCATATCGAGCAGTCGGGCAAAGCGCCCCTCAGATCCTCCAGGGCTGCGTCAGTAATCAGCGTCCCCTTCAAGTCGAGCTCTTTGAGCGATGTCAGTCGCTTCAGATGACCAAGACCGACGTCGGTCACCGGCGTGTCGCGCAGATGGAGCACTTGCAAGTTCTTCAACTCCTGCAAGTGACCCAGACCGGCATCGGTGCTCCGCGTCCCCGTCAGAATCAGAGACTGCAGTCGGCCAAACTCCTTCACATTGAGCAGCGTGCGATCTGTGGCCCGCGTGCCGTTCAAATCGATGGACTCGACTTCCCCATCGGGCGATGTCCTGACCTGTCCCTCCAACCGCGCCACTTCGCGGAGGACTCGCTGTTTCTGGTCGATCGGCGCCCCAAAGCGCGGCGGCATCACGAAACCAACGAGCAACACGCTGGCCAGTCCGATCCACACCCCAACCGCCAGGCGGGTCGAACGCCTGCGGGACTGTGAGGCCGTTGCGTCTGGAGTGGCGATGTCCATTCCCTGATTCTACCACCGGTCGTTGCCGGGATGAACTCCAATCATCGTTGGGCCAAGCCGCCGCTGGTTTACCTCGCTCTTTCGGCCCACTAAGATGCATCGCGCGCGGTTCAAGCGGTCGTGGACAAGTCCGGAACTGGTTTCGGACTGTGATGCGCCCCTTGGAATCCTGGCGCAACCGGAGTCCCCCTGATGACCACCATGCAGCACGCCCTCGATCGACTGGTGACCGGGCACGATCTCGACAGTTCCGAGGCCTATGCCGCGTTCTCAACACTGATGGACGGCCAGGCCAGCGAAGTGGAGATCGCCGCGCTGCTCACGGCGCTGCGTCTCAAAGGGGAGTCGGTGGGTGAAATTGTCGGCGCGGCGCGGGCCATGCAAGAGCGGGCGGCCCCGCTGTCCACGCGACATCTGGGGCTGCTCGACACCTGTGGGACCGGTGGGGATCAGTTGCACACCTTCAACATCAGCACGGCGACCGCTTTCGTCGTGGCCGCCTGCGGCGTGCCGGTTCCCAAGCATGGCAACCGGGGGGTGTCGAGCACCAGCGGATCAGCCGACGTCTTGGAACAACTGGGAGTCCAGATCAATCTGACCGCCGGCCAGGTGTCTCGCTGTCTGGACGAGCTCAAAATCGGCTTTTGCTTTGCCCCGTTGTTCCATAGCGCGATGAAGCACGTGGCGCCGGTCCGCAAGCAGCTCCGCTTTCGGACGATCTTCAATCTGCTGGGACCATTGACCAATCCCGCCCGCGCCAGCTTTCAGTTGATTGGAACGGGGCGCAAAGAGACGGCCCACCGCCTGGCGCGGGCTTTGGCGGACCTTGGACGGCAACACGCCTATGTCGTCTGCGGCGCCGATCAACTCGACGAAGTCAGCTTGTGGGGAGTGACGACCGCCTTTGAAGTGACCGCGGCGCAACTGTGCGAACGGCAGTGGACCGCCGAATCGTTTGGACTGCCGGAATGCCGTCCGGAAGATTTGCAGGTGCAGTCGCCAGCCGAAAGCGCGGCGGTGTTGCGCCAGGTCTTCGCCGGCCAGCCCGGCGCGGCGCGGAATATTGTCTTGGCGAATGCCTCTGCCGCGCTCCTGGCCGCGGTACGCGTCAGGGAGCCGCGCGAAGGAGTCCGGCTCGCCGCCGCAGCCATTGATTCGGGCGCCGTCGCGAGTCTGGTGGAAGACTTGGTCTGCCTCACGGGACAATTGGCCGCCGCGTCGGATGCAGGGTAGCCCTGACCTGAGCACCAATGTCTCAATCTGAACCGAAACCGTGGTCAGGAATTCGGCGACTCAGGTTCCAGCCCGCCCCCAACGGCCTCGTGCCGCTGGAGCGAAAGATTCGCAGGCTAGAACCCTCGAAAATGATCCCACGTGTAGAACCTCTGCCCCCCTCCCCGCCGCGGCAATGCTTTATTGCCCGCTCCAGCGTTTGTCGCGGCGGGGAGGGGGGCAGAGGTTCATGAGCGCGGGAAAACGGGGGTAAATGGCGCATGTAGCTGCCAGGCACGGCCTCCACTGGCACAAGGCCAGCGGGGGGCTGGTGCTTGGTCAAAAAATGCGATTGTAGTTGGCCAGCGGAACAATTCTCGGATCAATTCGCGTTAATGTCGCGTCTGACGTTGGCGCAGGCCAGGGTGGCCCCAAATCCAACCCCAGTCGTGCGTCATGCCGCGGCGCGGTCCGGCATCCCCAGAGTACCAGCGAGCGGCTCTTCGGAATCTGAGTGCCGGTCGGACGGATCGGTCAGTCTGGTTTTTGACGATCTTCGCAGGATCAGAAGTCCCACGATCATCGGCAGAAGAAACTGTCCGATCTGGGCCGTCGACGGGAGTTTGCCAGAGATTCCCATGCCGAACATGATTTTGCTACGGCCCGGCAACTCCGAAAACTCCGCGGAACTATAAGCCAGCGCGGTGGTCAGCGCAATCAGCAGGCAGGCCGCCAGCCCCCACCGCCACTGATGGCGAGTGCGTCGCGCCAGTCGTGAAAACAGCGCCACGATCCCCGTCGCCGGAGCGACCAGGATGGCCGCCAACAGCAGATTGACCCCCAGCACCATCGGCCAAGTGACCTCTCGAACCGTGTCGCTGTCCGTCTCCGAACCTCCCAGGACATTACCGATCCCCGCCAGGAGCATCATGGCCGCAATCCATCCCAGCACCAATGCCGGCAGTGGCAACACGACAAATGTGAGAAACGCCGCCAGCCGCGAACGATGCAGGATGGGCCGCTTGCCATACTCCAGGGCCGCGGCGTCCGCAATCTCTGTGGGATGTCCCAATTCTTCCAAAACACTCGCTTCCGTGCGCATGGTGAACTCCTGACATGAAATGAGAGAAGAGATTTCCCCCTTTCCCTCGTCACGCCCGGCGTCAGCCAGCCGTGACTCCAATCGGTCGGACAAATGGTCCGACAACTCGTCCGCCAGCCGTGCGACTTCCTGCCGCGGCAGTCCGCGTCGAGACAACTCCTTAACCACCGCTTCAAGCCATTGCGGGCCGGACATGCGGTCCTCCCTGGAGAGCGCCACTCACCGCTTGGACCACTTGCTGCCAGGCCGCCGCGGAGGCGTGCAACCGCTGCTCGCCGCTAGGTGTCACCTGATACACCACCCGTTGGCGCCCACCGACTGTCGTCCGCGTCCCTTGCAGGAAATCATGTGCTTCGAGCCGATGCAGAATCGGGTAGATGCACCCTTCTCCAAATTCCAGCGCGGCGTTCGTCGACTGCCTGATCGCCTGCACCAGCTCGTAACCATACATCGGTTGACGAGCCAATAGATTCAGGATCAACAACTCGGGAACGCCATTGAGAAAGTCAGGATTCGTGCGTTTTCCACTCATGGCGGGGCTTGTACCTCAAGATTCGAGGTATTGCAAGAGGAATCGGCACGCGAATTTTCCCGCGAAAATCCGCTGTGTACCTGAAAACCGATGCTTGCTAACATACGCCCCCCCGCCCACCCTGCGTGGCGGAAAACCCATTCTCGAACGAAAATCGGCTAGCGGTCCGGCGACAGGAAGTCTCCGGCGGACGGCAAGGAGGATCTGGTTGAGCCAATCCGCTCTGAACAGGTTGCGCGTACTGTTCGTTGACGATGAGCCCCCCATCCGGGACGTCATGAAGCTCGAATTGCCGAGAATGGGGCACGAGGCGACCATTTGCGAAGACGGCAAGAGCGCCATCGCCGCCATCGACAAGAACTCGTTCGACGCCGCCATCATCGACCTGCGGATGCCCGGCATTTCCGGCTGGGACGTCGTCGAACACCTGCGGTCCGTTTCTCCCGAAACGGAGATCATCATCAGCACCGGGCATGGCAACATGGAAGACGCCATCCAGGCGCTCCGCCGCGGGGCTTATGATTTCCTGACGAAACCGACCAAGCTGGCGTTGATCGCCGGCGTGTTGTCGCGCGTCGGTGAGAAGCGGACCCTCACGCACAAAGCGATCGCGCTGGAAAACCGGCTCAAAGCGGTCGAAGGGAGTCCCGACATCGTGGGACAGGCCCCCTCGATGGATCGGGTGAAGAAGATCATCGAGCGGATCGCTCCCACCGATTCCAACGTCCTCATTCTGGGGGAAACCGGAACGGGAAAAGAACTGGTGGCGCGCCGCATCCACGAATTGAGCCGCCGGGCCGACATGCCGTTTGTCGCCGTCAACTGCGGCGCCCTGGCCGAGAATCTTGTGGAAAGCGAGCTATTCGGCCACCGTAAAGGGGCCTTCACGGGAGCCGACGTGCCGCGCAAGGGGCTGATCGAAGTGGCCAATGGCGGGACGCTGTTTCTCGACGAACTGGGAGAGCTCGACCGGGGCATGCAGGTCAAATTGCTCCGCGTCCTGGAATCGGGCGAAGTCCGTCGGGTCGGAGAAAACGACGCCTTCCATGTCAACATCCGGGTAGTCTGCGCCACCAACCGCGATCTGTTGTCGATGGTCGAAGCGGGGGATTTCCGGGAGGATCTGTTCTTCCGGGTCAACACGTTTGAAATCCAACTCCCTCCGCTGCGGGAACGCCGCGAAGACATCCCCGATCTGGCCCGGACCCTCATCGCGCGGCACCTGAAGCGGCACCACGTTCCCGCCGACATCCTCTCCAACGAAGTCCTTGATGTGTTGCAGCACCACACCTGGAGCGGCAATGTCCGCGAGCTGGCCAACGCGCTGGAGCATGCGGTGATCCTGTCGGACGGCAAAACGATCACGCTGGACGACCTGCCCGCCAGTCTGACCCGCCGCGCTCGCAGGCAGCGCCCTGTCGTCGAATACACCGACGGCGAGCGTCCCAAGACGCTGCGGGAGATCGAAATGGAAGTCATCCTGCAAACGCTCGACCGCAACGGAGGCGACAAGCCCCGCACCGCGGTGGAACTGGGGATCGCCCTCAAGACGCTCTACAACAAGCTGAATCAAAGCGCCGGCCTGTCCGAAGCGGGATAGATCCCCGCGTCTTCGAGCGCGTACTCCGAGATGTACTCAGTCGATCCCGCCATGTTGCGCATGTTCATTCGGAATTCGGACCTGAACCGTCCGTGCGAATCGGTTGGCGGATGAACGCAGCCCTCCAGCCGGAGCAACGACCCCAACGGGGTCGCAGCCATGAGCCGGAGGTTGAGCGCAGCGATACTCTCCACGCGACTTCAGAAGAGAATTCTTGAGAGAATTCTCGATCGAGCGCTCATTTCTCGCGTGCCGCCGGCACTAACATGGTGACGATTGAGCGTTTTTGACACCTCCACGGAGAGAGTCCTTCATTTGCCACCGACCGACGAGCAACTCGTTGCGGCCGCTCGCCAGGGTGACCTGGCCAGTTTCGGCGAATTGTACAATCGGCACTATCGCCTGGCGGTAGCGATCGCCCGCAGCCGTTTGTCTGATGCACACCTTGCTGAAGACGCGGCTCAGGAGTCGTTTGCCACAGCGTGCCGGACATTGGGGACGTTGCAAAATGGAGAGCGATTTTCGCAGTGGCTGGGAACAATCTGTCGTCGCACGGCATCACGGTTGGCACAGGGTCAACCGAAACATGAGCCGTTGTCCGATGATCGAGAGCCAGTCAATGACTCCTCTCTGGAGATGTTGCGTGAGCAGGTTCGCGATGCAGTGGAGCAACTGGACGAGAGTTCGCGCGAAATCGTCCTGTTGTACTACTTCGGCGGGCTGAGTTACGACGACATCGCCGGCGCGGTCGGTCTATCGACGCAAGCGATTCACGGACGCCTCCAGCGAGCACGTCGCAAGCTGGAGGAAATCCTCAACGCCACAGGAGCCAAAAAATGAACGACGCGCCTCTCGATTGGGAAGAGCGATTGCGGGTGGGACTGGGGGATGTGCCCTCCCCGGATTTTGACGCCTGGTGCGATCGGCACCCCGACGCGGTTGCGGCTCTACAGCCAGTGGCCGCGGCGGTTCAGGCGCCTGCTTTACAAACACTAAGAACCAGGAGATATCTCATGGCATCATTCAAGTGGATGGCTGCGGCCGCGCTCCTCGCAGGGGGACTGGCCTGGATGGGATCAGGCGGTGGAAATCTCAGCCCCAGCGCTTTTGCGGACGCGATTCCCGGCGTTGACGGCGTCCAGACGATGACGTGGACCGACACGTATTTCATTCGATTCACAAGCGAAGACGGCCAGAGAACCTGGATCCAAAAAGAGCGTCGGCTGCACGCCTATCGCCACCCTGGCCAGTATCGAGAAACCATGCTGAACGAACAAGGCGAAACCATCGCGGTGCATATCACGGATCAGCGCGCAGGCCGGATGGTGGCTCTCGATGAGAAAGGAAGGAAAGCGGTCCTGAAGGCTCCGGTCCTTCTACGCGGCGAGCGCGGTCCGTTTGCCTGGGTCGGCGAGATCATTCGAGAACGCAAGAGCGGCAGTGAGTCCAGTCGCGTCAAGTCCGTCTCTCTTCAAGGGCAGAAAGAGATCGACAAAATCCGCGCCAACGTGGTGCGAGCGACGCTCCAAAGCCTAGAAGGTCGGCCTGAGTTTCGCTACGACTTCCTGTTCGACGCGGCCTCCAAACAACTGGTAGGCATCTGGACGCCGAATGAAGCCGATCTCGAGTTTGAGACGGCGACCGATCGAAACAAACCGGCCGAAGAAAAATGGCGCAAGATGGCCCCCATCGCCGCTCTGACACACGAAATCGTGCTCAACCCGAAACTCGATCCGTCTGACTTCAGTCTGGATCCGCCGGCAGGTTACGCCTTTGTGAAGATCGCCAAGCCCACGGTGACGGAAGAGGAGATGCTGGCCTATCTCGGAGCCGCTGCCCGGTTCAACGACGATGCATTTCCCGATTCACCGTACTCGGCGTTTGACAGCGACAAGTTCAATGTCGCGAGCGAAAAGAAACAGGCCGACCGGACGGCCGCTGAGCAGGCTTTGATCGACATTCGGGACAAGATCATGATGCGGGAGATTTACCGGTCCCCAATCAAACAGTTCGAGGAAGACCACACGGCGCCGAACAGTTTCCATTACGTCGGTTCGGGTGTGAAAGTTGGCCAGGGGGATCGAATCATTGGCTGGTACAAGCTTCGCACCGCAACGACGTTTCGTGCCATCTACGGCGACCTCTCCATCAAAGACATCGCAGCAAGCGAACTGCCGTTGGATGTCTCCAAATAGATATCGAAGTGCGATGCCATTCCGTTTGCCGTCGACAACGGCAAGTCGGCAGCCACCAGAAGCCCGGCTTCTCCCCAAAGTCGGGCTTCTGTATGTGCGATGGGTGCGGTCACATCTTGAATTCCATGTTACTCGCGGCAAGTCTCGCCAAGACCATTCGTAGTCCACAGCAAACGGGACTTCCCATTCCGTCGCCCGCGATTCCGCCTGGCTACTCCGATTCCATCTCAAGCTCCGGCCGGTCTGGGTTTGTCACCGGAAAAATCCTGCGGGCTAAGAGCCGCTGCAACAGCGCTGACCCGTCATGCTTCCGGGCAAAGGCGGCTTCCCCCTCGCTGATGCCAACCAATTGGAAGAAATCGAACGAGCCAGACTCGAGTTCGGCTTCGTGCGGGAATTCCGGAGGATGAGAAACCATCAGGTGGGTGAGTGCGGATTGTCCGAACCGGGGAGAACATGGACTCGAATGCAATTGTCAAGTAGCGAAAGGAAGGGGAGCGAAATTCCCCAGATTCTCAGGAGTGGTCAAATGGGGATCGGGCCAGTTTTCCTTTGCGCGGCATGCATGGTCGTCAATGCCCGCCCGCCATGCGGCAAACGATGGCCGACCAAGCTGTGGCCGCCCTGGTACGCAATTGCAAGTGATTATCCAATAGATACTTGCGATTGATATCCTGTGGGGATTCCAGGTGACCCACCAGTTGACGGACCAGTTGACGGACCAGTTGACGGCGTCCGATCAGGCAATCAATCGAGTTCCGTTGGAGATCGATCCTCTGAGTTCTCCAGCGGAGCCGACGGGCGCGCTGGGTTTTTCGTGGTTCAGTTCTTGATTTTAAGACGTGACTTGCTCTGTCCTGTTTTTTGTTCTTCAAGAAATCGACGACAGACCTCGGGACACACCAAAACTCTGGAATTCGTCCGGCGGACCCGAAGCTCCGACTTAGGCATTCGGCTGAAAAATCCGGCGGATAGGATAGCCAGACTGGATGGAAATCTGATAGACTCTTGACATGCCGTCTGATGCGGCGGCGAGGTGCTTCACTCCTTCAGGAGTTTTGACATGAGCATGGTCCCCTCCCACGGTCCGTTGCGGTTGCCCGAGTCGCTGGAAGCGCAGCTCCACGAGTTTCGCCGCCGGGTCTGGTCAATCAAAATGATCGAGGCGGTCTGCGGCGCGCTGTTTGGCGTGTTCGTCGGCTTCCTCGTCTTGTTTGTTCTTGACCGCGTGTGGGATACCCCACAAGGAGTGCGGACCGCTCTCTTTCTGGGGGTGGTCGCCGGTTGCGCCCTCGTGCCGCTCGCACTGCACCGCTGGGTCTGGAGGCATCGGCGGCTGGAACAGTTGGCCACGCTCCTGAGTCGCAAGCTGCCTCAGATTGGCGATCAGTTGCTGGGGATCATCGAACTGGTTCGGAACGAGCAGGAGCAAACCCGATCGTGGGATTTGTGCCAGGCGGCGGTGGTGCAGGTGGCTGCCGACGCCAGCCGGCGCGATTTTCGCCAGGCCGTTCCCAACCCGCGGCATCGAATGTGGGGGTGGGCGCTGGCGGTCCCGGCGGTCGGCGCGTTGGTGTTACTGGGACTGTTCCCCTCCGCGGCGGCCAATGCCTGGGCGCGTTTGCTGGCCCCCTGGCTCCAGACGCCGCGATACACCTTTACCAAAGTCGAGCAGCTTCCCGAGCGAATCGTCGTCGCGCACGGCGAGTCATTCACGCTGCCGTTGCAACTGTCCGAAGGAACCGTGTCGCGTCCCGCCCAGGGGGAGGCGCAGTTTGACGGGCAGCGTCCGGTGTTCGCAGCCTTGAGCGACCAGGGCCAGAGCGATCAGGGCTATGCCTTCGAGATGCCCTCGCAGATTCAAACTGGAGTTGTGACGGTCCGAATCGGCGATTGGGTGCAGCGCGTGACGGTGGAGCCCATGCTCCGTCCTGAATTGACGCAGGTGGTCGCGGAGGTCACGCTTCCGGCGTACCTGCAGCGGACTTCGGCGTTGCATCGGGATGTGCGGGGAGGGGCGATCTCGCTAGTGAATGGAAGCCAGGCGCAGTTTACCGCGACCGTCGGACGCGAACTGGCGAGCGCCGCGGTGGATGGTCAGGCGGTCGTTCCGAAAGGGGGACAGGTGACCAGCCCGGTGGTGGCGATCGACGGTCCGCGCAAGGTGGAATTCCGCTGGCAGGACCAATTCGGTCTGGCGTCACGCGAACCGTTCACGCTGACCGTGGCGGGACAAGAGGACGAAGCCCCGTCGCTGGTCTGCGAAGACCTCCCGCGACAAAAAGTGGTCCTCGATTCTGAAGTCCTGTCGTTCAAGGTGCGAGCGCGGGATGACTTTGGCGTCAAGCGGGTCGGGATCGAATGGGAAGGGATCGAGAATCCTGTTGTCAAGACCCCCGCCAAGGGGGAACGCATTCTGGCGGCCGGCGGGAGCGATCAGGAAAACCTGGATGTCGCCGGTACGTTTTCAGCCCGCGCGCTGGAGATCGAGCCGCAGCCGATCGCCCTGCGGGTGTTCGTGGAAGACTATCTTCCAGGCCGGGAACGGGTGTATTCCCCGGTCTATATGTTCTACATCCTCAGTCCCGAGCAGCACGCGATCTGGATCACTGAGCAGCTTAGCAAGTGGCAGCGTCAGTCGCTGGAGGTGCGCGACCGCGAACTGCAATTGCATGAGACCAACAAGCAAGTGCGCGAAATGACGCAGGACGAATTGGATCAACCCGACGCGCGCCGCCGCCTGGAGGCGCAGGCCGCTGGCGAACGGTCCAACGGACGGCGACTGACCAACCTGACCGCTTCAGGAGAAGAATTGGTGCGGCAAGCGATGCGCAACCCCGAGATTGGCGTGGGGCATCTGGAGAAGTGGGCCGAGATGCTGCAAATTCTCAAAGACATTTCGGGCAACCGCATGCCATCGGTCGCCGAATTGTTGAAGGAAGCAGCGCAGTCCCCGCAGATGGCGCAGAACGACCCCTCGAAGTCTGAAGGCAAACCGGGTCAGACGGAAGCGAAGCAACCCCCGCAGGCGGGGCAGTCGCGCGACAATCGTTCCGGGTCCGGTGCGAACAAACCGGAGGACGAACCAAAGAAATCCCCCACCATACCGGCCATTAAGGATGGCGAGTCGTCGCAGCAGCCCCGAAAAGAGGGGGATGGAGAGGACGAGGAAGAGCAGAAAGCGCAGGGGAAGCCAAGCCTGTCGCTCCCGGTCACCACCGTGATGGGAACGGGCAAGAAGAAAAAAGGGGAGTCGTGCCCGGCCGGCGACAAGGTGGACGAAGCGGTCGAGGAGCAGCAGGATCTTTTGGCGGAATTCGAGAAAATCTCGGATGAACTCAATCGCGTTCTGGCCAACCTGGAAGGGAGCACCCTGCTGAAACGCCTCAAAGCGGCCTCGCGGCTGCAATACAACATTGCCGGCCGGATCAGCGATCAGCTTGGCGAAGCATTCGGCGCTTCCCCCACGATGATCGACGACAAGGCGGCCAAAGTGCTGGAAGAAATGTCGCAGCAGGAAGCGAAGGGGAGTCAGGATGTCTCGACGATCATGGACGACATGCATTCGTACTTCGAGCGGCGACGCTTCATGAAGTTCAAGACGGTACTCGACGAGATGAAGGAGTACGACGTGATCGGCAGTCTGCGGCAGTTGGGGGACGACCTCCGCAAGGAGAACGGGCTGTCGATCGCTCAGGCGGAATACTGGTCGGATACGCTTGATCGCTGGGCCGAGGATCTGGTCGATCCCGCATCGGGCGGCACCTGACCCGGCGGAAAATCGCGCGGCAGTTTGCCGCCTTCGATCGTCCTGGAAGTGTTGCAGATTCTGGAAGCTGAAATCAACCTGCGTGAAGAAACCCGTGTCTCCGAACAGGCGCGTGCGGCGATTCCCGCCGACGAACACAAGCAGCAGGCGCTGCGTCTATCCGACGATCAGGACGACCTTCGCGAGCGCGTGGTCAAAGTTGTGCAACGGATTCGTGAATTGAAAGATGGCGAAATGGAATTCGGCAAGGAAATCGCTCTGTTGACTCAGGTGGCCGCGGTGATGGACGATGCGACTACGATCCTTTCGCGCCCCGATACCGGTTCGCAGGCGATCGCTGCCGAAACCGAGGCGATTGAGCTGCTCTTGCAGTCGAAGCGGATCAACCCCAAAGGGGGTGGCGGCGGCGGCGGTTCAACTCCCGGCGGCGGGGGAGGGGGAACGACGAACGACTCGGCGCTGACCCTGCTGGGAAGCGGCGTCAACGACAAGGAGGTCCGCGAGGACCACGGCATTTCCCAGTCCAGCGGCGAGTCGGGCTATAAGCTCCCCGAGGAATTCCGCGCCGGTCTGGATGAGTATTTTAATCGCCTGGAACGGGGTTCGGGGGGACAATGACCGCTCCGCATGCCTCGCAAACGGGGTGCAGCTTGCGCCAGGCGCTAGTGGTCGGCCTGTGTGCCGCGATCGGGTTCTTCAGCCAAGTGTTGACCGGGTGGGGGGAAGAGGTTCCCCGGCCCCCCAAAGCGGCCGAACCAGTCGCCGCGCCGGCGGCCAAGGCGCGCCCCGCCGCGTGGAAGCGCAACGTCGTCCGTAAGCTCGAAATCACTTTGAAGTCCAAGTCCAGCTTCAAGGCCGAGAAAGTTCCGCTGGAAAAGCTGCTGGCCTCGCTGGCCGACAGTCATGACATTGCAATCAAGCTGGACAAACCGGTCCTCGAAAAGGCCGGTATCCGGGCGGATGTGCCCGTCAGCGTCGCGGCCAAGAACGAGACGCTGGAGTCGATCCTGCAGTCGCTGCTCAAAGACCTCGGGCTGCGGCATCGGATTGACGGAGAGGAACTGGTCGTCACCACGCTCGAAGCCGCCGATGCGGCTGACGCCGCCGCCAAAGAGCGCCAGGCGGCCGACCTGCAACCCGCTGCGCGGCAGGATGCCGAAGCCCCCGCCGCAGTGGCCGCAGAAGCAGCAGTCGAAGCCGCCGGCGCGATCGTTGTGCAGTTCAACGCGCAAGGGGCACAATTCGAGCAGCAGTTCCGTCCCTTGCTGGAAGCCGAGTTGCACCTGATTCGCAAAGTCTGCCAACCAACGCCTGAGCAGAAGACGACGCTGAAGAAGGAGGGAGAAGCGGCGTTCAAAGACGCGATCGGCCAGTACACCGCGGCGCAGCAGAAAATGATGCAAGGGGGCTGGCGCGGCGATCAGGCGTTTCCCAACCCCAAAAGACTGTTGCAGGCGGCTCTGATCGCGGCCGTCAAAAAGCACCTGACTGACGAGCAAGTGGCGGTCTACGACAAGGAAATCGAGCAGCGCACGTCCAACTACAGGAGAGTCGCCGTCCAGAGTCTGGTATCGCTGCTCGATCAGGATCTGGTGCTCTCCAGCGACCAGCGGGAGAAAATCAGCGCGGCACTGTACGACAATTGGAACGATGCCTGGTGCCAGTCGCTGGAGGTTTTCATGTATGGTGCGGACTACCTGCCGAATCTTCCCGACCAACACGTGGCCGTTTTTCTCAATCCGGTGCAAAAGGACATCTGGCGCGGCGCACAGCGCAATGGCGGGATGACCATTTTTGGCGGCGGGTTCATGCAGGGAATGGCAGTCGGCGAAATCGTATGGGACGATGAGCCGGTGCAGGGAGTGGAAATTGAGGTGCAACCCGTGAACGAGTTGCAGCCAGAGGACGAATAGCGCCCTCGGATAGAGCGTCAGCGAGAGAGGCGACGAATGACCATGGGATGGGGGGATCGCGGCAATTCGATGTGGTGGCGAGCGGCCCTACTGGTGGGCCTCTTGGCGTCGGCAGCCATCGTGCGCGCCGATGACGACGTCGTGGAGGAAGAGACACCGCTCGATGCTCCGCAGTTCATGATGGCGGATGAGAACTTTGATCAGTGGATTTACGGGGGAAACCGGAACGCCGCTGCGGGACGCAAACGGCTCGATTCTCAACTTCAGCTCCGGATCGATGAGGTGGATCGGGTGTGCGGGGTGACCCCCGAGCAGAAGAAGAAGCTGGAATTGGCCGGTCGTGCCGACATCCGCCGGTTTCATGAACAGGTCGACGAAAAACGCAAGAAATTCCAGTTGGTGAAGGGGGATCAGAACAAGATCGGAGAGTTTTTCCAGGAGATTCAGCCGCTGCAATTGATCGTCCGGAACGGACCATTTGGCCAGGGCTCGTTTTTCGACAAGGCGCTCCGCAAGTCGCTCACCGCCGAACAGGGGGCGAAATTCGAAAAGTCGGACCGCGAGCGACAGACGTTTCGGTACCGGGCGACTGTGGAACGGGTCGTGGCACAACTCGACGACGCCCTGGCGCTCCGCGCAGCGCAGCGTTCCAAGCTGGTTCAGTTGCTGATGGACGAGACGCGGCCGATTCGCAGGTCGGGCCAGTACGACACTTACATTGTCATGCTGCAGGCTTCCAAAGTTCCCGAAGAGAAAATCCGGGAGATCCTCGACGAGCCGCAATGGAAGATGTTCAACCAGCAGCTCGCTCAGGCGCGGGGTCTGGAACAGTTTTTGAAATCGAATCGATTGCTCGACGACGACCCGGCGGAAGAGGGGGGCGCGGCGGCCGCCGGTGCGGCGCAACGTGCGAACCCCCCGGCAGACACTGCCGCCAAAGTGGAATGAACAACCGGTATCGCCTCCCGCGTGCGGCGGCGGGCCACAATCAGAAGGACGGCGCAATAATGCACGGGGAGCAAACCGCAGGCAGTCGGCACTTCCCGCTGGCGCATCGCATCGAGCCACCACGGGCGTCGACACTTACAATGTACTGTTACGACGCTCCCATCCCTAACCCGGCTTTTCGCTCCTGTTGAGACCCGACCATCGTGAACCCCGTTCCTGTTTCAACGTTCCTGGTTTCTCTCCGTACCAGAGCTTTGTCGATCCGCGCGTTCGTCCGGCCCTTGATTGTCGGATTGGCGCTGTTGGCAATGACCGGCCCTGTCCTGGCGCAGCCCCCTAACATCCGTTACGGAGAGGTCGTCCCGCGCGACGTCCGCGAGATGTACGATCGGGGACTGCAATACCTGGCTACCACGCAGTCCGAAAACGGCGATTGGTCGGGAGGAGAACAGGGACCCGGCTCCACCGGTTTGGGTCTCATGGTCTTTTTGGCATCCGGGGAAGATCCCAATTTTGGGATGTACGCCAATCATGTCCGCCGCGCTGTGCGGAGCATCATCCGCGGCCAGAATGCCTCGACCGGCTATCTGGGGAACAGCATGTACCACCACGGATTTGGGATGCTGGGACTGGCGGAAGCGTATGGAGCGGTCGATGAGCGCAACTTGTGGCCTGATGGCCAGCCGCAACGGACGATCGGCCAGGCGCTGGAACTGGCTGTCCGCGCCGCGATCACGTCTCAGAAAAAGAACTCCCTGGGGGCCTGGCGCTATTCGCCCGATTCGACCGATGCCGACACGTCGGTCAGCGGAGCGGTGACGGTCGGCCTGCTCGCCGCCCGGAACGCGGGAATCGAAGTCCCGGACGAAGCAATCGACAAGGCGGTCTCGTATTACAAGTCGATGACCTCGGGGTCGGGGCAGGTGGCCTATTCAGGAATCGGGGGATTTGACGACGGGATGGCGCGAGTGTCGATCGCCACTCTGGTGTATTCGGTTGCGCGCCGCAAAGACCTGCCGCAGTTCAAATCGACCGTCGGCTTCCTCAAGCAGCGGCTGGAACAGACCGGACAACAGGGCTGGCCCGAGTACACCCGCTATTACCAGGCGCAGGCCCTGTTTCAGGGGGATGTCGAGGCTTGGGAAAAATGGAACAAGTTGCTGATTCGGCAACTCAAGCCCTTGCAGCAGGGGGACGGGAGTTTCAAGGGACAAATGGGGCCGGCGATCAGCACCTCGTTGTCGCTCCTGGCGATCGCGTTGAATTATCGTTTTCTGCCAATTTACGAACGTTGACGGGTAGCAACTCATGCGCAATGACCTGTTTCGTGGAGCCGGGGGACTCGCCTTCCTGGCGATGTGCTGCCTTGTGGCGTCCGCTCAGACCTCTGCGACCGGCGGGGCCGAGAAGGACTCCGCCGCGCCATCGGACGCCCAGTTGAACCTCATCAACGGCGGATTTGCCACTGGGGTTTTGCGTCCCAGCGACGCCCTGGGGACGATCCGCTGGCAGTCTCCGGCATTCGCCACACCGTTTGAATTCGCTGTCGAAGAGGTGAACTCGGTTCAGTTTCCGGTTCCAAAAGAGTCTCCCAAATCGACCGGGGACTACTGCCTGGAATTGGCCGGAGGGGACGTGCTGTTCGGAGCGATCCGCGGTTTGTCCGGCGAACATCTGGAACTGGACGAGTCGCGATTTGGCCCCGTGCATGTCAAGCGGAGCGCGATCCAGCGCATCTTTCGCTGGCGGGAAGCAGACGATCTGCTCTACCTGGGCCCTAATGGATTGGCGGAATGGACCGTCTCCGCCGGAGGGCAGCGCGGCTGGCGCGAAGAATTTGGCCAGCTCGTCGCTGATGGTGAAGGGGCCTCGATCACCCGCGATCTGAAGCTCCCGGCGCAGGCGACAATCGAGGTGGAACTCTCCTGGAAGAAAAAGCCCGATTTCGTGCTGGCTCTGGGAACCGGATCGGATGAAAAAATCAACCAGCAGGCGTTCCGCTTTGAGGTCTGGGAAAACGATCTGGTCATCGAGCGCGAAACCGAGCGCGAGGCGGATGTGGCGTCAGTGCAAAAAATCGACACCGCCGAGAACCGCGCCCATCTGGTCTGCTATCTCGATCAGGCGCAGAATCGCTGCCTGGTCTTTTCTCCCCAGGGAGAACAGTTGGCTGACCTCAAATTCAACAAGGTCCGTAGCGAAGTTCTGGGCGGAGTGCGGTTGACGAACAAACGGGGCGACTTGCGGCTGGAACGGCTGCGAGTGGGGCGCTGGAATGGCGAACCTCCACAACCAATTCAGGCTGACAAGGCCCGCATCCATCGGCTGGACGGCACGATTCTGTACGGCCAGTTCAGCGGCTTCGACCCCCAACGCCAGGAATTCTTGCTGAAAACCGACACGGGGGAAGCGCGTGTCGCCGCCAAGGACATGTCCAGTTTGTTCCTCGCTCCCGAAGAGACCGACCCCCCCCCCCGTTCGATTCGTGCCGTTTATCAGGATGGCTGCCAGGTGAGCGGGGAATTGATGCGCGTTGAGGAAGAGATCCTGCGGATTGCGGCTCCGGCCTTGCGCGATCCGCTCGTGGCCCCTCTGGCGCAGTTGCGCTCGCTGGTTGGGCTGCACCAGGGAGCTCCCCAGGGGAGCGACGCGCGCCTGTCGGGAAATCTGGAATTGCAGGGGCTCAAGCTGCGTGGCGTTCTGCGAGACGGTCAGGCGGAAAATGGGGTCAGTTGCCTCACCTGGCAGCCGCTGGGGAGCCGGACGGCAGGAGCCCTGCGCCCCGGAGTGTCGGGGCGGATTGTCTACCGCGAACCTCCTCCGCCGCGCCCCAAGGCGCCAAAGGCGCCGCAACCGGCACAGCGCAAGCCGGCCGGATTCGTCGAAGGGTTCGTCCAGGCCTTGGGGAATAACCCCCAGGGGGCCGCGGCCTCTGGGGGAACGCGATCGCTCCATTTGCGCACGGGAGACACCCTCCCCTGCGAAGTGACCAAGATCGACGAGCAGGGGGTCTGGTTCCAATCCACCGTCAGCGATGCCAAGTTCGTCCCGCATGACCGCGTCAAAGCGGTCGAACTGGCCCCCGAGACAGCCAGCGTCGTCAAGTTGTACAAGCACAAGCGCGACCGGCTGCTCACTCTACCCCGGATGCAACGGGACAGCCCCCCCACGCACCTCATTCGTTCGCGCAACGGCGATTATCTGCGGGCGCGCATCGCCGGCATGGATGAGACCCGCTTGCAGTTGGAAGTGCGGCTGGAAAACCGCGAGTTGCCGCGCGAACGGGTCGCCCGCATCATCTGGCTGCATGCCGACGAACTGGCGGACGAGCCTCACGAGGCGCCGGATGCGGCGGGCTCAGATGGAGTCCGCGTGCAAACCCTGCGAAGCGACGGAAACCGGCTGACGTTCATCGCCCGGCAGGTGGCGAACACCGCCGGCGACGCGGACGAACCGGTCATTGTGGGAGAGAGCGACATTCTGGGGGGCTGCCGCGTCCCGCTCGCCAGGATCGACCAGCTCCTGATCGGCGGAGCGATCGAACGGGCCGCGGCGCAGCTCGACTATCAACAATGGAAACTGCAAAACGCGATCGACCCCAAATTCGTTCAGGCGGAAGAGGACGACGAGGGGGGGAGCGCTCCCGGCGGCGATTCTCCGCTGGTGGGAAAACCCGCCCCCGATTTTCAGTTGGAGCTTTTGGGGGGGGAGAAATTCCAGCTTTCGGCGCACAAAGGGAAGATCGTCGTGCTGGATTTCTGGGCCACCTGGTGCGGTCCCTGCCTGAAATCGATGCCCCAGGTCGAGCGCGTCACGCGTGAGTTCGAAGACCAGGGGGTCGAGTTGATCGCCGTCAACCTGGAAGAAACTCCCAAGCAGATCACCCCCCTGCTCGAACGGCACAAACTCAACCTGACGGTGGCCCTCGATCGGGACGGGGTCGTCGCCGAACGTTACGCCGCCAGCGCCATTCCGCAAACGGTGATCATCGACCGCGAAGGAAAAATCGTGCGACTGTACGTCGGCGCCAATCCGCGTCTGGAAGACCAGATCCGCGAGACGCTCCAATCGCTGGTGTCGCCGGGCGATGGGAAAGCGGATGGAAAGTGAGCGGCAGGGGGGGAGATGGCGTTCTCACAAAACCAGAAGGATCGATCATGACCACCGTGACTCTTGAGGAAGCACAGGCCAATTTTCCGGAGATCATCCATCAGTTGTTCCCCGGTGAGGAACTTGTCATCACCGAGAACCAGAAACCGATTGCCAAGCTTATCAGTGAACATCCTCAGGCGCTCATGCCGCTCCGTCCCGGTCCCGGTTTGTGTAAGGGAATGATTGCTTACATGGCCCCAGGCTTCGACGCTCCCCAAGAGGACATGAAGGAATACATGGAATGAAGCTCCTGCGCGACACCCATACGTTTCTGTGGCATTCGCTTGGCAGCCCTCAGATCAGCGCCAGTGCTACGGCACTGCTGGTTGACCCTGCAAACGAACTGCTCCTGAGCATGGGAACGGTCTGGGAAATCGCGATCAAGGTGGGACTAAAGAAGCTTGTTTTATGGTTGACGAATCGACGAACCCGCCGGGAAATTGAGGTCAGAACCAGCCTCAGGCTGGGGGGATCGTCGACGGTAAAAAGGGAGGGGGTTTGGCGGCTGAACCGCGGAGTTTCCCGGTTTGCCCGGTAATCCAATTTTCCGCACCAGGAGTCGTTGTACAATTCCACGGGATTTGATATGATCAGGGCTGGCCTTTGAATAGCCGACCGTTGCGCGTCGGGCATTGAGCCAGCCACACTCTTTCAGGAACTGCACGGCATGCCAGAGGGAACAATCAAGAAATTAACGGACAAGGGCTTCGGTTTTATCAGCACCGGAACTGACAAGGACCTGTTCTTCCACATGTCGAACCTCGAAGGAGTGCGTTACGACGATTTGCACGAGGGGCAGCGCGTCTCGTACAACGAAGGTCGCGGTCCCAAGGGGCCGCGCGCCGAGAACGTTCGCGTTCTCTAAAGCGCGGGTCTTCTGGAAGTCAGCTTGAGCCGGCGGATTCCGCCGGCTCTTTTTTTAGCCGCCGTTCGCCATGTTCTCCGTCGTGTCCACCGCGCTGGCGGAGCGATGAAGACTGGTGAATTCCACTTGGGCGCAAGGCGCGCCCGGCGGGTTCGCGGCCACCAGTCGCGGTCTACACTTGGCAAGGAGACGGAATGTCGGCCCCTTCCCATCAGCCTTACGTTCCGGACGAAGCGCGGATTCCCGAATGGTCCTGGGGGCCGCTCCTGGTCGGCGTGATCCTGGGAATCGTCTACGGCACCTCGTCGCTGTACCTGGTGCTCAAGGTGGGGATGACCGTTTCCGCGTCGATTCCGGTCGCTGTCCTTTCCATCACCTTGTTCCGGTTTCTTTCCCGAGCCTTCGGGATGCGGCCGGCCACGATCCTGGAAAACAACATCGTCCAGACGACCGGATCGGCCGGCGAGTCGATCGCGTTCGGCGTGGGGGTCACGATGCCGGCGGTGATGCTGCTGGGATTCGACATGGAAATCGGCCATGTCATGCTGGTCGCCGTCCTGGGGGGCTTGCTCGGCATTCTGATGATGATCCCGCTGCGTCGGGCGCTGATCGTCAAGCAGCATGGCGTGCTGAAATACCCCGAAGGGACCGCCTGCGCCGACGTGCTGATCGTCGGCGAAGAAGGGGGGAACAGCGCGCGGACGGTGTTTGCCGGGTTCGGACTGGCGTTCGTCTACCAGTGGCTGATGCAGGGACTGCGGCTCTGGAAGGATACTCCCGGCGTGGCGCTCAAGTTCTACAAAGGGGCCGAGATCGACGCCGAAGCGAATCCCATTCTGTTGGGGGTCGGATACATCATCGGTCCGCGGACCGCGTCGATCATGATGGCCGGGGGGATTCTTGCCGCCCTGGTGTTGACTCCGGCGATCAAGCTGTTCGGCGACGCGCTGGACGAACCGCTGTATGCCGAGCTAATGGTCAAGCCGCAGTTGATTCGCGACATGGGGCCGGGGGAAATTCGGAAAAACTACGTTCTGTACATCGGCGCCGGAGCGGTCGCCACGGGAGGTTTGATCAGTCTGATCCAGGCGCTGCCATTGATCTTCGGATCGATTCGGGCCGGGTTGAGTGATTTGCGGCGCAGTGGCAGCGAGGGCTCGGGTCCGACGCGGCGGACCGAACGGGATCTGCCGATGTGGCTGGTGGTGGCCGGATCGATCGCGCTGGTGGTGGCCATCACGCTGTCCCCTTCATTAAAGATGAACTGGGTCGGCGGGTTGCTGGTGGTCGCCTGCGGATTCTTCTTTGCCACGGTCTCATCGCGGCTGACGGGCGAGATCGGTTCCTCTTCCAATCCGATCTCCGGCATGACGGTGGCCACGCTGCTGTTGACCTGCCTGGTTTTCTTGTTGCTCGGTTGGACAACCCCTGCAGACCGCGTGGCGGCACTCTCCGTGGCGGCCATCGTTTGCATCGCGACCTCGAATGCGGGGACCACGTCGCAGGATCTCAAGACCGGGTATTTGCTGGGGGCCACACCGCAATGGCAGCAGTGCGCCATTCTGCTGGGCGCCATCACGTCGTCGCTGGTGATCGGATGGACGCTGGTGAAGCTGAACGACGCCGGGACGGTTTACACACAGCGAAACCTGCCGGAATTTCAGTTGTCGAGCGAAACGCTGGCTGGCCTGACGACCCGCGAGCGACCGAAAGGGCCGGAGATTTCGGACACAGCCGAATATCGTGTCTGGCATGCCACAACCGGTAATCCGGAAAGGGCGCCGCAGGGGAAGTACTTGATCGACGATCAGGGACGACCCGCCTACCTGTGCGATCCGGCGATCAATGGGGGCATCGGGGTGCGGGACAACGGCGAAGCGGTGCAGAAGTTTGAAGCTCCCAAAACGCGGTTGATGGCTCTGATCATCGACGGGATTTTGAACCAGAAACTTCCCTGGGGGCTGGTGCTGATTGGAGTATTCATCGCCCTGGTGATGCAGCTTTGCGGCGTTTCGCCGCTCGCCTTTGCGGTAGGAGTTTACCTCCCCATTTCGGCCTCTGTTCCAGTCTTTCTGGGAGGAGTGATCCGTGCCGTGGCCGACCGAGTTGCTCAAAGGACTCCCGAAGAGGGAGACACCAGCCCCGGCGTCTTGCTGTCGTCAGGCTATATTGCCGGGGGATCGGTCGCGGCGATCCTGATCGCCTTCCTGTCGCTCATTCCGGGGCTGGCCAGTCGCCTCGACCTGACGGAGCGGCTTCCCGCCGCCTGGAACGCCAGCAATCTCCCGGCCGCGCTCAGCCTGGTCGTGATGATCGGCATTCTGGGAGTGGTGGGCGCTCGCGCCAGTCGCAAGGCGTAGTCAAAAGTAGGATCAGCTCGCGAAGTTGAGTGTAAAAAATCAGCCCCGCACTTTGTCCGGATCGGCCTGGCGAGCGCAGGCCCACCACCCCGTGGCCGACGCAGCTTTGCGTCGGGGTTGGACGCTGGCAGCATTCGCTACGTTTGCGTTGGACGTGGACGCCGGCAGCATCAACTGCGTTTGGCCGTGGCCGACGCAGCTTTGCGTCGGGGGTGGACACTGGCAGCGTCCACCACGGGGTAGGCGGTGGATCGCTTTCATTCTCATCGGCGGCAGACTAAACTCCGGGTGCGGCTGGCCGAGGACTCCGCGGTGATTTGCCGCTGGTTCCGGAGCGGTTGCGCGGCAAGACTCCGGATCGGCGCCGGGGCTGTCGGACAGAACTTTCGATCCCCCAAATGGAACCGGCCGCTCCCGGCTGGCCCTCTCCCCTGCGTTAGAACATCGCTCATGTTACGCCCCGCCAAATTGGCTCTGGAAGACGGCAAGATTTTCTCCGGATTCGCCTTCGGCGCCGAGGGGGAGGTCGACGGCGAAGTCGTCTTCAACACCAGCATGACCGGGTATCAGGAGATCCTTACCGATCCTTCGTATTGCGGCCAGATCGTCACGATGACCTATCCGCAAATCGGCAACTACGGTGTCAATCCGGAGGACGCCGAGAGCGGACGCATCTACCTGCGGGGGTTCATCGTCCGGGAGTTGTGTTCGCAGCCGAGCAATTTTCGGGCGACGCAGAGTCTGGAGGATTACCTGGCGCAGGCCGGGGTGCTGGGATTGTCGGGAATCGACACGCGGGCACTGGTTCGGCATCTGCGGATCCGCGGCGCGATGAAGGGGCTGCTCTCCACCCGCGATCTCGACGACCAGTCGCTCATCGCCAAGGCGCAAGCCAGCCCCGGCCTGGTGGGACGTGACCTGGTGCGGGAAGTTATGCCCAGGGCCAACCGCTCCTGGACCGAAGGAGTTTCGGAGTGGGGGCGATCGTCATCGACTCTTCCGCCAGAGACGGACGTTCGCCCCGCGGGACGCGCGCCGCACGTGGTCGCAATCGACTATGGCATGAAGTGGAATATTCCCAGGCATCTGTGCGATTTGGGATGCCGCGTGACGGTAGTCCCTGGGACTGCCACCGCGGCCGAGGTTCTGGCGTGTGAACCGGATGGAGTCTTTCTCTCCAACGGCCCTGGCGATCCGCGCCCCTTGGACTACGCCATCCAGACGATTCGAGATCTCCTGGGGCGCAAGCCGGTGTTTGGCATCTGCCTGGGACAGCAGTTGCTGGGGCTGGCCGCCGGAGGCGAAATCTACAAACTCAAGTTCGGTCATCGGGGGGCCAACCAGCCGGTCCTCAATCACCGCACCGGGGGCGTTGAAATCACCACTCAGAACCACGGGTTCGCCCTGAGTCCCGAATCGCTCCCTCCGAACGTGGAAGTCACCCACATCAATCTGAACGATCGGACGGTCGAAGGGATCCGGCTGCGCGATTGTCCGGCATTTGCCGTCCAGTATCACCCCGAAGCGTCCGCCGGACCGCACGACAGCCATTATCTGTTCGGCGAATTCGTCGACATGTTGCGGTAGCATGGCCCAGCGCACGGCATTCATTGAAAAGATTCGGGCTGCCACCGCCGCCGGCCGCGCCCATCGAGCCAGCGTCAATCTCCAGGCCACGGCAGCGGGGGCCTATGTCGGCGGAGGGGCTGATCCGGTCCAATCGTTGCTTGCCGAATGGACCGCCGTCGGGGGACAGGGGGCTCGAGTCTCCGGCACAGCAGCCGTCGGCGACTATGTCCGCACGCTCATCACGCGGCATCAGGTCTCCTCGGTTCTACGCTGGAAGCATCCCTTGCTCGACCGATTGGAACTGGACCGGCTCTTGCGGGAACTGAACGTCAGCATCGCGGGTTGGGAGGAACTGGAGCAACAAGCGGCCGCCGCGCGCTGGCCGGCGGCGTTCGCTCCGGGATTGGGGATCACCAGCGTCGATTGGGCCGTGGCGGAGACGGGGACGCTGGCGCTCGCAGCGCGCCCCGGACAGGGGCGCGTCGTGAGTCTCCTTCCGCCGGTCTATCTGGCGATTCTGGAGCCGTCGCAAATCGTTCCGGACCTGTTTGACCTGTTTGAAAAACTGGAACTCGAAAAGGCTGATTTGCCATCCAATCTCTCCCTTGTCACCGGCCCAAGCAAGACGGGGGACATCGAACTCAAATTGACCACGGGAGTCCACGGTCCGGGGACCGTGCATCTCCTGGTCGTGGAATAACAGGCTCATGCCCTCCGCCTCGCAGGCCGCGTATCTGCCACAGACTCGCATTGAGGTCGTGAACCCCGACCTTCCACGCGGTTCGGTCCGCGCCGTTTTGTTTGATTTTGACGGCACGCTGTCCCTGATCCGCGAAGGCTGGCCGGAAGTCATGATCCCGATGATGGTCGACCATCTGGCCCGGACCCCCACCCGCGAGTCGCGCGAAGAGTTAGCGCACCGTGTCGAAGAGTTCGTCATGCGGCTCAATGGAAAACAGACGATCTACCAGATGATCCAATTGGCCGAGGAAATTCGGTCGCGTGGAGGAGAACCGCTTCCTCCGCTGGATTACAAGCACGAATACCACGCGCTGTTGTGGCGAAGGATTTCCGGCCGGGTGACCGCCCTGGAATGCGGAACAATCCTGCCCGAAACGCTGACAGTGCCCGGCTCGCGGGAGCTGCTGGCCAGTCTGCGCGACCGCGGCTGCCCGCTGTACCTGGCCAGCGGCACCGACCTGGTGTATGTGCAAAACGAATTGCGGGCGCTGGGGCTGGCCGAGTTCTTTGGAGACCATGTCTATGGCGCCATCGATCAGTATCAGAACTTTTCGAAGAAAATGATCATCGAACGGGTGGTCGACCGGCTCCATCTGGGACCGGGGGAACTGTTGGGATTTGGCGACGGATTTGTCGAGATTGAAGAGGTCAAGCGCGTGGGAGGGATCGCGGTGGGAGTCGCCAGTGACGAGAAATACCGGACGGGAGTGAACGACTGGAAGCGGGGGCGCCTGTTGCAGGCGGGGGCCGATGTCATCGTTCCCGACTACCGCGATCTGGATTCCCTGTTGTCGCTCTTGCGGCTGTGATCTTCGGGAGATGCACCGGGATGTCGGACAGGCCACCGCCGTCGAATTCGGAATCGCTCCTGTTCCGCGCCTCGCGCGCGGCCCCCGACAAGCGCTGGAGCGGAATGATGCCGCTGGGCTGTCTGGCGGTCGGAGGAGTGCTGTTCTGGCTGTGTGCCCATGCTCCAGTCCCTTGGGATGTGGGAGCTTACTTCGGAATGGTTGCCGTCGGATTGGGGATCATCCAGGGGATGCAGCGGCTCTTCCCGCATCGCACCGCGCTGTGGGGGGGAGTGGGAACGCTGCTGGCGGCTGTGGGAATTTTCGCCTACGGCTGGTTTGACACGTATGAATCGACGTATCGGGACGACGGCTGGACGATCACCAAAACCTACACCCGTTGGGGACCGACCCCCCTGTTTGGCCGGCTCAAACGGGGAAACGAAACGCAGGCTGGTCCCTATGCCCCCTGGGGGAAGGAGCATGGCCGATGGATCGTTTCCGAGGGGGGAGAGGAGCGGGAAATCTGGTATTGGTACGGCAAGGAGGTCACGCAGGCCGAATGGGAAAAACGCCACGCTCCCGCGACCAAGCCCCGTCCTCCAGGGAAAGCGCGGCCCCCGGCCCCCCGGTGATCTGCCGCAACCCCTCTTGACGCGGGGGGAAAGTCGTGATACAGCGCATCCCGAGGGCCATCCGGATCGCGGAAAAACTCAGGCGATGCGGTCAACGATTCCACACGGTTCTTCAAGGAGGGGTGTACCGTGCCTGCCACCAAGGCGACATTTTTTGTAACCGATCGCTGGCCGCGCTGGCGCAAAGCCCTGGCGGCCGCCGCGCTCTGGTGGCGTCTGCGGTTCCGGCGGAATCCGGGATTTGCGACTGCCGCCGTTGCCGGTTCGATCGGCCTGGCGCTGGCGCTCTTCCTGCTCATCAACAGCGCTTTGAGTTGGTTGGGAGCATCCCCCGATTTTGAGGCGGACGAGACGCCCGTCGCCTCGCTGGGGGATCCAGGCGAAACACCGGATTCTTCTGACGGGGCTGAGTCGCTGCGGGAACCTGTCTCCGTCTCGGGCGCAGCACTCGAACCGGGGGCCGCTTGGGATGGCGACGAGGACAGTGTAGCTGGCATGGGTGGGGGCATGGGTGGAGGCTCAGGTCAGCAACGCCAGAAGCCCCAACCTGTGTCAAAGATCAAAACTACGGCGGCGGCAGAACCTCGACGGCACAATTTCGATGATGCCATCGATATGGATGATGGTGACGATGAAGACGCTGAAGACGTAGCGCCGCTGGCCGCGGTCCATTCCCCCGTCAGCCCGGCGGCGGATCCTCAAGCGGACCACCCATTTGGCGACCAGGGATCCGCGGGTGACGAACAGACCCCGGTGACCGTCACCAGCATCCTCTCTCCCGCCAGCACTCCGACAGAGGACGACGACTCGGATCCATTCCCCGACGATCCTGAGGAGACCGCACCGGTGGCGGCCCGGCAGCCTGCCGCGTCCGCGAGCGAAGCGGCTGAGGCGGAGGAACCAGAACCGGCCGCGAGCGAACAGGAGCCGCTGGCGACGACGACTGTCGTTGCAGCGCAGCCCGATGAATCGACAGATGATTCGGCTGTGGAGGACGAGGATGCCTCCTTCCTCCAGCCCAAATCCAAAGGGGAGTGGACGTTCTCGAATTCCGCTACGGATCGACAGGAGGAACCAGAGGAATCGAGTGCGGAAATCGCCGAACCGGCGGACCCCGCTCCCGAACCGACGCAAAAGAAGGCTGAACCCCAAAAACCTGTCCACGCTCCCGAGCCGCCCCGTACAGCGCCGCCGACCGTTCGAATGGACAAGCCCATCGCAGCCAGGCCGTCCGCCACGGAGGGGCTGACGCTGGTGATCCAGAGCCCCACCGCCGTGGCGCAGGGAGAGCCGATTGATCTCGATTTTCTGGTGACCAACACCAGCGGCCAAGGGGTGGAGCACGCCAGTTTGTCCGTCTCGCTCCCCGACGGCCTGTCGCACCGCGACGGTCCGTATCTGGTGCAGGAGATCGCCTCGCTCGGACCGGGGAAAACGCATCGTGCGCGATTGCGCGTAACGGCCACGGCGCGGGGAGAGTATTCACCCCATGCGGTCGTGGAGGTCGATGACCGCATCGGCGCGCAGGCAAAGAAAACGCTGCGTGTCAGCAGCGGCAACCGCCGCGTCATCGGCGAGCCGGCCTGTCAGTGTAGTGCGCCAGCCTATGGGTGGTGAGCGGCGTCAGGGCAATTCTTCCAACTGCTGAATAAACTCCGGCGACATGCCGGCCGCTAGTCTCGGGGCGCGGTGCAGCGTGTGGCCTCGCGACTTTTCGGGGCGGAGCGGCCATTGCAGGTGGCGGGAGTATGCCTCCCAGTCTGTAAGCTCCGGCGGTTTCAACGCGCGGAGCCAGTGGAGGCCAAACGCCACGTGCTGGATTTCATCGCGATGAATGGCCCGCATCACCTGGGCGCTTCGCACATCCCCCGCTTGCGCGAACAGGCCTTCGAACTCCAGCGTGTGGTCCAGGTTGCAGCTTTCGAATGTCAGCGGCAGTCCCGCCAGATAGTCCAGCAGCGATTGAAACTGCTGCGCCTTGCTCCAGAAGTAGCCGTTCACCGGAAGGTCGCCAAACTGCATTCCCAAGCTCTCCAGCCGCTCCAAGTGCAGCCGCGTGTGCCGCTGTTCATCCGCCATGATCCGCGCCATACCACAGCGGAACTCCCGCGGCGCGTCGGGAAACGCCAGCAGGACGAAGGCCATCACTTCCAGCGCTTGCAGTTCATGATTGGCCATGATGTGGTGCGCCACAGCCCGCCGCTGTGGGTCGGCGAACGTGTCGGGATGCGGCATGGGGGGAGACTCCCGGCGGCCGCAAAAGACGAGCGCTGCAGGCCGGGCTGGAAGCGCCGGACGCCGAGAGGGACCGGGTTCGTCGTCGGTCAATGGGGGAGAGAACGCCGCCAGCTTATCGGCGATCGTCGGCGACGTCAGGATACGATCGGCGAATTCGTGCAGTTCCATCTCCGTCTCCGTTCCGTCTACGCCAGCAGATCGTGGATCACTTCGCCATGCACGTCGGTGAGACGGCGGTCGATGCCATTGTGCCGATACGTCAGGCGCTGGTGGTCGATCCCCAACAAGTGCAGCAGCGTGGCATGCTGGTCATAGCAGTACGTGGGCTTCTCCACGGCTTTATACGACCATTCGTCGCTGGCGCCATACGTCATCCCGCCCCGAATGCCGCCTCCCGCCATCCAGGAGGTGAACGTGAACGGGTTGTGATCGCGCCCCTTGCTCCCCTGGCTGCACGGCATGCGGCCAAACTCGGTCGTCCACAGAACGATTGTGTCGTCGAGCAGGCCCCGCGCCTCCAGATCCTTAATCAGCGCCGCCGCTGGTTTGTCCATACTGGTTCCCATCTCGCCGTGGTCGCGGGCGATGTCTTCGTGACTGTCCCAGTTGCGGCGGGGAAAGCCATTGTCGGCGCCGCTCCAGATTTGCACAAACCGGACGCCGCGCTCCAAAAGCCGCCGCGCGATCAGGCAGTTGCGGCCGAAGTCTTCGGTGATCTTCTGATCCAGGCCATACAGCTCCCGCGTGGCCAGCGTCTCGCCGGAAATGTCGAGCACCTCCGGGGCGCTCAGTTGCAGCCGCGCGGCCAGCTCGTAGGCGGCGATCCGCGCCTCCAGCCGCGAATCCCCTTCGCGACCGCTGCGATGCGCGGCATTGAGCTTTCGCAGGACGTCGAGCGTCTCGCGGTCTCCCTGGCGGTTGATGAATTTCGCTGACTCCGGCGGAAACAGGTCGGCGATCGGATTGCGGGCGTTGGGGCGAATCATCGTCCCCTGATGCACAGCGGGAAGGAATCCGGCACTCCAGTTCCCCGGACCATTGGGAGCGAAGCCGCGCATGTCGGGGAGCACGACGAACGTGGGAAGGTTCTCGTTCGCGCTCCCCAGTCCATACGAGACCCAGGCTCCCATATGAGGAAAACCGGGGAGCACAAACCCCGTGTTCTGCATGAAGGTCGCCGGCCCATGGATATTGGACTTGGCGACCATCGAGGGAATGAACGCCATCCGGTCGACGCAGGTCGCCAGATGCGGCACCAGGTCGCTCATCCACTGGCCGCATTCTCCGTACTGCTTCCAGCCCCAGGGACTGGCCAGGCATGCCCCCGGAGCACTTTGAAACAACTCGACCTTTTCGCCCGGATCCCAGGGCTGGCCGTGGCGCTTGATCAATTCGGGCTTGTAGTCGAACAGGTCGCACTGGCTGGCCGCGCCGGACATGAAGAGCTGGACGACGCGCTGCGCTTTGGCCGGAACGTGACGGAGAGGCTTGCGCGGGGCCGTTCCGCGTGTCGGCTCGGGTGCGTCCGATCCCTTCGACCGGACTCCCGCAGCCGTCCCCCCGTTACCCGACGGTTCCTCGGCCCCCAAAA
>JBJXGA010000315.1:0-3200 GCA_046152955.1 Planctomycetales bacterium | reverse complement strand
TGCGGGAAGTCGCCACTCCCGGCAATCGTCGCGCGGATTATCCCCTGATCAGTTGCACCGACTGCGGTCCGCGATACACGATCATCGAGGCGATGCCCTATGAGCGATCCCGCACCTCCCTGGGCCGCTTCGAACTCTGTGAACGGTGCCGCCAGGAGTACGCCCATCCCGCCGATCGGCGTTTTCACGCGCAGACGATCGGCTGTTCCGATTGCGGCCCACACATCTGGTGCAGCGATCGATCCGGCCGCATCGTGGCCGATCGTCATGCAGCGTTGGCCGCGGCGACACGCCTGGTCCGCGACGGCGGGATCCTGGCCCTCCGCGGAATCGGAGGGTATCAGCTCGTTTGCGACGCAACGAACGAAGCCACCGTCGCGCGCCTGCGCGCCCGCAAGGGGAGGCCCACCAAGCCGCTGGCGGTGATGGTGGGGAGCCTGGCAGAGGGGGAGCGACTGGCATACGTCGAGGCCGCAGGCCGAGAGGCACTGATCTCGCTTGGCAATCCGATCGTGCTGTTGCCGGTGCGTCCGGGGAACGGATTGTCGCCGGGCATTCACCCAGGGTTGGCGACCGTGGGGCTTTTGCTTCCGACAACCGCCGTGCATGCGCTGCTGCTGGCCGCCTGTCAGCGTCCCCTGGTGGTAACCAGTGGCAATTCCGAAGGGGAGCCGCTGGCTGTCGACGAGGGACCGGCGCTGGAGCGCTTGCAGGAGATCGCCGATTTGTGGCTGCACCACGATCGACCAATCGTCCACCCGGTGGACGACAGCGTGGTCCGGATCATCGGCGGTACAGCCGTGACGATTCGATTGGCACGGGGGCTGGCGCCGCTCCCATTGGTGCTTCCTGCCGGGCCTGTCGCACTCGCGGTCGGCGGACACCAAAAAGCGGCCCTGGCCTTGAGCAATGGGACGCAGTCAATTCTGGGAGGGCATGTGGGAGACTTGGAAGGAATCGCTACCCGCGAACGGTGGATCGACCAGGCCAGCGCTCTGGCCACTCTTTACGGCGCTGACCTGACCCACGCGCGCTGGCTGCACGATGCGCATCCCGACTACTTCACGACGCGCTGGGCGCAAGAGCGTTCTGGTGGCCGCGCGCTCGCCATCCAGCATCACCATGCCCACGTTGTCGCCGGAATGCTGGAGCAGGGATGGCTGGATCGGGAGGTGTTGGGGGTGGCGTTTGATGGGACCGGCTTCGGTCCGGAGGGAACGATCTGGGGCGGGGAGTTTTTGCTGGCGACTGCTTCCCAGTTCCGCCGCGTCGCGCACTTGGCGGAATTTCGAATGGCGGGAGGCACGGCTGCCATCCGCGAACCGGGCCGGGTGGCGCTGGCCCTCGTCCGTGAGTCCCAGGGAGAGACCGCCTGGCCCAGCGGGTACACGGCAGCGATGCGAAAAGACGCCGCCCCCCTCGAGCGGTTGCTGAAGAGCCCGCGCTGGTCCCCCCGAACGACCAGCGCCGGACGGTTGTTTGATGGTGTGGCGGCGCTGACGCTGGGAATTGACCGGGCGGCCTACGAAGGGGAGCCAGCCATGCGTCTGGAGGGCATCTGTGATCGGAACGCCGCGGGAAGCTACCGGCTGAACGTGGTGGAGGGGAACCCGCGGCAAATCGACTGGCGGCCGATGATTGGCGAATTGCTTGACGACCTGGCGCGCGGCGAGACGCCGGGGGCCGTCAGCCAGCGCTTCCATCGGGGGCTGGCGGTCGCCATCGCGACAGTGTGCCGCCAATTCGCACCCCTCCCGGTTGTGCTCACGGGCGGAGTGTTTCAAAATCAGGTGTTGACGGAATTGGTCCTGGAGGAGATGACCGGATCGAATCAACTCGTTGGGTTGCCGGGAACGATTCCCCCCAATGACGGTGGATTGGCCGCCGGCCAGTTAGCGGTCGGACTGGCGCGCATGACCGAAGAAGGGAAGTGTGGCTGATGTGCCTGGCTGTTCCTGGACGAATCGTTCGCTGGATCGATCGCGATCCGCTGTTTGCCAGCGCGGAAGTGGAATTTGACGGAATCCGCCGCATCTGTCACATGGCGTGCGTTACGGAGGCCGCCGCGGGAGATTATGTCATCGTGCATGCCGGAGTGGCGATCGCGCGCCTGGACGAAGCGGCGGCACAGCGCGCCTTGAGCGAGCTGGCCAGCCTGGGAGAATCCCCCCGCGGGGAGATGGAGGCCGCTCCATGAAGTTCGTCGATGATTTTCGCAATCCGGCGCTGGCCTGTGACTTGCTGGAACGAATTCGCCGCCGCGCGTCGCGCCCCTGGGTGTTGATGGAAGTTTGTGGAGGGCAGACGCATGGGTTGCTGCGACATGGGATCGCCGTGGCCCTGGAGGGGGTCGTCGAACTGATCCACGGCCCTGGTTGCCCGGTGTGCGTGACACCCGCCGCGGCGATCGATCTGGCACAAGAGTTGTCGCTTCGACCAGGGGTTGTGCTCGCCAGTTTTGGCGACATGTTGCGCGTCCCTGGCAGTCAGGGGAGCCTGCTCGATGCCCGCGCGCGGGGAGGCGATGTCCGAACGGTCTATTCGCCACTCGATGCCGTCGCGCTGGCGCGACGCGAGCCGGACCGGCAGGTCGTGTTCTTTGCCGTCGGCTTTGAAACCACCGTCCCAACGACCGCCCTGGCGGCGCTGCAGGCGGAGCGGCTGGGATTGGAGAACTTCAGCCTGCTCGTGGCGCACGTGCGGGTCCAGCCGGCGATGGAGGCGCTTCTGCAAGCGGCGGACTGCCGGGTGCAGGGGTTCCTGGCCGCCGGACATGTCTGCACTGTGCTCGGCTGGGAATCGTATGTCGATTTCGTCGCGCGGCATCAGGTGCCGCTGGTGGTCACCGGATTCGAGCCGGTCGATCTCCTGGAGGGAATTCTGGAAGCTGTCGAACAATTGGAGACTGGACGATTCCGGGTCGCCAACTGCTACTCCCGCAGCGTCCAGGAGCAGGGGAATCCGGAGGCGCAGGGGCTGATCAACCAGGTGTATGAGGCGGCCGATTCTCCGTGGCGCGGACTGGGGGTCATCCCTGGGGGGGGACTGCGGCTGAAGCCCCGATTCCGGCGATTCGATGCGGAAGCGCGGTTCGGTCGAGCGCGCGTGCCGGTCGAATCCGAAGGGGATTGCCTGGCGGGGGAGGTTCTCGCGGGAAGAATCCGGCCCACCGCCTGTCCGCAGTTCGGGGTTCGTTGCAC
>JBJXGA010000297.1:0-33003 GCA_046152955.1 Planctomycetales bacterium | reverse complement strand
TGCCTTTTGCAGTTCAATCAGTATCATAGTTACACGGTCGATGAACACACGCTCCGCGCCGTTGAAGCGCTGGAAGGGTTTGACCGCGACCAGGGCCCTCTGGGGACCGCCTATCGCAAGGTAAAACACAAAAGGCTGCTGCATCTGGCGATGATCCTGCATGATCTGGGGAAGGGGTTTGAGCGGGATCACAGCGAACTGGGAGGGGAGATGGCGGCAGACGTGGCGGTGCGGCTGGGACTTCCCGCGCCGCAGCGCGAGGCGCTGGTGTTTCTCGTTCAAAAGCACCTGAGCCTGTCGCGCCAGGCGCTCCATCGCGACCTGGCCGATCCGGAACTGTTGGCGCGCTTCAGCCGCGACGTGGGGAGCCCCGAGTGGCTGCGGATGTTGTACGTCCTGACGGCGGCGGACATCAGCGCCGTGGGGCCGGGTGCGTGGACCAGTTGGAAGGCCGAGTTGCTGACGGAGCTGTTCGAGCGGACGCTGCACATACTGACGGGGGAGCCGTCGAAGTTTCGCGAAGCCGAAGCGATCGGCCAGGTGGTGCAGCAGGTGTTGGAGACACTGCGGATCCGTGGCACGCCCGATGCGACGCTGTCAGGGGCCGATCTGCAGCGCCAAGCTGACCGCCTGCGCGATTTTCCAACGCACTATTTGGTTGCCACGGCGCCGCAGCAGATTGCCGATGACCTGGCGGTGATCGATCGGCTCGCGATGGACGCCTCCGAGCCGGTCGTTCGGGGAGCGTTCGAGCCGCACAGCCAGACGGTCGAGTATCGAATCATCACGCGGGATGCGGTGGGATCGGGTCTGTTCAGCAAGATTTGCGGAGCGCTGACCGCCAAGGGGATGCAGATTTTGGCGGCCAGTATCTGCACCACGAGCGACGGCGCGGTGATCGATAGTTTTCGCGTGACTGACGCCGACTTTGCGGTTCCGGTTCCCGATTTTCGCCTGCGGGAAGTCGAGGAAGCGGTCCGCACCGTGGTCTTGGGGGGGCAGTCTGTGGAGCAGTTGTTCCAAAAACACCGCCGTTTCCTCCCCCGCGCCGAAACGCAGCTCTTGTTCCGTGAGCCAACGCGGGTGGTGATCGACAACGACTCGTCCGAGCGCTCCACCGTCATCGAAATCTTCGCGCACGACCGGCGCGGGTTGTTGTACGCCATCGCCGTGGCGCTCGTGGAACTGGAACTGTCGATTTGTGTGGCCAAGATCGGGACGCACGTCGATCAGGCGCTGGACGTGTTTTACGTTACCGATCGGGGAGGGGGCAAAGTGGTGGACGACACCCGGCTGGAGCGGATTCGGACGGTCCTCGCAGAACGGATCGAAGACTTCGAACGCCGCGGATTGTCCTGATCACTCCCAGTCCGTCTCGAGAAACTCGGCCGGACCGTCCCCCTCGATTGGGCAGGGAAGGGCGGCGGCGGGGATCAGAAGCGTGTCTCCCCGGCGGAGCAGTTCCGCAGCCGGTCCCACCCGGGCTTCGCCGGCGACTCCCATCAGGAGATGACACCGCTGGTCGTCGGGCCAGCGAAGGGAGCCCTGCAACACGTGTCGCCGAAGCGTGAAATAGGGGCAATGCACCAGTTCTTCCACGCGGTGCCCCCGCTCATCTTTGACGACCCTGGGAAGGGACGGCGCGACCGGGCCGCGAGAGAAATCGACACAGGCCAGCCCCTGTTCGATGTGCAGTTGCCGGGGCTGCCCGTCGGAATCGAGCCAGCCCCAGTCGTACAATCGGTACGTGAGATCGCTCGATTGTTGGATCTCCGCGACCAACACTCCCGCGCCGATGGCATGCACCGTTCCTGCCGGAATGAACAGACAGTCTCCTCGGACAACGTGGACCTTGTGCAGGCAATCTTCCATCGTTCCCGGGTGCAGCCCCTCGCGAAGCTGCTGGGGGGAAACTCCCGGCGATAGGCCGGCGTAGACGCAACTCCCCTGTGCGGCCTCCATCACCACCCAGGCTTCGGTCTTACCCCGTTCTCCCGGATGTGTTCGTGCCGCCTCCTGATCGGTCGGGTGGACTTGAACCGACAAGCGATCCGAGGCGTCGAGAAATTTCAGGAGCAGGGGAAACTCCCGCAGTCCCGCGTGCCGACCGAGCAACTCCGGGCCGCATTGGCGGACCAGTTCTCCCAGCGTCCAGCCGATCCAGGGACCGTTCGCCACGAGGCTCTGGTCAGCCCCGCGGTCGCACAGCTCCCAACTTTCGGCGTAGTCGTTCCCGGAACCGATCGGCTTATGCAGTTCGCTCCCCAACCGCCTCCCTCCCCAGCGACGGCGCTTGATCAGGGGGTGAAATCGAAGTGGTGGGAGGCTCATTCGAAGTTCCTGGCGGTGGTATACAAAATTCACGTTTACGGCGAGCGCCGGCAGTTGCTATAGTCGGTCCCGCGCAGGCGCCCGTGGGCTCGTCCGGCGTCGTTTCATGCAAGGAGGTCGCAATGTGGGACGGTGGTATTGAACTTGCTGTTGGAGATTCGGTGCGGTTGGCGGATCAGATCCTGACGGTGATCGATATTCACGAGGACGAAATCACGTTTCGTCTGGATTCCCTCGACGAAGGGGAGGAGTGCGTTTTGGGAAACGCCGGCGCCGATTCGGCCGACCGACCGCCGCGGTAATCCGGCTGCCGCTCTGAGCAAGTACACCAGGAGGGCGAAGCTACCGCTGAGCCGCCAATGTGCATTCAAGAACGTCAAACCGCTCCGTTGGCAACAAGTAACCCCAGTTCCTTGCACGCCCGCATCAAACCCCTGCCAAGGCCGTGACGGCGGAACCGCGGTCCGGGAAAAGTCGCCACAGGCTGTCCAGATGTGTGATGCGGAGCACTTCCAGGCAATAAGAGGTGAGGCCGCAAATCGCAAAGTTCCCCTCAGGCTTGGCCTGCGTCTCTTTCCAGAGTCCGAACAACAGTTCGATGAACGAGGAGCCAAAAAACTTGGTGTGGGACAGGTCGATCACGACCCGCGGGGGGTGAGCCGCGCGAACCGCCGCGCCGAGCGCGTCGCGCAGTCCCCCATCCAGGAGATGCTCATCGATCGACGCAGAAGCAGCCCCCAGCCCGATGACCGTCACCCCCCGATCCACAACCACATCCAGCGGTGATGACGAGGCTGACATGGAAGCGCAGATTCCGGTCGGGGAAGGGGGGGAGTCAAGCGGGACAACGCTCCGATCGAAGCTGGCCGATCCAGTCCCGCCTGCCGTCAGGCATTCATCGTACCGCAACCGGCCCAGAAGTCAACCGGTCGGCGGGAAGTCATTCCAATCAGCAGGATGACATCACGAGCGAGCTCGACGCGCGGCCAGCCAGGCGCCCAGTGCCGTTCCGAGGAGAACTTCCGCGGCAAGCAGCGCTTCGGGCCAGGGGGAGGGCCAGCGGCCCCAGCGGGTGGGGATGCGATTTTCCAGGTAGCCGCGGAATGTGGTGAACCGTTCGAAGTGGAGTAATTCCTGTTGGCGGCGTGCGCGGGTGGCGGCGTGGTCTGCGGCGAGCTGCGCGCGCACCTGGGGGTCGGACTCTGCCGCTTCCAGCGCTTGCTCGATCTCGTCGGCGAGCGGAGAGCGCTCCAGCCGCACGCGATTCACGTCGCGGCGGACTGCTCCCACTCCCAGCCGATAGCTCTCCAGCCCCATGCCGATTTGTCCCAAAGGAATCAGGATCAAGGCCGAACGGGCGATCCAGCGGGACGGGCCGATTCTTCCTCCCCACACACCCAAAGCCCAGCCGACGATGCCTCCCAGAGCGACGGGAGTGATCAGGGGGAGTTTGAGTCGCCCAGGGAGATGCACCGCCGCCAGATAGAGCGCTCCCACTCCGATTGCCGCCAGACAGAACCAGCCTGCGAGTTCACCCGAAGTCGGGGGAGGGGGCGGGTCGGGCGGGTGGGCTGGCGTTGGGGATGACATCAATGGGCCGTCTGGGATTCCAGACCGCAGGCGGCTTTGGCCCGCTGCAACACTTCGGCTCCCTTAGCACGGGCTTTTCTGGCGCCGTCGGCCAAGATGTCGCGAACGAGCTGTGGGTTGGCGGCGAGTTCTTCGCGGCGCTCTCGCGCTGGAGCAAACCAGGCGTTGGCCGCTTCGAAGAGCGACTGCTTCGCCTCGCCATAGCCCATGCCGCCGGCCCGGTAGCGATCCCCCAGCGCGGCCTGCTGCTGGGGCGTGGCGAAGAGCTTGTACAGCGTGAAAATGTGGCAGGCATCGGGGTTTTTGGGGGCTTCGACCGGCGTCGAGTCGGTCTTGATCGACATGATCTTCTTGCGGAGGCGCTTTTCGGGTTCGAAAATGTCGATCGTGTTGCCGTAGCTTTTGGACATCTTCTCGCCGTCGGTTCCCGGCACTTTGGCCGAGTCGTCCAGGACGCGCGGACCGGGCAGGACGAACACCTCGCCGAACAGGTGGTTGAATCGCTGGGCGATGTCGCGGGCCACCTCGATGTGCTGCACCTGGTCGACGCCGACCGGGACGATGTCGCTGTCGTACAGCAGAATGTCGGCGGCCATCAGCACGGGATAGGTGAACAATCCGGCGTCCGCGGGAAGCCCTTTGGCCTTCTTGTCCTTGAAGGCGTGGCACTTTTCCAAGAGTCCCATGGAAGTCACGCTCATCAACAGCCAGGTGAGTTCGGTGATTTCCGGGACGTCGGTCTGCGCAAACAGCGTCGCCCTGGCGGGGTCCAGCCCCAGTGCCAGCAGGTCGAGCGCCGAGTTGAACCGCAACTCCCGCAGCAGCGCCGGATCGCGAATCGTGGTCAGCGCGTGCAGGTCGGCAATGAAATAGAACGCCTGCGCGTTGTCCTGCAGGGCGATGTACTGGCGGATGGCGCCAAAGTAATTGCCCCAGTGAAAGCGGCCAGTGGGTTGAATTCCAGAAAGAACGCGCATGGATTGTGCGGGAACGGTCAGCGCCGGGCGGCGGGATGTTTCAGGGAGAGCCATTTGCCGTTTTCGCGGCTGCTGGCGACGCTTTGCTCGATGAAATTCATCCCGTCGATTCCGTCGGCGACGTTGGGATAGATCGTGTCGGACTGCGAGAACGTTTCTCCCAGCGCCCGTTTGGCCATGTCGTCAAACGCAGAGCGGTAGACGTTCGCGAAGCCTTCGAAAAAGCCCTCGGGGTGTCCGGAGGGGAGACGGCACGCCGCCTTTCCGGCGTCGTTGAGGTGCGGCGCGTTGGGATCGCGGGTGTAGAGCGCGTGGGGTTGGCCGTTCCGACGGACGGTCATCACATTGGGGTCTTCCTGTCGCCAGGAGAGGGCGCCTTTGGTGCCGTCGATCTCGATGAACAGGTCGTTTTCGCGACCGTGCGAGACCTGACTGGCGGTAACCGTCCCCAAGGCGCCATTTTCAAAGCGGATGTTGGCGGTTCCGTAGTCGTCCAGTTGGCGGCCCGATTCAAAAATCTTGAGGTGGGCGGAAATCTCCGCCGGGATCAGGCCGGTCATGTAACGGGCCAGGTTGTAGGCGTGCGAGCCGATGTCGCCGAAGCAACCAGCAGCCCCCGATTTGCCGGGATCGGTTCGCCAGGAGGCTTGCTTCTGTCCGCCGGTTTCCAGCCGCGATCGGAGCCAGCCTTGCATGTAGTTCGACCGAAAGGCCTGGATCTCTCCCAATTCGCCGCCGAGGATCATTTGCCGCGCGTGGCGGACCAGCGGATAGCCGGTGTAGTTGTGCGTCAGGGCGAAGACCGCCCCTGATTGCTTGACCAGCTCGAGCAGTTCTTCGGCCTGCTTCAAGTCGAAGGTCATTGGCTTGTCGCAGACGACGTTGAAGCCCGCCGCCAAGGCTGCCTTGGCGATGGGGAAATGGGTGTGATTGGGAGTGGCGATCGAGAGAAAATCAATCCGCTGGTCCGCGGGGAGCGCCAGTTCTTTCTCGATCAGTTCGGTGTACGAGCCATAGGCCCGCTGCGGCGGGATGTCGTAATCGGGGGCCGATGCCTTGGCTTTGGCCGGGTCGGAGGAGAGCGCCCCGGCGACCAGTGCGGCCCGGTTGTCAAGCACGGCGGCAGTGACGTGAACGCGGCCAATGAACGCTCCCTGTCCCCCGCCGATGAGGGCCATCCGGAGCTTGCGATTGAGATTGCCGTTGGTTGCCATGGTGAATCGTTCCGAAAGAGGTGATCACTGGAGATTGCGAGGATTGCGTCAGAGGATAATGGCCCCGGCGGTCAAACACAACCGATCGAAATCGGGGGTCAAAATCGGGTTCGAGACCCCGATCGGTGTTGTCAAATCGCCGGGGGAATGAAATGATCTTGCAGGCAAAATCCCCTCGCCATCCCGGTTCATTCCGTTGGGGGGGCCAGCCGTTGGTTCCGTCCGTTGTCCCAGGAGCGATTCCGTGGCGATCCATGTGTTCGGCATCCGGCATCACGGTCCGGGTTGCGCGCGGAGCCTGCGGAAGGCGCTGGATGAACTGCGCCCCGACGCGATCGTCATGGAAGGACCGGCGGACGCTCAGGAGACCCTCGCGCTGGCGGCCGATGCCGACATGCGGCCTCCCGTGGCGATGCTTCTGTACCCCAGCGATGAGCCGCGACGCGCGGCGTATTATCCGCTCGCCCAGTTCTCTCCCGAATGGCAAACGCTGCAATGGGGGGCAGGGCATCAAATTCCCGTGCGGCTGATGGACCTGCCGCAGTCGCATCAGTTTGCTCTGGAGCGGATGGAGGAGGTGGCATTGCGGCCCCAGGATTCCGCCGCGCCGGCATCCGCCGATGCTCTGCCGGATGATCCGGAGTCCACCGAACTTTCGACCGCTTCCGACCCGCCGCCAGAGGAAGTCGCCGATGACGCGCCTAACGATTCCGCCCCTGACGGCGCCGCAGATTCCGCTCCCGACTCCGGCGACTGGCGGACCGATCCCCTGGCGCTGCTGGCGGAGGCGGCCGGGTACAAGGATCACGAGTTGTGGTGGGAAGAGCAGATCGAACGCCGCCATGACGCCACGGGGCTGTTCGCGGCCATTTTGGAGGCGATGCGGACGGTTCGCGAAGAATTCCCGGAGACGCGCGCGCGGGATCTGCTCCGCGAAGCGCACATGCGGCGGACGATTCGCGAAGTGGTGCGCGAAGGTTTCGAACGGGTGGCGGTGGTGTGCGGCGCCTGGCATGCGCCGCTGGTGGATGAGGAGGCGGTCGCCGGCCGCCGCGCGGGTTGTCGCGTCGCGGATGACCAGGCGCGGCTCAAAGGGCTGCCACGCGTCAAAACGACGGTGACGTGGATTCCCTGGACGAGCGCCCGGCTCAGCACGCGGAGCGGTTATGGGGCGGGAGTGGAATCGCCGGGATGGTATGGGCATCTGTGGAGTTCGAACGACCAGGCGCCGACGCGGTGGTTGGCGACCGCCGCAAGACTGCTCCGCGAAAACGACCTGGATGCTTCCTCGGCGGGCGTGCTGGAGGCGCTGCGACTGGCCGATGCGCTGGCGGCGCTGCGGGAGTTGCGCTCGCCGGGATTGAGCGAGCTGAATGAGGCGATTCTCACGGTGCTGTGCCACGGTGAGCCCGCGCCGATGCACCTCATCCGCCGCAAGCTGGAAATCGGCGATGAGTGGGGGGCAGTCCCGGCCTCGACACCGGCGGTCCCCCTGGCGCTGGATCTGGCCCGGCTGCAGTCGGGACTCAAAATGAAACCCTCCTCGGAAAGCCGGCCGCTCAGTCTCGATCTGCGGAAGGAGAACGATCTGGCCCGCAGCCAATTGCTGCATCGTCTGGCGCTGCTGGAAATTCCCTGGGGGGTTCATCAGCGAAGCGGCGGAAAGCTCTCGACATTTCATGAGCTGTGGCAGTTGGAATGGAAACCGGAATTCGCCGTGGCGATCATCGAGGCCAACGTCTGGGGGAATTCGGTCCAGGAGGCAGCGACCGCCAAAGTGACGGCGACGGCCGTTTCGCACCCCGAGCTGGCGCACGTCACAGCGCTGTTGGACTGCGCGATCCTGGCCGGCCTGGAGGAAGCGGTCGGTCCGATCCTGGTGCGGATCAACACCATGGCGGCGGTCGGGGCCGACGTGCGGCATCTCATGGAGGCGCTTCCCCCTTTGGCCCGCGTCGCCCGGTACGGCGACGTGCGGGGAACGCAGTCGCAGCAGGTCGAGCCGATCGTCGTGGGGATTCTGGAACGGGTGCTCGTGGGATTGGGGGCGGCTTGTTCAGCACTGGATGAAGAGGCTGCCACCCGCATGCTCGACAGTCTGGGACATGTGTCAGAGGCGCTCGACCTTTTGCAACGAGACGATCTTCTGGCAGGCTGGCTGGCGGCGCTGCGAAATCTGATGGAGGGGAGTGTCCATCCGCTGCTGCGCGGGGCGTGCTGCCGTCGGTTGTTGGAACGCCAGGCGCTGGAGGCCGACGAGCTGCACCGGCAGGCGCGGCTGGCGCTCTGTTCGGCCAACCCACCTCTCCAGTGCGCCGACTGGGCCGCGGGATTGATGCGCGGCAGCGGCCTGGTATTGCTGCATCAGGACACGCTGTGGACCATTTTCAACATCTGGCTGGTGGAACTGGCCCCGGAGACGTTTGTGGAGTTGCTGCCGCTGTTGCGCCGCGCGTTTGCCGATTTCACCGGCCACGAGCGGCGACAAATGGGAGAGAAAGTGAAGCGCCTGGGAGAGGGGCCGATCGGCACCCCGCGGCGGCATTCCGCGGCGCTCCCGCAGATCGATCCGCAGCGTGCGGCGCGGATTCTGCCGGTGCTGGCGCACATTTTCGGAGTGCCGCTGGCGGCGAAGAGGGATGAAGCCGGAGCCGGATCGATCACAAGTTCAGGAGCGAGTCCATGAATTCATCGACGGAAGAGGAACGACTCCGCCGCTGGCGACTGGTTCTGGGAAAAGACGCGAACGATTCCTGCGCGAACGGCGCTGGGGTGGCGCAGGGGCTGGCGGGGGACGACCTGCGGATGGATCAGGTGCTGGAAGCGCTCTACAACTCGGATCGCTCCGCCGGACTGGGGAGTTCCTGCCCGCAGGTCAATCGCTGGTTGGGAGACATCCGCACCTATTTTCCGACGTCCGTCGTGCAGGTGATGCAGAAGGACGCCCTGGAGCGGCTCAACCTGCAGCAGATGCTGTTGGAACCGGAGTCGCTGGAGGCGGTGGAAGCCGACATTCACCTCGTGGGGACGCTCTTGTCGCTGAAAAACGTGATTCCCAAAAAGACGATCCAAACGGCGCGGCGCGTGGTGCGCAAGGTGGCGGACGATCTGGAACGCCGGTTGCGGAATCCGATGCTCGCGGCGGTGCGGGGGGCATTGCAACGGGCGGTGCGGACGACCCGACCCCGCGGCGGCGAGATCGACTGGCACGGGACGATTCGCAAGAATCTGCACAACTATCTTCCGGAGCGGAAGACGATCATCGCCGAGCGCCTCGTGGGTTACGGCCGCAAGCGCTCCTCTCTTCGCGATGTGATTTTATGCATCGACCAGAGCGGATCGATGGCGACGTCGGTCGTGTACTCGAGCATTTTCGGCGCAGTGCTGGCGTCGCTCCGGACCATCTCGACCCGGTTGGTCGTCTTTGACACCGAAGTGGTCGACCTGACCGAGCATCTCGCCGATCCGGTGGAATTGCTGTTTGGAACGCAGCTTGGTGGAGGGACCGACATCAATCGCGCGGTGCGCTATTGCCGACAACACATCACGCGCCCCGCCCAGACAATCTTCGTGTTGATCTCCGACCTGTACGAAGGGGGGGTGGCCGAGGAACTGCTGCGGCAAATGGCTGAGTTGGTCGCCAGCGGCGTGACGACCGTCTGTCTATTGGCGCTGAACGACACCGGCGCCCCCTGTTATGATGAAAAACTGGCCAGGGAGATGAGCGCGCTGGGAACGCCAAGCTTTGCCTGCACCCCGGACCTGTTCCCCGACCTGATGGCGACGGCCATCCAGAGACAGGACATCGCGCTTTGGGCGTCACGGCATGAGATCGACACCCGGTGAGCTGTCGAGCGCCCTAAACGGCGACGCGGGACGCGACTTCATCGATAAGCGCCGACCCGATTCGCTGTTGATGTTGCATTTCGAGGACGCAGTTGATCGCATCAACCTCCTGCGCGTCGCGTAGGACACGCTCTTTGATCATGTCATTTTGCCAGAGCCAATTCGCGACTTCGCACCAATACCAGAGCGGCGCACCGTCCGTGATGTGGCACGCTGGTGGGGGAAAGCCGCCTGGGCCGCGAGTTCCCGAAATGAACTGATGGACAAGCTGGCGGCTGCGCTCAATTTTTCTCGCGATGTCGGACTGTGTCACCAGATTGCAGTGGTCAACTCGGAGAACCTCAGCGCCAATCTTCGCATTGCGGACACTGTCGATGGCACTGAGAATCGCCTCTTTTAAGGAATCACTTTTGCACGAAAACGTTATCCAAATGCGGCCAGATCGGACAGAAATGGTTGCATCATCACACCCTGCGGTGAAAAGAGCATCTTCCATCGCCTGCGTGAGTTCAGACACCCCAGTCAGAACCAGCGCGAAATCGTGCTCGCATTCACAAATTGTCGAGTTCATGGTCATTGCCTTTCGTAGCGTTGCCTACTGGTCGTCCTGACGGTGTTCGCAAATGTCAAATGTCAACTTCCCGGCGAATCTGAGCGCGTGGTTTTCAGGGACGCGCGGGGTGGATCATACGCTGACAATGCATCCCCCTCGGCTGTGGGCCGGACAAAAGAGTCTCCCCCACGCATGTCCGTTGGATAATTTCAAAGTCCAGCCAAGCGACTCCGCGTACTGCACGGCGCTTTCGATGTACTTATCGGGATGGCGCGGTCGGTTCATCCGGCCCATTGACCCATCGGTTGACATATGTCAACAGGTCCGCTGCCAAAGTCCATTGATGCCTCGGCACCCGTCCGAACCCCGTCCGAACCCCGTCCGAACCCCGTTCCAACCCCGTTCCAACCCCCTTTCACCCCCCTTTCACCCCCTCTCTCTGGCCGGTTTTGAGGCGCCCATAGGTGGCCGGTTTTGGGGCGCCCATTGACAGTGGAGTCGAGTTCGTCAGCCGGAACGTCCATTGCCAGTCCCCAAGAATGTTCACAAGATGGCATATGGAATTCCAGACTGCCATTGACACCGCGAACAGGCGCGGCGGGTTTCCAAAGCCACGAGCCGAATGTCTCCCATGCATCCATCCGAATCCCTCCGATTTTCCATTCATCTGCCGCGCCCACTCTGGATCTTTCTGGGGACGGTCGCGTTCGTGGTCATGGCCATCGCGGTGCGGATTGGACTGCCGATCTACCGGCAGCGGGTGGCGATTCGCGAGTTCGAACGCTTGGGGGGATTCGTCGAACTGCAAAATGGAGGACCGGTCTGGTTGCGGCGGGTGGTTGGAGATCGGTGGATGACGCCGTTCCAAGAGGTCGTCCATGTTGGATTGGGGGGATCGCAGGTCACCGATTCCAATCTGATCCACCTGGAGCAAATGCCGAACCTGGAATGGCTGGTTCTGACCGACACCCAGATCAGCGATCCCGGGTTGGTGTACCTCCAAGGCCTGAACAAGCTGACGATCCTCGACCTGGAAGGGACACAGGTCACCAATGCCGGACTGGAGCACCTGAAGGAACTCACCGCCTTGCAGTGGCTCTACCTGTGCCGCACGGAGGTGACCCCGCCAGGAGTCGCGAAATTGCAAGCGGCCTTGCCGTCCGTGCGGATCAGGTGATCATCTACTCTGGCTCAACAAACGCCAGTGCCAACAAAAAAACGCAAGCCATTGAAGATCAATGGCTTGCGTCAGAGGCGCCGGTCGGAGTCGAACCGACGATGGCGGATTTGCAATCCGCTGCCTTAGCCACTTGGCTACGGCGCCCTAAGGAACTGCGTTCGAACGGAGAACCCGTGCGACCGCATCGTATGCCCCGGTCTGGATTCGGTCAAGGGGTCTGGGCGCTCTGTTCGGTCCGACCGAAAGACCGAAAACCCCCGTCCCATCGGCCCAGTGGGAGCGCCACCCTGGCCATCCGGAACGGTCGTACCAATGATATCGGCCAGTCGGGCCGCCGGGGTCAAATCGAATTTGTGGATTGATGCGGCACAGGCCCACTGGATTCGTGAATCGGGCCGTGGTCCTCCAATTGACCCTGTTCTAATCAAGTCATTTTTTTTGTCGTTCGCGTCTTTCGTGGTTCATTTTTCTCTCCGACGCGGTACGCTTGGGCCGGGACAGCGCAAAAAGTTTGAACCACGAAAGTCCTCTCGCCAAATCAAGAATCTGATGGATTGCGCCTCAACAAAAAAAACCGGCTGCCGAGGGGCAACCGGGGTGGTTCGTTTCAGGGTTGTTCATCAGCAAACGCGGCAGTCGCCGCGAAGCGGTTGGCGGACTGCCCTCTTAGTGCTGGAACAAGAACTCCTTGGAGTTGAGCAGCGCCCAACCGATGTCTTCCATGGCCAGCTTGCGGTCGGGATTGGTGGCGATGTGCTTCTTGGCCGCTTCCAACTCCGCCGCCACCGGTCTGCGGGCCAGGGCGGAGAGGTACAGTTCATTGATGATCTCGTCGTCCGGCTTGTTGGCCGCCACGAGCTTGGCGATCCGGCCATTGGCGTCGCGGAGCTTGTTGTGGACGACCGGGCCGTTGATCATCTGGAGCGCCTGCGACAGGTTCGACTCGTTCGAACGTTCGCATTGGCAGGCCATCTCGCGCTGCGGCTGGCCGAAAATCTTGAGGAAGTAGTGGTCTGCCGGAGGCTCGGTCAGCTCGGTCGCCCGCATCCCGACCGGCGCGCCGGGAAAAACTTCCGGAACGCTGGTCACAGCGCAGATCGCATCCAGCAGTTGTTCCGCCGAGAGGAGCCGCGTGTTGGCATGCGAGAAGTAAATCTCGTCGTTGGCGTTGAACTGGTTCTTCCGCGAGCTGAGCTGGTACGTGCGGCTCTTCATGATCGTCTTAACCGCCCATTTGCGGCTGAAGCCGTTCTTCACGAATTCGGCCGCCAACTGGTCGAGCAGGGGAGCGTTTGACGGGGGATTGGAATCACGGAAATCATCGACCGGTTCGACGATGCCGCGCCCCAGCAACTGGCCCCAGATGCGGTTCACCGCCGCTTTGGCGAAGAACGGATTGTCGACTGCGGTGAGCCACTCGGCAAAGACCTTGCGGCGATCCTGGTCAGGCGAGACGTCAACGTCTCCTTTGAGCAGCAGGTGGGTTTTCATCTGCTTGCCGGTGCGGGGCTGCGTGACTTCACCCGACTTGCTGGCGAAGACGATTTCTTCATCCGCCTCGCTGCCCGGTTTGCGGCCAATGCGGACGAACGCCGCGCCGATTCCATAGTAATTGTCTTGCGTCCAGCGTTCGAAGGGATGGTTATGGCACTTGGCGCATTGAATGCGGATTCCCAGGAACAATTGGGCAGTGGTCTCGGTGGCGTCCTGCGGGTCGCGACTGGCGCGCCAGTAGTTGGCGGCAGGATTCTTGAACGCGCTGCCGCTGGCTGTGAGCAATTCGCGGGCAAACATGTCCAGCGGCTTGTCATTGCGGATCGATTCATAGAGCCACAGGCGGAATTTCTGGACCCCGGTGGCATTCAATTTTTTGGCGTTGGATCGCAAAACGTCGCCGGTCATCAGCGTCCAGAACGAGGCGAAGTCGTCCGAATCCACCAGCGTGTCCACCAGGCGGTCCCGCTTGTCGGCTGCCTGATCGGCAAGAAACGCCTGTGATTCTTCGACGTTGGGCAAGCGGCCGGTAGCGTCGAGGTAAGCGCGGCGCACGAATTCTTCGTCGGTGCAGGTGTCCGACGGAAGAATTTGCAGCGTCTTCAGCTTGGTATGAATCTGGGTGTCAATGAAGTTCTTTTCCGGGGGACTGTTCCAGGCAAATCCCGGCACATCCTCGAGGAACGTAATGTAGGAGGTGGCCATTTTGTCGAGATACCGGCCCAGGATGGCGGTCTCGCCGCGCGAGTTCTTGTCGACCACCCCGTCGTCCCCGACTTTGGCGACCGATTCGCTCGACGAGGAGTAGCAGGTGATGGAGGTGATGTCACGGACGCTCCCGTCGGTGAAATGAGCCAGAACGACCAGTTGCTGCCGATTGCCGTCCTTCTGAAAGACCCGCTGTTCGGGGAGGATTTGAATCTTCACCACGTCGGGTTCGACCGGTTTGTCAAGCTGCATCCCTTCGGCAATCCAATCGTGCAGGATGGCATGGGAGGAATCCCCCTTTTTCAAACGGCGTCCGCCTCCGTGCGCCAGTTCCATCAGCGGTTTGCGGAGCAAGAGGCTCTCGTCCGGAGCGACTGAATTCGTCCGGCGACCATAATATTCCGAGCGGAGCGTCATGATGTCGAGGACCGGGTCATAGGCCCGCAGCGAGAGGCGAAAACCCCCCTTGCCTGATGGAGAACCGTGGCAGGCTCCCATGTTACAGCCCGATTTGGTGAGCGCGGCGAGCGTTTCGTTTTTGAAGCTCACCGGGTCGGGTTGATCGATCCCCTGAACGGTGACGGGAACTTTGGCCGCCTTTCCCGCGACCACGACGATGATCTCCGCCGCCCCGTTTGCCACTGGATACGCCACGCTTCCCTCAATGCGGACGATATTCGGCGCGGTCGATACCAGTTCCACTGCCGGTGTCACGTCCCGCACTTCGCTGGCGGCATAGTTGCCAGTCACCGCCAGTTGCTGTCGCGCGCGGCGGCCGCTCAGTACGAATTTGTCAGGGGTGACGGTAATCGAAAGTGGGTCACCGACGGCGACTGCGGGCTTGGAGTCAGCCGCGGTGGCCGGTTTCGTACCAAACGGGCTGGAAACGGCGACCAAAGCGGCTGCGGCGATGAGGGCGCGACAGGCGTGGTTTGAAATCGTGACTCGCATCGTTCGAACTCTCCGTTCTCGGAACTGGATCGGTCTGGCGGGGTCAAACATCCGTGTGCCGATTGCTGACGGCGACCCCACTGATGGACGTATACTGATGGGTTATAGCACTCGCATCGGGATTTTGCACGGCTTGTTCACAGTTTTTACTGAACTGTCAGGGGAACCTGACTTGACGGATTCGTCAGTTTGGCGTTCCCATTCATTCCTTCTCCCTGGATGATGACATTCTCGACTTTCCCCACAGCGGCATCGGCTGCTGCGGTCAGGACCACTTCAACTTCCTTTTGATCCGGCGCGATCGTTGCCGCCGCCGCCGTCACTCCCTTGGGCAGATTCTGAAACGTGAGCACAATCGGCCCGGCGTAAGCGGGATTTCGTTCGGCAACCACTTTGACCTTCAGCGTTCCCCCTTTGGCCAGGTTGCCACCGGCGAAGTCCGGCTTGAGGGTGAAGGGGGCCTGGAGGCTGAGGGAGAGGGCGGGGATCGGCTGCGTCACGATGATATTCCCCTGCTTGCCGGTTCCCAGCAGGACGGCGCTGAATTCACCCAGAGGAGCCGCCGTTGCCGCTGAAAAGACGATCTCGATTTCGTTCGTCCCCTTGGCGATCGGCTTGACGGCCGCAGTGACGCCGCCGGGCAGCCCCACCGCTGGCGGCGGGGGTTGCACCGCCAGGGCGATTTCTTCGGCAAAGTCGCCGGTCCGGACGACTTGGACCTTAACCGTCGCGGAGAGATCCTTGCCGAAGACGATCTGCGGCTTGTCGGTTTTCAGAGCAAACAGCGGGGGGGGATTGACCCCCAGGGCGACCATCTGCGTCAAGGCTTGCGGCGGAGTGGAAAGTCCGCTGAACGCCGCTTTCTGCGCGTCCACCAGCGACGCTACCGCCTGGAACTGGACGGCGCCGGCTTGCGATGTTCCTGCGATGCGAATCGGGTAGACCTTGCCGGGCGCCACATTTGGCGCACATGAGATTGTCATTTGCGCGGTGACCAGTCCCGGACCAATCACAGCGGGAGTGGCGACAACCCCTTCGGGAGCATCCAGAAGCGACAGGCTGATCGGACCGCCAAAGCTGCCGCGGACGGCGGTGATCGTCACGAGGGCCAATCCGCCAGCCGGAACGTTGATCGTGTCGGTGGAGGCGGAGAGAGTGAACCGCTCCTGGAACGGCTCTACGGCAACGCGGTAGGCGAACTCGATGCCGCCGTTCCCCAAGAGATCCTCGACGACCAGCGTGTAATCCCCATCGGCGGGAAAGGTGTAGTCAATCGCCGCCTCGGTCGGCAAGGCGTCGTTGGAGGCGACCACCTCGGCCCCATCCCCCTTCAACAACCGCAGGCGGAGTTCGCTGGGGGAACCCTGACGGCGCGAGATGCCGTTGAAGACAAACCGCTGTCCTGCCTTGGCGGTAAAGACATAACGATCGACATCCCCTGGCTGATCAAAGCGCCCGTTGATGCCCGCCCCCAGGTTGACACGGGTCGCCTGAGGCTGTTCATTGTTTGGCTCGACTTCCAGCGTCTCGGGGTTGGCCCCCACCGAGACGACGGCGAATCCGCTGCTCTTGCCGCCAGGCGCTTTGGCTCCAACATTCAGCCAGTTGATGGGCAGGTCGGCGGCCAGATTGAACGAGACCGGCTGCGCTTCCTGAGCTCCCGGACCAGCGAAGGCCAGGCTGGCCGATCCCCCTTTTTGGAGACCCATCGGAAAGGTGGCTGTCACGCAGGGAAAGTCGCCGATCCGCAGGCGATAAAGGAATCCGCCGTTCCCCTGAAACCGGATATCACGCAGTTCCACCACGTACTCTCCCGCATCCTTAAACGTGTACGAGAGCATCGAATCGGAACCGAGCCCCGGCGCGTCGTCGCTGTAGGCCAGCTCGCGTCCCTTGGAATCCAACAGGCGAATCATGGAATCCAGCGGTGAGCCCAAGCGTCGCCCCAGCACCTCGAAGGAGACCTTTTGCCCTGCGGCGACCGAAAACTTGTAGTAATCGCGGGTCAGGTTATCGACATACCCGTCGATGGCAGCCGGCAGCGTGATGGCTTGTGCCTGCGCCAACGCCTGATTGGGGCGGGCTTGAACCACCGTGGGGAGGTCATCCACGGCGAACAACTTCAGGTTCGAAATCCCCTGCGCCGTCGCCAACCGCATCCCATAGACTCCCGGCGCCACGTCCGCCGGCAGTTTCAAACGATAGGTCACCTCGGCGGCGTTGGTCCCATTGCCGGCGATGTCAGTCGGCAACACCACCTCCGCCGGAAAACTCGTCCAAAGCTGCGTCGGCGTGGCGAGATTTCCTCCGCGGACCTTGACGTCCATCGTTTGCCCAGGCGCCGCACCCTGTGGAGCGGTCGAGCCGATGGAGGGGATCGCGGCCTGACCCAGCGTCACCGCCGGAAGACCGGCCAAAAGCAGCGTGAATCCCAGTGATCCCCAGCCGTGTCGGAAAGAGCATCGCATCGGATTGTTCTCCGGATGAGCGTGTAGTCAAAAAGGCAAGGCGGCGGTAGGCCGCCAAGGGGGGTGTCCAATCACACGCTGATGACCCCGGAGCTCCTTCGATACTTCTCGAAGGAGGCCAATAGGTTCGTGCGATGGGACGGGTGGTGGCGGTGTTCTTCTGGAAGGAGCCCGCAGGTCAGCAACGTTCCGACTTCGACCCTGGTGACGGGGGGCGGACCACCCGCCGGGATCAACGTCGGTTGATATCCTTGATGATAAGGGAGTTGCCGGGGCGGCGTCAAAGGAAAACCCAGCGCCGAGAGGAAGTTGGTCGATTATTTTTTCGATGGTCCAATCGCGACGCCACACAGTCAGCTTCCCGTGCGTTGCCGATGAAGATCGGGTCGGACCGCGGCCACCATCTTCTCGACGTCGAACAGCCCGCCATGAAATCGGTCGAGCGCCTCCGCTGTCTCTCGCGGATCGGCGATCGTCTGATCGTGACGCAGGCACAAGACGTGCGTCTGCGGCCGCGTTCGGAGCAGCGACCGCAGGGTGACCATCAGCCGCGCGTACTCCTCCCGTAAACGGGCGCGCCGCTCCGGCGAGGACTCAGTCGGCTCTCCGCGGCGGGCCACCATTTTCTCTTGAGAGGAGAGGATTTCATCCAGGTGGCGCTCGATGAGGACGATCCGGCACGGAATCCCCTCCGGTAAGTAACGCAAGACGGGGGCCACGATCTTCACCGCTTTCCCCAGCGATTGTTCCAGCCAGCGCGCGTCTCCGTGCAGACTCTTGACCGGTTCGAATTCGAAATAGCCCTGCGGGTTGTCGTCATCGGCGGCGCGGAGCCCGTCGGTCAGTATGGGCATCCCCCCGGCCGCCAGCATTTGCATCACCATGGACGTTCCCGATCGTGGAAGGCCGGAGACGATTGTGATCGTCTCGGCGACGGGAGGCATCCGGGCCGGATCGATGGATGGCTGTTCGAACAGCGGTTCTGTCAGGTGGAGTCCTGACGCGACGGAAGCGGCCGCCTTCAACGACTGCGACAGATCCCCTCCGGTCCCTTGGCGCATTTGCCTGTAGATTTGCCGATGCTTCCGAGCCCCTGCGGGATCGTTCAGATGATTTTGCAGCAAGCGCGCCAAACGACGATGCGCTTCGGGAAAATTGGGATTGAGGATCAGGGCCTGGCGCAGAGCGCCGGCGGCCCGCGCCGGTTCACGGAGGAACGTGAGGGAGACTCCCAACAGGTAGTGCGCCATCGGATAATGGTAGATCCGCTCCAGCGCGTTGAGCGCCGACTGCGCGGCGGCTTCGGGCCGTTTGCGCTGCAGGTACACCCGGCACATCCCCAGATGCGCGTGGGAATTGTCGGGATCGAGCGCCAGGGCCCGGCCGAACGCCTCCGCCGCTTCGTTCCAGCGATTGAGCCTTTGGTACAATTGACCGGTTTGCAGGAGCAGTCCCGGGCGCTGAATCTGGGCATCGGGGATGCTTGTGAGCGCCTCCAGCGCTTCGGCATGACGCCCCTGCAGCGCCAGCACCTGCCCTTTCAGATAATCGACGACGTGCGGGGCAAAGCGCGACAGTCGCCGGCATTCGGCCAGTTCCTGGCGCTCATCACTTGTGAGCAAGGGGGGCCGTCGGGGGCGTTCGGCAGCGGCGGGGGAAGCTGGTTCCGCCTCAGCCTGTTTGGCTCGCCGCGCGGCCGCATCATAGCGCGCTCCTTCTCGTTCCGCCTGTTGCAGGAGCAACTCGTCGTCATTGACGTTAGCGGAATCGGGAATTTCCGCCTCGGGCTCGTCCGGCTCCTCCGGGGGCTCGCCGGTTGGGAACGTTTCTTCGCGGCTGGCGTTGCGCTGGGCCTCGCGCTGGGCCTTTCGCTCTCGAACAAGGGAAGCGAATTCTTTGAGTCGCGGGACCGCCTGTTCGTAGAGCCGTCGCCGACGACCATCCAGGTCGGCGACAACCTCTTGCATTTCGCCGAGCAGCCCCAGCGCCTGGGCCGAGGTGAAGCGATGCACTGCCAGCCGCTGTTCATCGGGGTCGGCGGCGTGCAGCGTCCGAAAAATCTGGAGCGCTTCGTGATGCCGGTCGGCGTCCTGATACGCCTCTCCCAGATTGTACTGCAACTCCTGGACCGACTTGGCGACCGCTTTCGAATGGTCGGCGTCCGGCTTTTCAATGTAACCCAGGGCCACGAGTTGGTCGAGCGATTCCTGTGCGGCGACCGGATCCAGGCGAGTGTGAGGAGGGTGGCGGCCGTCGTTGCCCGGAACCTCTTCCCAAGTGGGGATCGTCTGCACCACGGGAGGATATTCAAACGCGCCGGTCAGCACTTTGCCATCCATGTCGCCGCCGACCGGAAGGCCGTAGAGCGTCAGCAGCGTGGGAGCGATGTCCAGGACCGAGGCGCCGTGCAGCAGTTCATCCTGTTTGATTGCCGGTCCGCGGAGCGCCAGGATGCCGAAGTCGCGGTGTTCGACCGCCGGGCCGGCCGGAATCCGCGGGATGAATTTGGGGCGGAGATGATCGGGGTGAAAGCCGTGATCCGACATGAGAATCACAGTCGTGTCGGCAGGAACCTTGGCTAGCAGCGTCCCCAGCATCTGGTCGTGCAGCCGATAGGCCATCGAGACGACATGTTGATACAGCTCGAAATCCCGATCGGAAATCCATTCCTGCTTCGGGGGATGGTATTTCATGAAGCCGTGGCAGAAATGATCGATGGCGTCGTAATAGACGGCGAAGAAGTCCCACGGTTCGTGGTCAAGCAGCCAGGTCGCGGCGGAGTGGATCGTCACGCACTCGCAGAGGGTTTTGGCGCAACCTTTGAGCCGACGGTCTTTGGACTGGTCGATCTCGCGGGCCAGCGGAATCAGAAAATCGAGCAGATCTCCCACCAACTCGCTGGGATGCAGGCGGATTTCCGCCAGCGCGTCCCGCAACGACTCCGGATGGACCGCTCCGGCCATGAGAGGCCACTCGGCGAAACTCTTTCCTTTGGCGCGATGGAAGTGATCGGAGACGGTCACGCCGTTGAGCGGCTCGGCCGGATGACTGGGCCACCAGCCGATGACGATGCTCCGCAGATCATTCTGATTGAAGATGTTCCAGACCGCCTTGCAGGTCCGGGACAGGTTGGTGACCGGCTGCACCCCACGGCCATCCTGCGTCGGTTCGGAAAATCCGTGAATCCCGTGCTTGAACGGGCGCTTACCGGTGGCGATCGACGTCCACAGCATCGGCGAAAGCGGGGGATGCAACGTCGCGATTTGCCCCATCGTCCCCTGGTTGACCAGTCTCTCGACGTGGGGCATCAACCCCTGGTCCATCAGCGGGGTGATGACTTTCCAGTCCGCGGCATCCCAGCCGACGAGCAAAACTTTGTTCTTGGGGGTGGTCATGGTGCGCGCGGGGCGGGAGAGTTGGACTGTATGGCCGCCCCTCCTTTTTCCCCGCAGTGTTTCTCGCGGGATCCTGGGAGCGATTTCAATGGGTCTGGCTGTGAAGTTCGATTCTCCGGGGGTCGGCAAAGGGCCACGGTTCGCGGTATGGTTGACCGGCTTCCAGCGACTTCAACACGGCCTCCATCCGGCGCCGGACTGGCGGAGCGCCGTCTTCGCCGCAAATTTCCAGCGCCTGTTTGACCTGCGCGAGTGCCTGTTCCAACTCCCCCGATTCCGCCAGAGCGCAGGCCAAAGTCTCCAGGCGAATGGCGGTCCGATTTCCTGAAGCCATCCTTTGCAACAGTTCGACTCCCCGCGCTCCGTCACGTTGCGTCTCGTCGGGACAACAGGCGAGAAACCGTACCAGTTGGGCCGTGACCTCTGGATCGTTGGGGAAATCGGTCGTCAGCGACTCGAGCTCCTGTAACGCCCCTGAGTATTGTCCCAGGGCGCACCGGGGCCAGATCGAAATCAATCGGTCCTCGGATTTGTCCGGTTCCCGCCGGGCGGCTTCCTCCAGACACCCCAGCGCCTCGGCGTAACGCGCCAATTCCAAATGGCACAACGCTTCCGCCCGGATTGGTCGGAGGAGTTGCGGACGCTCCTCCCGCCAAGCGCGGGCCAATGCCAATCCCTCTTCGCGCGTTGCGGGATGCTGTGCGAACGAGAGGCAATGCGCCAGGCGGACCCCTTCGTTGTCCGGCATCTCAACCGCCAGTGCTGCCAGTTCCCTCTGGGCTTCCTGCGGGCGCTCAAGTTTCAGCAGCGAATTGGCCCGATTGACTCGCAACGTCTCCAGGTTGGGATTGAGCTTCAGCCCGGCATTGAACTCGATCAGCGCCGCGCGAAATCGCCCCTGGTCATAAAGCCTCACCCCGCGGCGATTGAATCGCCCTCCGCTGCGGTTCAGCTCCTGCGTAGCCGAAAGCAGTGGGTCCGGGACGCGAATTGGATTCTCGGGCTTGGAAGTCTGCGCGGGGACGGTGTACTTGGCCGCGCTCTGGGCGTCTCCTTGTTTGCGATACGCGTTGGCCAGCGCCTGTCGGATGGCAACCGATCGGGGCATCTGTTCCAGCGCTGCGAGCAGATCGGCAATGGCTTGTGGGGCATCGCCTTTCTGCGCCGCAAGTTGCCCGCGATGAAACAGGGCGAAGGCACAGGTGGGGAATTTCGCCAGGATTTCGTCGTAAATTCTTCGCGCCTCGTCGGGATGATCCAATTTCTGCGCGGCGTTCGCCAGGAAGCCATGCGCGGCCAGTTGGTCCGCGGCGGTGACGGTTGAATCGCCGGGCATCCGTCGGACCGCTTCCGCCATTGCGGCAGCTCCCAACGGGATTTGGGCGTCACGCGAGTACATATGGGCCAGCAAATAGGGCCAGCGAAAGTCGGACGGATCCAGCCGACCGGCATTCGCCAGACATGGAATGGCCTGTGCCGGAAGATCGTAGGCGGTGAACAGTCTTCCCAATTCGCCGAACGCCCTGGCTCGCTGAATCGGTGTCGAGGCGGGATTATTGATGACCCGTTCGCTCCCCTCACGGACGCCAGCGATGTGCTCTCGGACACCCGGCTCCAAGTCTTCCATCGACAGCGCGGGAATTGCAAGGTCACCCGTGGTTTCCGGGCCGGAACTGGTCCCTCGGCCCGGCCACATGCCGCGCACCAGCGACACTACGGCAACCGCCATCACCGCCAGCAGCAGCCAGCCCACAAGTCGCGATTTCAGGAATCGATCCAGGGAGTTCATCGGAACATCAGATTGGCGACGCGGCGCAAGCAGCGAACGGCCAGAAAGGGAAGTCCAGAAGGCCTGCGTGGGACGCCAGGAATGAGGGTAGTTTCAGCACAATCAAAGCATGTCAGTGACAAATGTCCTCAAAGAACTGTCGTCACTCGTCAACCGGCTCCGAAACGGCAGCCTGAGCCCCGTCGCTGGAGACTGGCCGCCCCGTGCCGCGAACCAATTCATGATATCGATCGACTGCCAGGTTCTGCCACTCTTCCTGAACCCCGTCGGGCCAGGTCACAACCACGCGTGGCACTTCAGGGTTGGTCCCCAGCCCAAACAGCACGCGCGGGTCGCTGGAGGAAAGATAGCTGCCATCGGCGGCGCAGCGCCGCCACTGCGAACGTCCGTCGCCACAGTCCACCTGACACACCGCGCCATAGGCTTCGATCCGCGCTTCCGGCGACCCCTCCAGCAAGCGCAGCCCCAGCCAATGCTGATCCTGCCCCACGTCATTGAGCAGCAGACGTACCGGGCCGGCGGCATTGCTTACGACGATGTCGGTGTCGCCGTCGTTATCGATGTCGCCCAATGCGGCCCCCCGTCCGACCTCTTCGACCTTCAGAAACGCCCCCTCGCGGATTTCTTCGAATCGCAGCGGAAGCCCCCCGCGGCTGTGAAACAGCAGCGAGCGCTGCCGCATCGGCAGTTTGACCCCCGCCTGCCATTGGGCATCATTGATCCGCACCTCGCCATTCGCGGCGAAGATGTCCAGCCAGCCGTCGTTGTCGTAGTCCAGAGCGCCGGTGCCGAATCCGGTGAAGGGACGCGTTGGAGCATCCAGCCCCAGGGACATGGTCATGTCGGCGAACAAACCCTCCCCCTGATTCTCGTAGAACGTGGCGTGTTCGTTCTTCAGGTGCGTGATGAACAGGTCCATCCGTCCCCGATTGTGGAAATCGGCAGCAATGACCCCCATATTCGCTTCGGTCATCCCTTCCGAATTGATGGCGCATCCGCGGGGGGTCGCCTCCTCTCGAAACGTTCCATCCCGCTGGTTGATCCACAGATGGTTGACCATTCCGTCGTTGGCGACGAACAGGTCGGGCCAGCCGTCCTGGGTGACATCGGCGCAGACCACCCCCAAAGCGGCCCCCGCTTGCGACGAAACGCGAGATGCCCGCGATACGTCTTCAAATGTACCGTTCCCCAGATTGCGGTAGAGCCGCGACCGTGCCGGTTCGAATGATCGGGGGCCGCAATAATCGGCCTTCCCCCCTGGAGAACTGCACCGCTTGTGCTTCGTGTAGTCCCATTCCAGATAGCGGCAGACAAACAGATCCAGCCAGCCATCGCGGTCCACGTCGACCCAGGCGCCGCTGGAACTCCAGCCTCCATCCCCGGCGACTATGGCCGCGGCGGTTTGATCCTCGAAGCCTCCGTGCCCAGTGTTGCGCAGTAGCCGATTGGCACCGAAGCAGGTGAGGTACAGATCGGTCCAGCCGTCGCGATCATAGTCTCCGGCGACGACTCCCATCCCATAGTCGCAATATTTCAACCCCGCTTCATCAGAGACATCGGTGAATCTGACGATTGGTTTGCCAGTCGAGTCCTTCGTCAGATCGTTCCGAAACAGCCGATGCCAGGGGCCGCGCACCGGATCGGGGGGAGAGTCGGCTCCGAGCCGGCACCCTTGCACCAGAAAGAGATCCAAGTCGCCATCACGATCGTAGTCGAGCAGGGCTGACCCGGGACCGACCATTTCGACCATTAACCGTTCGCCGGTCATCCCGTTGTCGTGGTGAAAGCGTAGACCGGCTTCCTCTGCGACGTCACGAAAAGCGGCGCGGGGCAATTCCGACACCGCCACATCTGCAGGACGTGAAATACATCCTGCAAAGGACGCCACACAGACCGCCCAACTGACTTTCCGAAGACGGTCAAAGTCGCTCACACGGCGGCCGCTTCGGCTTGCGCCTTGCGACGTCGCCAAGCGAGCACCCCGGCGGCTCCGGCGGCGAACAGCGTCATCGCCATTGTCGCCGGTTCCGGAACCGACACAACGCCTGTGTCCCCCGCTTTGATTGACGCACCGTTGACATCGTTGTAGGCCCAGTCGATCGCGGTTACCTCTGCGGGGAAGCCCGCGCCATTCGTGTCGGTGATGTGCAAACGAATCCAGCCGTAATGCGTCCCAAGCGGATCGTTCAACTTCACCCCGGCAAACGCCACATCGCTGACGCTCCATGTCCCCTGATCGAATGAACCACTCGAAGTCTGGTACAGCAGGAATTTGGGGCCAGTTCCGAACGAGCCTCCATTGGAAATAACCGATCCAGACAGAAGTCGCTTCGCTTGGCTGGAGGCATTGCGCAGAACGCCATTCCCCTGCCCATTGAGTTGTGCGGCTCCTGTGGAAAAAAGCGTATTCGTAAACGCCGAAATCTTGACTCCGGAGCCAGTTCCGATCGCAATCGTTTGCGGGCCATTGGTATTGTTCGCGACGACATTCTGTGGGCCGCTGTAGATGATTGCGGCTCCGGCACTGGCCACCATCGCCAAGCTGGCTCCGCCGGCCACGGCGAACGCCGGCCAGGAATGCAAGTGTTCCAACAATTGGGAACTCGCAGGAGTCGTCTCCAGTGTTTCCGAGTAGCTGTCCAATCGATTCAGCAAGTCTTGGTTCGGCATAATTGCGTCTGATTCTCCGGAATAAGGGAAATATCAACGAGCCCAATGCGGCTGGCCAACGGGAGCAGTAGCGGCACGCTGTCAACAACTTCCACAGTTCCCGACAATTTATGGAAGGACTGATAATATGTCAATCATTTGATGCCAGATTTCAGAGTTTTACAGAAAGTTCACAATCCGGCGAAACGTCGAGTCGAAACGACTCCCCGCTTGATGCGCTTTCTCACCGACGCGCACGCGACGAACGATTCACAGGCCAAATCGACCCGATGATTCGCTTGGTCCGACCAGGTGGGGGTGATTAGGGGCTGGGGATTAGGGTTTGGGCGCTAGGGGATCGGTGGGGCAGGTCGCGCCGAAGTCTCTCCTCGTCCGTTCAGCCTCCCCATCTTCTCCGATCTGAACGTCCCGCGACATTCTTGATCGATTCCCCATCGAGCGACCGATCTTCGTGCGCTCCCGCTGTTTCCGGCCTCGCATTCGTCGGACCGGTACATCATGTGCAGCAATTGTGTAACCAGCGATCGCGTCGCTGTTTGCGGTGGCGCGCTCAGCAGTGGAAGAGATCCTCCAATCTCCTTTCCCTGGGATGACTTGCCGTCAGTCCCCTGGGAAGAATGGGGGTGGAAGCAGCGCATTTCGCGGCGAAAACCGCTGTTGCGTTTCGAGACAAATTGTTGCAGAATTTCGGCGAAGTGGATGCCTCGCAAGGCCTCGAAGCCAGCGTCGGTCTCCCGAGGATGGCCGCGTTATCAGCTATTTTAGTGACGTAGAAGTAGGAAGAAATCGATTGGTAGGGCTCGGGTTTTGGTCCGGGCTGGCTCAACTTTAGGAGATTCTCTGGTGCTTTGGCGATCATTCTGGAAGAACTGGTGTCGAACGGCTCCCGGCTTGGCAGGACGTGACGTGCGTCGCGGGGATGCGCGTCGTCCGTTGCGCGCTGCCGAGGTACTGGAGGATCGTTGCCTGTTGTCGACGATCACCGTCACCAGTCTGGCGGACAATCTGACCGTGGACGGCCAGGTGACGTTGCGTGAGGCGCTCAAGGCGGCCAATACCAATGCCAGTGTGGATGGTTCCGCCGCCGGGCAAACCCCGATTCAGGACGTGATCGTCTTTCAGCCAGGGTTGACCGGTACGATTCAGCTCAATCCGGCGCTGGGCCAGTTGAAGATCAGCGACACCGTGAAGATTGTCGGACTCGGGGCGGGAAGTACGGTCATCGATGGGCAACAGGGACTGGCGCTGTTTTTCATCGGGGGGGACAATGATGCCGACTCGGGTGGCAACGTCTCGTTTGAAAAACTGACGCTGACCGGCGGGAAGACCAGCGCTGTCCCGTCCGGTTTCCAGTCGGGGGGAGCGATTCGCTCCACCTCGTCCGGCGTGCTCAGTGTCATCGACAGCGTGATCAGCGGCAATTCCGCCTCCGATACCGGTGGGGCCATCTACAGTCGCAACGGTGCCGTGAAGATCACCGGCTCGACGATTTCCGGCAACAGCACGACCGGCGTCAATGCGGCAGGTGGAGCGATCTGGTTGGGTAGCGGCGCGCTCACCATCTCCGACAGCCAGGTGACGGGGAATTCCACGGTGGGAAAATACGCCGGTGGGGGAGGCTTGTACACGTTCAATGGCTCGATCACCGTCACCAGGTCAACCATTTCCGGCAACTCGGCGGCGAAGTCAGCCGGTGGGGGAATTGACTCGCAGAACGGCAATATCACAATCTCTGACAGCACGATCAGTGGCAATTCGGCCTTCCAGGGAGGGGGGGGGCTGCACGCCTCGTCGGCGACCACGATCGTTGTCAACAGCACGTTCACCGAAAATTCGACCGGGGGTGCCGGGGGAGGGGGCATTGGCTCGTTCAACAGTGGGCATCTGAAGCTCATGCACACCACGGTCTCCGGGAATACGCTCACCGGCAACACCGCCTCCAATACCTACGGCGGCGGACTGATGTCGCTCTATGGCACCACGTCGATCGTCAACTCGATCATCGCCGGAAACACCGATTCCGATGCGCTCCGTTCGGATTTGCGGCTGGTGAATTCGCCGCTGACCATGAAGAACAGCTTGATCGGCAGCAATCGCAGCACGTTGCTCGTTGCCGCGCCGGTCGGGGCGCCGGATGCCAACGGGAACATGATTGGATCTGTGGCCAGCCCGATCAATCCGCTGCTGGGGGCTTTGGCCGACAACGGCGGGCCGACCAAAACGATGGCACTGCTGACGGGGAGTCCCGCGCTCAACGCCGGCTCGAATGCGTTGTCGGTTCATCCCGCGACGGCGGCGGCACTGGTGACCGATCAGCGGGGAGGGACATTTTCGCGAAAATCCGATGGAACGGTGGACATGGGGGCCTGGGAAGCGCCCGGCCTGGTCACGCTGACGGTGGCCCCCTCGGCGATCGAGGAGGATGGCGGCCAGGCGACGGTGACGGCGACCCTTACGGGAATCTCCAATCTCGATACGACGGTCGAACTGGCATTTTCGGGGACGGCGATCAGAGACACGGATTACACCGCTTCGTCCGCAACCATCGTGATCCCGGCCGGTCAATTGAGCAAATCGGTGACGCTCACCGGAAAAGCTGACGCCTTGCCGGAAACCGACGAAACGATCATCGTCGACATCACGCAGGTGACTAACGGCTTGGAAAGCGGCGTCCAGCAGGTGACGGCGCGGATCAGCGAAACGGTCGTCACACTTCAAGTGTCTGCTCCGTCAATGCAGGAAGCTGCAGGGCAGGTGACCCTCACCGCAGTGCGGTCGGTGGCCTTGCCGGTGGCAACCACTGTCAACCTGCAATACAGCGGGCAGGCGGTCCGCGGCACGGACTACAATGCCGCCACGCAGATCGTGATTCCCGCCGGACAGTTGAACGCTTCCATTCAGATCAGCGCCATCTCGGATACTTTGGATGAACTGGCTTCGGAGAGCATCGTCGTCGACATCTCGGATGTGACCAATGGCGCCGAGGATGGAACGCAGCAGGTGCAAACGTCGATCACCGACGACGACCCCGCTCCGACTGTGACACTGGGAATCAATCCGGCGACGATTGCCGAGGCGGCCGGCCAAACGACTCTCACCGCCACTCTCAACGCCATTTCCGGACAGGATGTCACGGTGGACCTGGACTATTCGGGAACCGCTACACGGGACGTCGATTACACCTCGGCGTCGCAGATCGTCATTCCCGCCGGGCAACTCAGCGCGACGACCAAGTTGACGGCGATTCAGGATAGCGTGTTCGAGGCGAACGAAACGGCGATTGTTGACATCACGGGCGTGACCAATGGAACCGAGAGCGGCGTCCAGCAGGTTACCGCCACGATCTTCAACGACGAGTCGACCCCTTCGGTGACGCTGGCGGTCAGCCCCCTGACGCTGGGAGAGAACGGCGGTCAGACCGTGTTGACGGCGACCCTCTCCGCAGTTTCCGGCCTGGACACCACGGTCGCTCTGGCGTTTTCAGGGACGGCGACCAAAGACACCGACTACACCGCCCCGTCGTCGCAAATCATCATTCCCGCCGGACAGCTTTCGGCAACTCTGACGCTGACTGCCAATAGCGACGGCGCTGCCGAAGCGGATGAGACGATCATCGTCGATATCGCCAGCGTGACGAACGCCACGGAAAGCGGCGTGCAGCAGGTGACGGCGACGCTCACGGAGAACGTCGTGACGTTGTCGGTCAATCCGGCCAGCATCGCTGAGAATGGCGGGATTGCCACAGTCACCGCCACACAGTCTCAGGTCCGCGCGCAGCCGACGACGGTCACGCTGGCCTTTTCCGGGACGGCGACGAACGTCACCGACTACACCCGCTCCGCCACGCAAATCGTGATTGCCGCCGGGCAACTCAGCGGGACGATCTCCCTCACCGCCGTTCAGGACGCCCTTTTCGAGGGGAATGAGACGATCATCGTGGACATCGCCGAAGTCGCCAGCGGCGCCGAGAGCGGTGTGCAGCAAGTGACGGCGACGATCACCGACGACGATCCGGCTCCCACGGTGACCCTCAGCCGCAATCCGGCGACACTACTGGAAGCGGCCGGACAATCGACCGTGACCGCCACGCTCTCTGCCGTCTCCGGACTCCCCACGACGATCAATTTGGCGTTCAGCGGGACCGCCACCCAGAACACCGACTACGCCGCTTCCGGGGCCCAGATTGTGATTCCCGCCGGCCAGACGACTGGCACCGTGACACTCACCGCGACGCAGGATTCCCTGGACGAACAGGGGGAAACGATCGTGGTGGACATCACCAGCGTCGTCAATGGGACGGAGAGCGGCGTCCAGCAGGTGACGGCGACGATCACCGACGACGACGCTCCCATCAGCCGGGTGCTGCCGCTCGCGGCGGCCACCGCCACGAACAGCTTCACCGTCACCTGGGCCGGCAGCGCGGGGGTCTCGAAGTACAACGTGTTTGTCTCCGACAACGGCGCGCCGTTCACCTCGTTCCAGGCCAACACCACCGCGACCTCGGCAACGTTCAATGGCCAGGCGGGACGGACCTATGAGTTCTATTGCGTCGCCACCGACGTCGACAACCAGACGCAGGCCAATCCCAACGGAGCGCAGGCGGTCACCTACACCGGCACCGCCGCCGCGTTCCAACGTCTGGCGGGGTTGGAAGGGCAGTATTGGATCGGCGACCAGAAGGGATCCGTGCTGCGGAATGGCAACCAGTTGACGCTGATCCGCCCCAATGGGCAATCGTTCGTGGCGACGCTCGCCAATAACGGAACCGAACTGTTGGTTCCCAACACGAGCACGGTTCTGGCGACGTTTGATGCGGCGGCCGGAACGATCAGCTTTATCGACGGTTCTGCCATGTGGCAGGTGATTCGTCAGTTGGGGGGACGCTATTTCACCGGCACCGGCAAAGTGGCGGGGGTTAAGCAACTGGGGACCGACTTCACGTTCACCGGCGGAACCGGCGCTCTGTCCTCCGGCAGCTTCATCAATCACTTGCAGGTGGTGGCCACCGCCTGGGGAGTGACCGGCACTCTCAGCCGCAATGGGACCGAAATCCGCTGGTCGAACAACACATTCTGGAGCCTGATTCCGGACGTGGATGGGGCCTGGTCCAACGCCGCCGGAAATCCATTGCGGATCGAGCAGGCGGGGGCGAACCTGGTGCTGGTGAACAAGGTGGGACAGACCGCCACGGCGGTCTTCATCACTCCCAACCAGATCATCGCCACCGGTTGGGGGAACCTGGTCGGCACTCTTGAAGGACAGGTCATCAAGTGGTCCAACAACACCTCCTGGACCTACACCCCCGTGACCGGCCCCAATCCCGACTTGGGTGGGGTGTGGGACGTGGGGGGACAGGACACGCGGATCCTGCAGAACGCCAATGGCCTGACGTTTGTGAATCGCTCGGGAGGAACCAGCACGGGGAGTTTCACCTCTCCGACGCAAGTGGTTGCCACCGATTGGGGGCCGGCGCAGGGAACGATTGGCGGGAATGGAACGACGCTCACCTGGGCCTCCAACAACATCGTTTGGACCAAATTGCCCAAAGTCACAGGTCCGGCGATCACTGCCGCCGGGAAGGAAACGGGGATCATCCAACTGGAACGCAATCTGACGCTGGTCGATGAATTGGGGCAGACCACCCAGGGTCGCTTGACCAGTCCGACCACGTTCGTGGAGACCACCGGGGCGTTGCGGTCGGGAACGATCGCCGGAAAAGTGTTCACCTGGAACAACGGCGGCCCGGTCTGGGCGCTGGTTTCCGACCTCCGCGGGAATTGGACGCGGACTTCCAACTCGACGCCGACCTACGTCGTGCAATCGGGCATTCAGTTGCTGATGATCAACGAGACGGGAGCGATCTCGGTGGGACAATTCAGCAGTCCCACCCAGGCACAGGTGGTTCCGGTGGGAGTGGCCAATCCGCCAACAATCAACGTCGGCGTCCTGCCCGCGCAGCTTACCTTTAGCGACGGCCCGGTCTGGCAAAAGACGAATCCGTCGGCCCTGGATGCGATCTTTGCCGACCCGTCGATGTGGCCGTTCCTGTGATGCCAGGGGACAGGTCCATTTACTGCGCGGGGCCGTCGGCTGGCGACATCCCGTGGCGGCCCCGCGGTCGCAGCGTCGAGCCGAGGCCCAGTCGCCGGGCCATCTGTGCAATCCACTGGTCCGTTCCCAGCGGCTGGTCGCGGGCCACGTATCTCCTGATCGCGTTCAGTTCAGCTTCGGTTTGGGGGCGATTGGCATGATTGACCGGTTGCCGGGGCAGCGCCAGCGGCCAATCGGCGCAGTGGTTCGGCATCTGGCAATCCTCACAGATTACATGGCACGCTCTTGGAGCGTTCAGGCAATGAATTCTTCGAACGCCGCATAGTCTTCGGACTTGGCAAAGACCTACTGCCCCCCAAGCCACGGCTGAGAAAGTGGAATACCATTCCACCAGGAGCAACGCGCGCCGTGCGAGGCATGCTGGCCATGAGTCGACACGCCACAGGTGTGTCATTAAATATTTGGATCTGGTCCCTTTTCTTTTCGGCTACTACCGCGAGCTGATGCCCGCTCGAACCAGCGATAATGGCCTGGCGATCGCCGTCAGTAGCCTCAACTGTCCGGCCGGCGTGTGGGACTCGGGCGGCAACCAGGCGGGTGAACGCCAACCAGAGGAGACGCGCTACGCCCCCCAAGGGGCGATTTCGTCTTACGAGAAGCTTGATGATTTGCGGATGGTGCTGGCGACGATTAACCTATCGAAAAAGCCCAGCCCGCACTATTGGGGAGGCCCGATGCTCTCGGCTCCCGGTCTCCGACGGGTTCGCCAGACGTGGCGCGTCCCGCTGGAGGGCGAGATCGAGCGCGAGGCGCGGCGGTGGCTGACGCCCCAGCCGACGGCTGGCCGGGGAAACAAAGGCTCTTGACACGGTTTTTCTCTGAATTGGTGTGGGCGCGATGGCGACGACACAGAAGGCTCATGTTGTAGCCGTGGTCCTCGATCCCGTGTTTGGCGACAGGCTGCTAGCGCTCGCGGTCCGCGTACACGTTTGGATCATCGACACGCCGGTCAACATGGCCAGCGCCCGGCTCCTGCCGCGAGATGCCGACGGTGGCTATTCTTTGGAATACGGCGCCACCACTTTTTCGGCGAACGAAACAATACCACCGGACAAGATCGTTGCGGGCATAATTGGAACGATCGAACTTCACCATGGCGAGTATAGCCACACCCCCCCAATGTCCGTCTTGGAAGTGTTTGGTGCCGATCCGACGCCTCGGCTCATGACAGCGCTCGCGGATTACGGGTTTTCGAAAACGGCACCGATCGATGGTGGATTCAAGGCATGGCGTGCGATCGAAGGACCGGAATAATCCGGCATTGAACCTGACGATCGCATCGGTGGTAGCACCAGGGTACCTGACGCGTTTGCTTTTGTGACGCTGTGCGACTAGTCGGCTCAAGCCGCCTGAACGTGTGATCGCTGCAGTGCGATGGCTGACTGGCGGCCGCTCAGGTGCTCTGTCAGTCGATTGACCGATCCGGTTGCCCCCCCCGCCGGAGCGAAGACCTGGGCTTTGGTGTGCCGGGCAAGAACTGCTGGGGCAATTCGCGCCACGCGAGAAAATACGCAACTCTTATGGTTCCAGGAGATTGATCGTCGTCATTTTTTCGGTATTCTCAACGCATCCCGTTCACTACGCATCCCGCTCAGAGAATCACAGCCTGCTTGTATACTGCTCGCGGCGACGGATGTGACGTTCGCGGACCGTGGCCGACGCAGCTTGCGTCGGAAGCGGACGCTGGCAGCGTCCGCCACGAATGTCTCACTGCCAACCGCGAGGA
>JBJXGA010000293.1:0-27675 GCA_046152955.1 Planctomycetales bacterium | reverse complement strand
TCAGAAGTCAACACCAAAACGCTCAAAAACACGAATGCGAATTTGCTCGACACGAAGGGACCGCCCTAACTCATCAAGTCAGGACGCTTTACGCACGCGCATCACCGGTCGATGCGGAATTCCTGTCGCCTAGACTGAGCGACAACGGATAATAGACTGGTCAGCAAGTCACAATTCGGCGGAGCTACTGCTCAGTCGGGGGCTGTGCTTGACCGGATTTCGGAGAAATCAGCCATAGTCAGTCAAATCGCGTGGCGGCCAGGCGACTCGCAGGGCATTGACCACCGCCAAGACGTCGATCACCTCTTGCGTGATGGCGCCGGCGACCGGGGACAACCAACCGGCGGCAGCCAGAAACATCCCCAGGGCGCTCAGGGCCATCCCGCCCACGGCGCTCTGCAAGGCGATGCGCCGCATGCGCCGACTGATATGCATGAACTCGTCCACCTTTTGCAGCGAGCTGTCGAGGATCACGGCGCCGGCCGCCTCGGCGGTGATTTCGCTGTTCTGTCCAAAGGCCAGTCCCACCGTGGCCGCGGTGAGAGCCGGCGCATCGTTGATGCCGTCTCCCATGAACACCGTGGGAGCCACCGCCGTCTCCCGCCGCACCAGTTCCAGTTTTTGTTCCGGACTCTGGCTGAAATACACTTCGCGAATACCGACCTTCTCCGCCAGATACCGGACTTCGGACTCGCGATCGCCGGAGACCAGGAGCACTCGTTCGAAGTGGTGCTTGGAACCCAGGTGACTGACGAAGGGGCGTCCCTCGCGGCGCGGCTCGTCGCGAAATCGAAAGGTGCCCGCATACGCTCCGTCGATCAGAGCCACACATTCCATCCCCGCCTCTTGAGGGGGGAGCCGCTCGGCAAGCGAAGGATCTTGCCGCAGCAATTTGCTGCGGCTGGTGACCTGGATGCGCTTTCCTCCCACCAGCGCCGTCAGTCCCTCGCCGGGGCGCTCGCTCACCTCCAGCGCCTCCTGTACCGGAACCTGCCAATCGTGCGCCAAAGCAACGATCGCCGCCGACAACGGGTGCTTGGAATACCTCTCGATGCTGGCCACCAATTGCAGGACTTCCCGGTCGGAGACACCGTCGGCGGCCTGGATGCTGGTGAGTTTGGGATCGCCATACGTCAGCGTGCCGGTCTTGTCAAAAATGGCGGTGCGGCAGGCATCGATGTTCTCCATCACGGCCGGATCTTTGATGATGATTCCGCGGCGGGCCGCCAGCGACACGGCCCCGATGATGGCCACCGGAATGGCGATCAGCAACGGGCAGGGAGTGGCCACCACCAGCACCGCCAAAAATCGCGCGGGTTCCCCCGTGACGGCCCACGCCGCGGCGGCGATCGCCACCGCCAGGGGGGTGTAGACGGCGCCGAGTTGGTCGGCGAGCCGACGCATGCGGGGTCGCCGCTGCTCCGACGCCCGCATCACCTGCATGATCCGCGCATAACGCGAATCGACTGCCAGCCGATCGGCCCGAATCGTCAGCGCGCTTTCGCCGTTGATGGCGCCGGACAAAACCTGCGTGCCGGGAGCTTTGGAAATGCGGTACGGTTCACCCGTCAGATACGACTCGTCCATTACCCCATGCCCATCCACGACCGTCCCGTCGACCGGACAGTTCTCGTGCGGATAGACCAACAGGATATCGCCGACCGCAACCTCTTCCAGCGGGACGTCGGCCACTCGGCCGTCGATGCGGCGGTGCGCCACGCTGGGCATTCGCCGCGCCAGCGCGTCGAGAACGGCCGAGGCGCTCCGCACCGCATACGACTCCAGCGCCTGACCTCCCGAGAGCATCAGTACCACCAGAGCGCCGGCCAGGTATTCCTCGAGGAACACGGCCGTGACAATCGACAGCCCCGCCAGCAGGTCAGATCCCCACTCGCGCCGCCACGCCCTGGCGACCAATTCCACCACCAGGGGGAGCCCCCCCAGCAACAACACGCCCCACAAGGGAACCAGACGCCACGGAATCCCCTCCTCTGAGGGGTTGGAAGATCGCAGTCCGTAACGCAGCGCGAGATGCAGGCCGATTCCCACAACGGAGAGCAGGGCAATGGCGATTTCGCGGCGTTTGATCAGGGGGGCAAGCCGTGATGGCACACCGTGGGCTAGAGGCATAGAAATTTCAGTCGTGCAGGCGGAACAGCCGCTTGAGAGCGTCCATCAGACCGTGTGGCGTTCCTTCCCGCGCCTCGTCGCGCAGCGCCTCCAACGGAGGGTGTAGCAGTTTATTGACCAGTTGTTCAATGGTCCGCTCGATTTCGGCGCGGTCCCGTTCCAAATGCGGCAGCCGTGTGAACAGCCGATCAGACTCTTGTTCGACGACCGATTTCCACTGCTCGCGGAGCCGTTTCACGATCGGACCGGTGGCTCGGTGGTATAAACCCGCCATGAACTTGTCGGTTTCCTGCTCCACGATGGCCAGCGCTTTTTCGACCTCCCGCGACCGCGACTGGCGATTGCTCTCGCAGATCGCTTCCAGGTCATCGATGCAATACAGGAACACGTTATCGTCCAAGTCGGCAATCGCCGGAGCGAAATCGCGCGGCACACCCAAATCCAGAATGAAGACCGGCTTGATTCCCGTACGCAGGCGGATGCGTTGAAAGCGCTCGACGTTCACCAGGCAGGGATCGGCCCCGGTCGTGCTGACGATGACGTCGGCCTGCGCCAGCCAGACGTCGAGCTGATCGAACGGGCGGACTGTCCCCCCCCACTCCGACGCCAGGGCGTTGGCCCGCTCCAGCGTCCGGTTCGTGATGAGGATTTCGCTGGCGCCGGCGTCTTTCAGATACCGCAGCGTTTCGGCCGCCATCTCGCCGGCGCCGATCACCAGCACGGTCTTGTCGTCGAAGCGGTCGAAGATATTGCGTCCAAAGTCCCCCACGGCAACGCTGGCGATCGACACCCGTCCTTCGGCCAGGGCCGTTTCGTTCCGGACCCGTTTGGCCACGTTCAGGGCTCGCTGGAACAGTTCGTTCGTTAGGGGACCGCTCGCGGCATGCGCCTGAGCCTGGGAATAGGCCTCCTTGACTTGCGCCACAATTTGCGGTTCCCCCAGCACCATACTGTCGATCCCCGAGGCGACCTGAAACAGATGCCGCACCACGTCGGGACCGGTCCGCTCCAGCAGTTCATCAAAGAACTCGGTCAACGGGACGCGGTGAAAATCGGCGAAAAACTGCGCTACCTCCTGATGGGACGGGATGTGTACCGGATTCTCCTGCGCTGTATACAGTTCCACGCGATTGCAGGTCGACAACACGACCCATTCCGCTTGCGGAAAGGCGTTGCGGAGCGCCGCATAGGCTTGGGGCAACTGCGCCGGCGCGAATGCCAGCCGCTCGCGCAGCGCGAGATCAGCCGAGTGGTGGTTGCAATAGACGACCTGGAGGTTCATCGCCGACCCTCCGTCGCACGCGCATGAGCAGATGCCGCGCTCGCGGCGCCGTGCATGCTGCCGGTCACGACCTGCAAACCCAACAGAGTCACCAGCAGAAAGCCGCTACCGGCAATCGTCATCCACGCCACCTGCCTCCCGCTGGGAGACCGGTGGGTCATCAGGAGGCCGAACATCCCGCCGAACAGCAACCAGACGAGGCCGCTGCCGATTACCACTGGATCGCTAAACCCGACGGTCGATTGTCCACCGGCCGCGGGAAGCGCCAGATAGACGCCGCTGGCGAATCCCAGCGTCAGGAAAAAGTACGTGACGATCATCGACCAGCGATTGATCTGCGCCAGGCGGACCAGATTCGGCATCCGCAAGCCGGTCGGGGGGGCGTGACGCGCCTTCAGGCGGTGGTGCTGCAGCAGGTACATGATCCCCGAAACCAGCCCGGCCGCTCCCGAGGTCATGCCAAACACCAGCGCCGAGGCGTGCAACATGCCCCAGCCCCGGCGGGACAGCGCGGCGGCTGATTCGGTGTTCGGTTCCTGACTGAGAACGTAGGTACTCAACACGAGTATCAGCACCACCGGCAGGACGAAGACCCCCACCGCCAAATCCTGGCGCGAAAATGCCTGGATCAGCGTCAGAAACAGGTAAAACAGCGCCAGTACCCACGCTAGCACCAGAACCCAATCGTGGGCCGACGCCAACAGCGGAGGTAACTGCGTCTCGGCATGGCGATTCATGAGATACCAGGTATGGGCCACAAAGCCCCCCAGGCCAAAGCCGACCATGATCACACGGCTGATCCGGCTGCGCCCCAGCAGACGCGACAGCTCCAGCACAAACGCCACCAAATAGCTGGCCAGAAAGCAGAAAACGGTCACATGGGCCATGAGGGAGACGCTCGGTGTGATTTCAGCCGCAAAGCCAGCAATTGACGAATCATTCAATCATTTTGACCAGCGATGAAATGTTTGGCTGCTGGTTGTCCAATTGCGACTGGTTCACGGTAATCCTGCGTCCACCTAAAAGGTGCTGGCCAGCCGCCAAATTCACAATCGGAATTCCCAATGCACTCGATACGACGGAAGCGCTATTCGCATCAACGACCTCGAATTGGAACATTTTCGCAAACGCTTGCCGACTTGTTGGAGCAGACGCGCCACTTGGATGAATATGAAAGCAGCCAGGATTGGTCTGCCAGATGGACCATATTTCATTCCCGATCGCTCCAACGACCGTTCGGAACGCTTTGGCCGAGGTCCGGTACTGCGTCAGTCGATTTCCCACGTAGCAGTAGATCTCTGGAATCCTAAGACTGAACCGCTCTGAATTCCGCACAAATTCCGAGCGTTCTTCACCGAGCAGCCTCGTAGTGCCGTAAAGCAGCGCCAGCAGTGTTCGAACGGCTCTTTTCGAAGAACCGTCAGCCGAGAACGGGATGATCAGCCGCTCTGCGGCAGACAGTGCGAGTTCGGTATAGATCCCAAAGCTCGGATTGCAGTCGATGAATACGGTGATTCGATCCATATTCCAGCTTTGCTTCACGTCGTTGATCAAATCCACGATCCAACGGTGAATCCTTGCCCAGGCATCATCGGGGCCGGGCACGGTTGCTCCTCGAACTCTTGGTGCCAGCAACTCAAGCTCATAATCTCCGACTACCAAATAGAGATTCGACGGAATGTTGACATTCGCCGCGTGAACCTGATGGATGTAGCTACCACCGACATGTGGGTCTTGATACGGGCTCGTCACACGCTCGCGAATATACCCGGCGACGGTTCTTCGTGGCTCAGCCGCACTGATTTTCTCAAGTTGATTTTCCCCGTTCTCCATTCCACCGAGCAGCATACTTGAAGAATCGGCTTGCGGACACAGGTCGACGACGAGCACCTTCTCATTCGGGTGCGTTCGCGCATACTCACAACTGACCTGGAATGTCAAGTAGCTCTTCCCGACACCGCCCTTGTTATTCCATATCGCATACACAGCCATTGTCGTCCTCCGGTTCTTGCAGCATGACAATCGTCAATCTTCGGCTGAGACGATTGTACAGAATCCGCACATTCTATTGTTACCAAAATCCCGCCGAACGCAAGCCATTCTCTGGACTGGAGTTACGATCTGTGCCCAGTCTTGTCGCGATTCAAAACGCTGGGCTTCTATGGCGGCCCGCATTTTCCCATGCGTGCGCCAAAAGATATCCAGAAGATATTGCAGGGTCGCCACTCAGCAGAGTTCCGCGGCTCCGGCACGCGTCGACAGCCCGCCGATGCCTGGCGTCTCGCACTCCCGCCATTCACTCAACAATCCGACGATCGCTTCTCCTGCTCGGCCAACCGCAGGTCGGCGGCGACCATCATCCGCGCCAGGTCGCGAAAACCGACCTGCGGGCTCCATTGCAGCCGCTCCCGCGCCTTACCAGCGTCTCCGCACAGCACGTCGACCTCGCTCGGCCGCTGGAACTGCGGATCGATCACGACGTACCGCGTCCAATCCAGGTCCAGGCAGCCGAAGACCTCTTCGACGAATTCCCGCACGGAATGGGTTTCCCCCGTGGCGATGACATAGTCGTCGGGCTGCGACTGCTGGAGCATGCGCCACATGGCGTCGACGTAATCTCCGGCGAACCCCCAATCGCGGCGCGCTTCCAGATTTCCCAGCCGCAGTTCCTGTTGCAAACCCAGTTTGATCCGGGTGGCGGCGCGGGTGATCTTGCGCGTGACAAACATCTCGCCGCGCCGCGGCGATTCATGGTTGAACAAAATCCCGTTGCAGGCAAACAGCCCGTAGGCTTCGCGGTAATTGATCGTCTGCCAGTAGGCATACACCTTGGCGCAGGCGTAGGGGCTGCGGGGATGAAAGGGGGTCCGTTCGGATTGCGGGGTCTCGTGCGCCTGGCCAAACATCTCGCTGGAGGAGGCCTGGTAAAAGCGAACCTGCCGTCCCGAGTGTTCCTGATGGTGGCGAATCGCTTCGAGCATCCGCAGCGTTCCCAGCCCGGTGACTTCGGCGGTGTACACCGGCAGTTCAAAGGACATTTTGACGTGGCTTTGCGCGCCGAGATGATAGACTTCATCGGGGGCCACGGCATCGATGATCTCCCGCAGATTGGAGCCTTCCGCCAGGTCGGCATGGTGGAGATGGACCCGCGGTTCCACCGGCAGCCCGTAGGCCCCGGTGGGGGCCAAGCCATGCACCTCGTAACTTGAGGCGAGCAGCTTTTCGGACAAATACGACCCATCCTGTCCGGTGATGCCGGTGATCAGGGCGATGCGGGACGGATTGGGCAATCGGGACTCCTTGAATTGACGCCAGGCTGCGGATTGAAGCGGATTTCCGAGCGTATGCCGCCGGGTTTGGCCCAGTCAAGGGAAACCTAAGCGCCGATCATTGACGGTCCACCGCCAAACGCTACAATCTGTCCTTCTCGGCTCCGTAGCTCAGTCGGTTTAGAGCGCCGGCCTGTCACGCCGGAGGTCGCGGGTTCAAGTCCCGTCGGAGTCGCCTCTTGTGACCGCCAGTTCGCTATCGCGTCGCATGACCTGACGCCCTGTCAGGTCATGCTCCTTGATGGTCGCGGGTTCAAGTCCCGTGGGAGGCGCCTCGCGGAGCCACATTTCGCTATCGCGTCGAAGGGACTGACTCAATGTCAGTCCCTTCTCCTTGATGGTCGCGGGTTCAAGTCCCGTCGGAGTCGCCTCCTGCTCTCGGCCAGCGTCTTCCTGACGCTCCCTGGGTCATGTGGCAGTGCCAGTTGTCTTTTGCGGACCCATTCCATGACCAGGAACAGTCCGCGAAAAGTGCGGTCGGCGACCGCCTCGCGGCCACTCCGCCAAATGCAACGGCTGTCCGTGCGCTCGCGGTGGCGAGTCGGCTGAATATCGCATTTTTTCGCCTCCTCGTTTATCCTCAGGGGACTGAAACCCTGGATTGAGCGTTCGATCGTACACAGCACGCGCCGCGTGGCCGCAAGGCTAAGTTCGGTCCAAGGAGTTTTTCGTTTCACAATAATTGCATTCATTTCTAAGGCCACCGAATGTCTGCCGCAGCACGCCATGACCACGACGTCTTCATCAGCTATGCGACGGTCGATGACCGGCCGGCAAAGAATGGCTGGGTGTCGGCGTTCGTGAAATACCTGGACGAGAGCCTGTCGGCGGCGTTTGGCCAGCGCAATCCTGATCGCATCTGGTTCGATCGATCGAATATCGACGAAGAAGCGTCCCTGACGGAGCAGATTCGTACCAAGGTTCAAAAGTCGGCCTGCATGGTCGTTATTCTTTCCCAGGGTTATGCGAAGTCGCAGTGGTGCCGGCAGGAGCGAGAAGCCTTTCTGGCGGCAGTGGCCGGGCAACCCGAGGCCGACCGGCGCCTGTTCCTGATTGACATCGGCAACCTGGATCAGAAGGACCGGCCGCAGGAATTTTGCGATAAGCGCGGGCGTTTGTTTTATGTTCAGCCTCCCAACACGACCGACGTCATAGACCGTGAGCCGCTCGGCTTTCCCATTCCCGATCCCGAGAAGAAGGAGCACAAGGAGTTCTTTGGGCAAGTCGATCAACTGGCGAGGGCTCTCCACGAACGAGTCAGCAAACTGCCCGGCGCGACTCAGGTTGCGCCGGCGGTCAAGGCCCACGCCGGCGTGACGCTGTTCGTCGCCGAATCTGCCGACGACGTCGCCGAAGAACGTGAGGAAGTCGTGCGCTTTCTGTCGGATCATTTTCACGTCCTGCCTGCGATCGACGCCCCGCTCCCCAGTCGCTGGGACCAGTGGCAGGCCGCCGTCGATGAAGGGCTGAAGGAGGCGACGCTGTTCATACAAGTTCTGGGAGCGCTGCCGGGCCGGAAAATCGTGGGCAGCGACCAAAAGCTGGTTATTGCCCAGTTTGAACGAGCCCAGGCGGCAGGCAAGCGGATCGTCGCCTGGCGAAAGGGGGGGGCCGAAACCATCGCGGATGAGCGTTTGAAAGAACTGGCGTCGGCCGCCGAGTTCTGTGGTCCAATCGCTGAATTCCAAAGCGAAGTCAAACGGATCGCCGTCCCCCCTCCACCGCCGAAGATCATCGAGCGCCCCGCCTTCTGCGGTGACGAACCGCCCCCCTTGGTCTTCATCCAGGCGGGCGTCGAGGACCAGAGCCAGGCTGAAGAATTGTCGAATTTGTTGTCGGAACTCAACTGTTACACGGCCACGCCGTTGATCGACGGGCCGCCGGAGAAGATTCGCGAAGACCTCGAAGCCAACCTGGCGGAGTGTGACGGTTTGATCCTGTTCTATGGACAGATCACGCCCGACTGGGTCCGCTCGCAGTTTCGCACGTTGCCGCGGAGGCTTTCGATGCGCAAAATGCAGACCCCTCCGCGACCGCTCAAGGCCCTGGCCATCTGCAAAGGGGATCCTCCCGGAAAACCGAATCCGGGGATCAATGCCAAGGATCTGGAATGGATTGACCTGACCGTGGGCGCCCATCGCGACCAACTCGCGGGCTGGGTGGCCGCCTTGCGAACGGGAGAGGGAGCATGAGCATCTCCCTGTCGCTGGACGTCGCGGCCCCCTATCCCGGCCTCCGCCCGTTTCTACGAGACGAGTCGGTCATCTTCTTCGGTCGGGACGCGCAAATTGACGACGTCCTGGCGCGGTTGAAGTCGCACCAGTTCCTGGGGATTGTCGGATCGTCGGGATGTGGCAAATCGTCGCTCGTCCGTGCGGGCATGCTGCCGGCGCTGGAGAGCGGCCTGATGGGAGAACTGGGCTCGACCTGGTTTGTCGCCGACATGAAACCCGGCGATGCGCCGCTGACCAATCTGGCCAAAGCCCTGATCCAATCCGGAACGCTCGGAACGCGGTGGTCCGACACGCCCGAAGGGATCGCGCTCCTGACGGCGGCGCTGCGGCGGAGCGACGTGTCGCTCGTCAATCTGATCCGGCAGGCCAAGCTGCCGCCGTACACGAATCTGCTCGTGCTGGCCGATCAGTTCGAAGAAGTCTTTCGCTTTCAGCAGCAGGATCCCAACGAGGCGCTGGCCTTCGTCAATCTGCTGCTGGAGACCAGTCGCGACCGGTCGGTCCCGATTTACGTCGTGCTGACGATGCGGACGGATTTCCTCGGGCAGTGCGCCGTGTTCCCCGGCTTGCCGGAAGCGCTCAACGACGCACAGTATCTGTGCCCGCGCATGACGCGCGACCAGCTTGCCGAGGCGATCCAGGGCCCCGCCTCGGTCTTCGACTGCCAGGTCGAACGCGCGCTGGTCACGCAGATCGTGAACGACGCCGGCGCCAACTCCGACCAATTGCCGCTGGTGCAGCACGCATTGGCGCGGATCTGGAATCGACTCTTCGGCGACACGAACCGGCGCGGCGCGGGGCGAACAGAGCGGGTCTTACGCCTGAAGGATTACCGCGACGTGGGAGGCCTCAAGGATCGCACCCCCCCGCCAGATTCCCGGATTGGCAGCGCCGCTCCCGCGAGACAGTCTGGTTTCGTCGGCTCGACGCAAAACGCACTCTCGCAGCATGCCGACGAAGCCTATTTCGATCTGCTGGACGATTCGGCCGCGAGTGCCGATCGCGGCCCGGATCACCAGCCGTCGCACCGGCAGTTGATCGCGCAAATGCTGTTCCGCTGTCTGGCCGAGCGGGCGCCGAGCGGGCAGCACGTGCGGCGTCCGATGAAGGTTCAGCAAGTGGCCGCCGTAGCGGGCTGCGCCGTCCCCGACGTGATCGATGTGGTGGAGGTCTTTCGCCGCAGCGATCGCAGCTTCCTGGTCCCGCCGGTCGGCGTGGCGCTGACGGCCGAGAGCGTGCTGGATATCAGCCACGAAGCCTTGATTCGGCAGTGGCAGCGCTTCGGCGGTCAGAGCGAACAGCCGGGGGAGCATGGGTCGGCCCAGTCGTGGCTGGAGATCGAGGAGCAGTCCCGTCGCCGTTACCGGCGGCTGGCCGAAGCCGCGGAAAACGAAAAGACAGCGGGGCTGCTCAGAAACCCGGAATTGGATTTCCTTGATCAATGGTGGAGAGAGTTTCGGCCCGCTCCCGCCTGGTGCGATGCTTGCGTGGCGGGTTCGTCCGTTCGGACGAAAGACTTCTTGACACGGAGCCTCGAACAGGCTGCTGAAGAGGACCGTGCCAGACAGGCGGAGCAGCAGGCCAGGATTGCGGCGGCGGAAGAGTTTGGCCAGAAGATGAAGCGCCGGTCCGTGGTGATCGCGATCGTGGCCGCGCTGGCGGTCGTCGGTTTGATCTTTGCCGCGAGGGCCTCGTTCGAAGCGGCTCGACAAGAGGAGATCGCCAAGAAAGCAAGCGCGGATGCCGAAGGGAACGCGATGGAGGCTCTCCAGGCCGCGAACAGCGCAAGGGAGGCGCAGGAGACAGCGCGCGCGGAAGCGACGAATGCAGAGACGTCAAGGAAAGAGGCAGTCGCTTTGTGGCATGTGGCTGCGAACCAACGCGACCGCGCGGAACGACTCGTCTACGCCAGCACGACATCTTCAGCGCAGCGCGCATGGGATGCGGGGAACGCGGGCCTGGCATGGGACTATCTCAATGCCGCCCCAGGGAATCTGCGCGGTTGGGAGCATGACTATCTGTTCACGCTCTTCAACCAGCACCAGCAGACGCTGCGCGGGCACGACTATGCTGTTACCAGCGTGGCGTTCAGCCCCGACGGGAAGCGAATCGTCAGCGGCAGTTGGGACAAGACGGTGAAGGTCTGGGACGGGGAGAGCGGCCAGGAGACGCGCACCCTCAAGGGACACACCAGGTTTGTCACCAACGTGGCGTTTAGCCCGGACGGGAAGTGGATCGTCAGCGGCAGTCAGGACCAGACGGTCAAAGTCTGGGACGCCGAGAGCGGCGAGGACCAGAAACCGCTCACACTCCAGGGACACAGCGACGAAGTCACCAGCGTCGCGTTCAGCCCGGGCGCGAAGCGGATTGTCAGCGGGAGCCATGACAAGTCGGTGAAGGTGTGGGACGCCGAGGGCGACGAAGCCCAAGTGCCGCTCACGTTCCAGGGACACGATGGCCCAATCACCAGCGTGGCGTTCAGCCCGGACGGGAAGCGGATCGTCAGCGGGAGTGAGGATCAGACGGTGAAGGTGTGGGACGCGGAGAGCGGCCAGGCGACTCTCACGCTCCAGGGGCACACTAACAGGGTCACCAGCGTGGCGTTCAGCCCGAACGGGAAGCGGATCGTCAGCGGCAGTGGGGACTGGAGCGTAAAGGTCTGGGATGCCGAGAGCCGCGAGGACCAGGTGCCGCTTACGCTTCGGGGACACGATGGCGCAGTCACCAGCGTGGCGTTCAGCCCGGACGAAGAGCGGATCGTCAGCGGCAGTGATGACCAGACGGTGAAGGTGTGGGACGCAGAGCGCGACGAGAACCAGGTGCCGCTCACGCTCCAGGGACACACAAGCTACGTGACGAGCGTCGCGTTCAGCCCAGGCAGTCAGCGGATCGCCAGTGGCAGTTGGGACAAAACCGTGAAGGTGTGGGACGTGGCGAGCGCCGAGAACCAGATGCCGGACACGTTCCAGGGACACATTCGCTCGGTCAACAGTGTGGCGTTCAGCCGTGTCGGGAAGCGGATCGTGACCGGCGGAAAGGATCCGATGGTGAAAGTGTGGGATCCTCTGAGCGGCGAAGTGCCGCTCACGCTCCAGGGAGACGGCGACGAAGTCACCAGCGTGGCGTTCAGTCCCAACGGGAGGCGGATCGTCAGCGGCAGTGAGGACCAGACGGTGAAGGTGTGGGACACAGAGCGCGGCGAGGACCAGGTGCCGCTCACGCTTCGGGGGCACGATGGCCCAGTCACCAGCGTGGCGCTCAGCCCGGACGGGAGGCGGATCGTCAGCGGCAGTGAGGACCAGACGGTGAAGGTGTGGGACGCAGAGCGCGCCGAGGACCAAGTGCCGCTTACGCTCCAGGGACACGATGGCCCAGTCACCAGCGTGGCGTTCAGTCCCGACGAAAAGCGGATCGCCAGCGGCAGTTGGGACCGTTGGGTGATTGTCTGGGACGCGGAGAGCGGCCACCAGACGCTTACGCTCGATGGACACACCAAGGCTGTCAACAGCGTGGCGTTCAGCGCGGACGGGAAGCGGATCGCTAGTGGCAGTGACGACGAGACGGTGAAGGTGTGGGACGCCGGGAGCGGCCAGGCGGTGCTCACTCTCAAGGGACATACCCACCCAGTCACTTGCGTAGCATTCAGCCCGGACGGGAAACGGATCGTCAGCGGGAGTGAGGACCAGTTGGTGAAGGTGTGGGACGCCGAGAACGGCCAGGAGACGCTTACGCTGAAGGGGCATACGAGCACCGTGACCAGCGTGGCGTTTAGCCCGGACGGGACGATGATCGTCAGCGGTAGTTGGTATGATTCCCTAAGAGTTTGGGACGCGTCGAGCCGCCAGGAGACGGTTACGCTCAACGGACACACTCACCCTGTCACCAGTGTGGCGTTCAGCACGGATGGGGAGTCGATCGTCAGCGGCAGTGAGAACCAGACGGTGAAGGTGTGGGACGCGGTGCGAGGCCAGGAGGCATACACGCTCCAGGCACACACAGGAATCGTTACCAGTGTGGCATTGAGCGCGGATGGGAATTGGATGGCCAGTGGCGGTAACGACCAAACGGTGAAGATCTGGGACGGCGCCAGCGATGAAAACCAGGAACCGCTCACGCTGAAGGGACACAAAGGCTCAGTCACCAGTGTGGCGCTCAGCCCGGACGGGAAGCGGATCGTCAGCGGAAGTGAAGACCAGACGGTGATGGTGTGGGATGCGGCGAGCGGCCAGGCGACGCTCACACTCCTGGGGCACACTGACGGGGTCACCAGCGTAGCGCTCAGCCCGGACGGGAGGCGGATCGTCAGCGGCAGTGAGGACCAGACGGTCAAGGTGTGGGACGCAGACCGCGGTGAGGACCAAGTGCCGCTCACGCTCCGAGGACACGACGGCCCAGTCACCAGCGTGGCGCTCAGCCCCGACGGGAGGCAGATCGTCAGCGGCAGTCAGGACCGGACGGTGAAGGTATGGGACGCAGAGCGCGGCGAGGACCAAGTACCGCTTACGCTCCGGGGACACAGAGGCCCAGTCACCAGCGTGGCGTTCAACCCCGACGGAAAGCGGATCGTCAGCGGAAGTGAGGACAAGGCGGTGAAATTGTGGGACGCGGAGAGGGGCGAGGACCAAGTGCCGCTTTCGCTCCAGAGACATGCTGACAAAGTCACCAGCGTGGCGTTCAGCGGAGACGGGAAGCGGATCGTCAGCGGAAGTGAGGACAAGACGGTGACGGTGTGGAATGTCGCACCAAAGTTTCCGGAGGAAGCTCGGGATTGAGGGCAAACGGGCGCAGATGTCTGTGCATCGCTCAATCGGGCCTTACTTGCGGAATTGCTGCGACTGTCAGCGACCTTTCGCTTCAACCTCGTTTTCCAGCAGCGCGAGCAACTGCTGTGACGACATTGCCATGAATTTGCCCAGGGTGGTAGAATCGAAGCCCACAGAAGTCATTGACCCCGGACACGCACAGGCCGCACATGTTCGTCAATTGCCAATCGCCTCAGCATTCGCCGAGTTTGTTCACTCGGCGGGACATGTTGCGTCTGGGGGGGCTGAGCATTGGCGGACTGGGCGGACTGGGGCTGGGGGATGTGCTCCAGCTTCAAGCGGCCAGTACGTCGCGTCGATCGGTCCGTTCGGTGATTTTCATTTGCCTGCCGGGGGGGCCGAGCCACCTGGAAACGTACGATCTGAAGCCCCAGGCGCCTCTCGATTACCGCGGAGAATTCCGTCCCATTCCGACGAATGTCGCCGGGTTCGACCTTTGCGAGCACATGCCGCTCCAGACTCGGATTGCCGACAAACTGGCGCTGGTCCGCACGGTTCAGTTCGTTGAGCCGATGCAGCACGAGCTGGAGGAGGTCTTCACCGGCTATCCGAAATCCGAGAAGCGGCCGTCGTTCGGCTCGGTGATCAGCAAGTTCCGCGGGACGGATGGCCGTATGCCGGCATATGTGAGCCTGGAATACGCCGAACGAGTGGTCAGCTATGAAAGCCCGCAATATCTGGGGATGGCGCATCGACCATTGAACATCGCCGGTAACGATTTTGTCCACAACCTGACGATGGCCTATGGGATCAATCGAAACCGGTTCGACGACCGCCGGGCGCTGCTGGAGACGTTCGACGAGTACCGCAGGCGCCTGGATGCCACACGGGACACGCTGACGACCGACCCGTTCATCGACCAGGCGCTGGACCTGGTCTCGTCGGGCAGGGCTCGCAATGCCTTTGACCTCTCGCGGGAAGACCCAAAACGGCGTGAGCGGTATGGCAAAACCGATGACAAGTTCATCTATGTCGGCCAGGAGGCGAACTCGGTTTGGGACAGCCAGAAGTTTCTGCTCGCCTTGCGACTGGCCGAAGCGGGCGTTCCGGTGATCACGCTGCGAATGGGGTTGTGGGACCATCATGGAAACGTTGTGAGCGGCGCGGGAAGCACGATCTGGTCGGGCATGAAGACGATGCTCCCCTTGATGGACCGCTCGATTGCCATGCTCATTTCCGACCTGTACGACCGCGGGATGGACCAGGAAGTCGCCGTCGTGGTCTGGGGCGAATTCGGCCGGACGCCGAAGATCTCACAGAATGGCCGGGATCATTGGCCTGAGACAAGTTTCGCATTGTTCTCCGGAGGCGGCCTGCCGACGGGTCAGGTCATCGGCCAGACCGATGCGAAAGGGGAGCGGCCGATCAGCCGGCCGCTCGGACCCAAAAACGTCCTGGGAACGATCTATCACCTGCTGGGGATCGACCCCGATCAGAAGGCGCCCGACTTCAATGGCCGCCCGCAATATCTGCTCGACGACGGCAAGCCGATCGCGGAACTGGTCTCACGATGAGCCCGGCGAGATCGCAAGCGGACAATCCAGTCCGCCAGCGCGACATGGACCTCACCGGCTGGCTCAAGGTCTTTTCGACGGCATTGGCCACCCAGCACAAAGAAGTCAAACCCTGCGGCGAGACTACAAAGCGGTTGCACACCGGGATGGATGGCGGGATTGCGATCGTTGGCTTCGGACATAGGGCGGGAAACCGTCTGAGGCGACACTGAAGCAATTACAGCATGATCCAAACCTCCGGCAGCGACACCTACGTCCTCGGCAATTCCGCTGGGATCGCGACCGCCGGGGGACAGTACGGGCCATGAATCGATGCCCCGACGGTAAAGCTTAAGCCAAACCGTCGGTCCCTATGTGGTTATGCATATTCGGTTGGCGGTTACAATCGGACTGGGGGCAATCAATCGATAGGGTGACTTTTCGCAGTTGGTCACCAACAACGCCGCCCTGAGACCGTTACGAACCTTTGTGGAGTTATTTTCCATGCCCCGTCTGAGTCGCATCCTGATCTACCCCGTCAAGTCGCTGGACCCGGTGGAAGTGGAGTCGGCGGCAATCCTTTCCTCGGGGGCTCTGGAGCACGATCGCCGATTTGCGCTGTTCGACGCCGCGGGGGGGGTTGTCCATGCCAAGGGGTATCCTGCGATTCATGGCCTTCGAGCCAAGTTCGACTTGGACAACCTCAAAGTGACGCTACGGCGCGGAACCAAGTCGCGGACGTTTCACCTCAGCGACGATCGCGCCCCCCTTGAGGAATGGCTGGGGGAACACTTCGGCATGCCCATTCAGGTGCGCGAGAATTCCGCCGCCGGGTTTCCGGATGATACCGCTGCCCCTGGCCCAACGATCATCGGTTCCGCGACGCTCACGGAAGTGGCCGGGTGGTATCCCCATCTGACGGTGGACGAGATGCGGCTGCGGTTTCGTGCCAATCTGGAGATTGAAGCCGACGAGCCGTTCTGGGAGGAGCGTCTCTACCGCGAGGAAGGAGAGGCGATTCGGTTTCGCATCGGCGACGTGGAACTGGCGGGAACGAATCCCTGCGCGCGGTGCGTCGTGCCGACCCGTGATCCCCGATCCGGAGTGCGATTTCCCGAGTTTGGCCGCATTTTCGAGGAAAAGCGATACGAAACACTCCCCTATTGGGCGACCCGCTCGCGGTTCGACCATTTCTATCGGCTGGCAGTCAACACCCGCCCGGTCTCGGAACGGGGAGGGACGCTTCGCGTGGGAGACAAAGTTGAGCTGTGCGAACCGGAGTGAGCGCGCATGCCCCGCACTGCGTCCCGTGCCGTGAGTCGCAGTTCGCGGAATGATCGCTTCCCTGGACTGGAATCCCAGAGCCGGTTTCATCACAATCGCTCCCTTGCAGCCCACCCGTTCGTCAACTGACGGGCTGGCTGTCCCGCCCGCGCGATCGGTTCAAAATCTGTCCGTCGGCGAGTCGTTCAAATTCCGTTCAACAATCAAACTGCGATCGATCAACATGCCTGCGTGTGATATTGCCCTGGTCGGGCTGGCGGTGATGGGAGAAAACCTGGTTCTCAATATGGAGAGCCGGGGATATCAGGTGGCGGTGTTCAACCGCACGGTCAGCAAGGTGGATGAGTTCATTGGACGCCATCCGGGAAAGAAATTGACCGGTTGTCACTCGCTGGCGGAACTGGTGGCAACGCTCAAATCACCGCGCAAGATCATGATGATGGTCAAGGCCGGCCCGGCGGTGGACGATTTGATCCGCGAGCTGGTTCCGCTCTTGTCGCCGGGAGACATCCTGATCGACGGCGGGAACACGTACTTTCCCGACACGAACCGCCGCACGGCCGAGGTCGAACAGGCGGGATTGTTGTTTGTTGGGACCGGCGTCTCGGGGGGAGAAGAGGGGGCGCTGAAGGGGCCGAGTATCATGCCCGGGGGATCAGCCGCCGCCTGGCCGCATGTCCGGGAAATCCTGCAGAAGATCAGCGCCAAAGTCGGCCCGAACAACGACATTCCGTGCTGTGAATGGGTCGGTCCGACGGGGGCCGGGCATTACGTCAAAATGGTGCACAACGGGATTGAATATGGCGACATGCAGCTCATCTGCGAGGCGTATTTCATCCTGAAAAATGCCCTGGGGCTTTCGAATCAGGAATTGTTTCAGGTCTTCCACCAGTGGAACGATGGGGAATTGCAGAGTTACCTGATCGAAATCACACGAGATATTTTCACGGTCCCCGATCCCCTCGGGCCGGGGGAATTGGTCGACAAGATTCTCGACACCGCGCAGCAGAAGGGGACGGGAAAGTGGATGAGCCAGCACGCGCTGGATCTGGGAGTTGCGACGACGCTGATCACGGAAGCGGTCTTCGCCCGATGCCTGTCCGCGCAAAAAGACGCGCGGGTCCGGGCATCGCAGGTCTATCCGCCGGTTCATCGGACCTACACGGGAGACCGGCAAAAATTCATTGAGGCGGTGCGGCAGGCGCTGTATGCCTCGAAGATTTGCAGCTACGCCCAGGGATTCGTGCAGTTGGAAGCGGCAGCGCGCGAACTGAAATGGGAACTCAATTATGGCAACATCTCCCTGCTGTGGCGCGGGGGATGCATCATCCGCGCCCGGTTTCTCGAAGACATCAAGCGGGCGTTCGACAAACAGCCCAAGCTGGAAAACCTGCTGCTGGACGACTTCTTCGCCCAGGCGATCCGCGGGGCAGAACCGGCCTGGCGGCACGTCGTGGCGACGGCGGTCGAACTGGGACTGCCGGTTCCGGGATTCGCCGCCGCGTTGACCTATTTCGACGGCTACCGGCGCGAACGACTTCCCGCGAATCTGCTGCAGGCGCAACGAGATTACTTCGGCGCGCATACGTACCAGCGGATCGATCAGCCCGGGGCCTTTCACACTGACTGGATCCGCGAGCGGAAATTGTCTTGAGCCCGGAGTTGCTTGATGCCGATTCCATGCGGCCCAAGGCCGCCTCCATCTCTGCGATCTCCGCGCCCTCCTGTTCCTTGTGCGGTGTCGCGTGTCCTGCCCTGAAATGACGATCCAAGTTGGAGGGCCATGCCTGAGGCGTCTCCGATGACCACCGATCTTGTGGCCGCGCCCTACCGTTGTCCGCAGTCGGGTCATGCGCTGTCGCATGCAGAATCGGCGGAGATTCTTCAGTGCCCGTGTGGCCTCACCTGGCCGGTCGTGCAGGAGATTCCGCGCTTCGTCTCTCAGGCGCACCTGGCCAGTTTTGGGACGCAATGGAACAAATACGAGGTGGCGCATCCCGCTGAGGATCGAGCGACGTTTCAGGCGAAAACGGGCATGAACCTGGACGCACTGCGCGGGCTGCGTGTGCTGGACGCCGGCTGCGGAGGGGGGAGGTACAGCAAGGTCGCGGGGGAAGCAGGGGCTGAAGTTTTTGGCGCGGATCACTCCACAGCGGTGGATAAGGCGGCCTCCCTGTGTGCGCATTTGCCCTCCGTCCGCTTTGTTCAGGCAGACCTCAAGCACCTCCCGTTTGAGCCGGAATCGTTCGATTTCGTGTTCTCGATCGGCGTGATGCATCACGACGTGCGGACGCGCGACGTCTTCGAGGCGGTGGCGCGGATGGTCCGGCCGGGGGGGCTTTACGCGGTGTGGCTGTATCGGCGCAACCAGTGGTGGCAGGAATGGCTCAACAACGTGGTGCGGCGAAGAACCACGCGGATGCCCACCGCCACGCTGGAACGCTGGTGCTGGCTTGGGGCCCGGCTGGGGGGGCTGCCGATCGTCAATCAGACGCTCAACAAAGTCCTGAACTTCAGCGCGCACCCCAACCCGTCGAACCGCATGTGCGATACGTTTGACTGGTACGCCCCCACCTACCAGCATCATCACACGCTCGACGAGTTGACGGGATGGTTCGAGGCCGCCGGTTTCGATGAATTGCGGGTCTTGCCCCCTGAAAAGAGTGGTCCCCTGTACCGTTGGTGCTATGAGCGGAACCTGCTGATCGGCAGTGGGGTGAATGTCATCGGTCGTCGTCGTCGTTCCTGAGCGCCCTCAGGCGTCCATCCGGAGGAACGGCACTTTTCCGCGGCACTTTTCCGGACCGAGACGTCGGCAAAACTGCGCCACGGCGCGCCATCGTCGTCCGCAACCATCGCCGCGCGCCGAGCCCGGCAGAACGCTTGCAAAGGCGCGTGACGTCGGCCGGTATCAACCCATCATGGCAGGAATTATGTCAAAGTGACGATGATGACAATTCTTCCGAATTTGACGAATTCGTAATTTACGTGGATTGCATCAACTGGTGACAATATGCATACTCTCCCATCGGTTTAGCTAAGCCAATGGATGTCACCCAAGTGTCGATGCCGCAATACTGCCAAAATGCCATGCTCAAAACACCCAATATACCCATATTAAATCCGTTTTGACTCTGCAGCGTCGCTCCATAGAATTTTTTCCAAACTCTCTGTTTGTGCAGAATGCGTCAGTTGAATTGCTTTGGGTGATCGATTCTGCGTCGGTGGCGGCTTGGCATACGCTCCGCCTACCGCAGCATATTTTACGCAACGTATTGTTAAATAATAGCTTATAAACATGGAATCAGCACCAGCTCGATTACGGAAATGGCAGCCTGGATCATGAACTCTGGTACGTGGATTGCGATTCAATTTTCGCACCATCCTGAGCCTGTCAAAGAACCGCTCTTGGTCGAACTGCGCTACGATCGGGCGGCATGGGTTGCACCAATTGATGGCTGGACTGGAGGCTCACCATGCTCAATCGGACTCCGCTGAAACTCCCCACTTGGGTTCGTCATCCGTGGCGATCCGTGGATCGACGTCGGCGGCTCCTGCCGGCCGCTGGTCTGTGCTTCAGCGCGACGCCAGCCCAGGAATTGGAACCGCGGGTGCTGCTCAGCTCAGTCGGCGGTAAAGGGGGAGTTACCTCCGTCTGGTTTGAGCAGGTTCACGAGTCCAAAGGGGGCGTCGGAAAGAAGCCCGAATCGCAGGCCAGTGCCGACGCGACGAGCTGGATCGTCAATTTCGAACAGGCAGCGGTGCGATCGCTGAATTCCGTACGGCAGACGGAGGGGCTCCTGCAGAGCCTTCCGACGAAATACGAAGTGGTGCGCGGACTGGGAATCCAGGGACAAGTGCTGGTCAAGACTTGGGGTGGTGCAGACTCGACCGTCGCCGGCTGGTTTCAGGCCAGTCCAGTGATTTCCTCCTTCAAACTGGATTCGGTCGTCACCGTCAGCACGCTCGCCAACGACCCGCAATTTCCGTCGCAGTTCAACCTGGAAAACACCGGGCAGTTTTCCGGAACGCTGGACGCCGACATCGACATGGCCAGCGCCTGGAACCTGACGACTGGCAGCAGCTCCGTCGTCGTGGCGACAATCGACACGGGAATCGATTACAACCACGCGGACCTGGCCGCCAACGTCTGGACCAATCCCGGAGAAATCGCTGGTGACGGGATCGACAACGATAAGAACGGCTTCATTGATGACTACCGGGGTTGGGACTTCGCCAACAACGATGCCGATCCGTTCGACGACCATGGCCATGGGACGCATATGGCGGGAATGATCGGCGCCGTCGGCAACAACGGTGTGGGGATTGCCGGCGTCAACTGGAGCGTCAGCATCATGCCGCTCAAGGCGTTCGATTCCAAGGGAAACAGCCTCGAGAGCAATCTCGTGGCGGCGGTGAATTACGCCACCATGATGCGCGAGCGGGGGGTAAACGTCCGCGCCACCAACAACAGTTACGGCGACGGCATCTTCGATCAGGCGATGGTAGACGCGATCACCGCCAGCCGCGATGCCGGAATCGTTTTTGTGGCGGCGGCGGGAAACAACTCGGCGAACAACGACAGCATACCATTTTATCCCGCCAGTTATACGGTGGACAATATCATCGCGGTCGCCTCGACCGACAACTATGACATTCTCTCCACCTTTTCCAATTATGGATTGACCTCCGTCGATTTGGCCGCCCAGGGCTCGTTCGTCCTGAGCACCTCTCCCAACAACACCTACACCCGGCAGAGCGGCACGTCCACCGCAACGCCCCAAGTTGCCGGTTTGGTCGCCCTTGCCGCAAGTCTGGTTCCCGATGCCAGCGTCTCGCAGATTCGAGACGCGATCCTGGGGGGGGTCGATGTTATTCCGGCGCTGGCCGGAAAGGTCGCCACGGGGGGACGACTGAACGCATACAAGACGTTGACCCTCCTGCAGCAACAAGCCACCAACACGCCACCCAACTATCTGGCGGTGGCAACGCCGTACGAAGCTGTGGACCTCGTGTCCGGCAATCCGGGAGTCGTGACGGTTGTGGACGGCGCCAACGATGCGGCGGCGGCCATCAATCTGGGAACCGCGACGTTTCGGTTTTTCGGAACGACCTATACGGGAGCCGCGTCGCTGTTTGCCAGCAGCAACGGACTGATTACTTTCGGCAGTGGCAACGCCACCGCCTTGAATACCAATCTCTCCACCTCTCTCAGCCAGCCAGCGATCGCTCCGTTCTGGGACGATCTGCGGACCGACCTCGACGCGGCGGATCAGGTGCTGTCGCGTTTGGAGGATCTCACCGGAGACGGAACTCCGGATCGGCTGGTTGTGGAATGGAGCGGAGTCAAACATGCCCCCGGCAGCCCGGGCCCAGCGACATTTCAGGCCATCCTGGAACTGAACACAGGCGCCTCCGATGGCAATATCGTGTTCAACTATCCCGACCTGGATTTTGGCGACGCCACGGTCAACAACGGCCTGAGCGCCACGGTCGGAGTTGTGGGAACCTCCCGATTGCTAATCGCCAAAGACAGCAACACCAGTCCGCTCATCGGTTCCGGAAAAGCGATCCTCCTGAACCACACGCGATTGGGCGGAGACGTCCTGGATGTCACTCCCGATCCGCGCACGACTTCGGTTTCGTCCATTGATGTGACGTTTTCCAAGCCGATCAATGCCACGACCTTTGACTATCGCGACATCGTGCTGACGCGCGACGGGGGACGCAATCTGGCGTCCAGCGCGCTCACGATCTCGCTGGTGTCGGGGACAACCTACCGCATCAATGGACTGTCCATTCCCACCGGATATAACGGCGCCTACTCGTTGTCGATCGATTTGGGGGGCATTTCGGACCTGACCGGACGACGCGGATTGGGAACGATTTCCGATGCCTGGACCGCCACCACCGGCGCCACGTATTCGGCAGCCAGTGACAGCACCACTCCGGACATTCGGGTACTCTCCTCGACTGCCGCCAACGGGACGCTGACGGTCACGTATCAAGTGGTCAATTCGACGGTCGATCCGTTCGAACTGGGATTCTACCGATCCAGCGACGGTGCCTTCAGCGGCGACGACGTGACGTTGGGAAACCTGTTGATCGACGCGGCCGCAGACCGCACGGTGGGAACGCACGTCCTGAGCTGGGACGTGAGCACGACCAACTCGGTCGTGCCGCTTCCCGGATTGACCAGGCAGGAGGTCAGTTCCGATTATTATCTGCTGCTGGTTGCCGACCCGGATGACGTCATCGCAGAACCGGATTCGACGACTCCCGGCGCAAACAACGTCGCAATTTTTACCGGCGTCTATCGTGGACAGCTCGCCGAGTTTTTCGTGCATGGCGGCGCTGGCAATGATGTGCTGACAGTTAGCGGGGGAACGACCAGCGCGTTCACCGCCACGCTCAATGGCACCGACTATGCCTATGCGGCTTCGAAAATTTACTCCCTCGTGGCGCGATTGCACGATGGGGACGACTCGATGAGTACAGCGGGAGGAGTTGGCACGTTCAGCCATCTCGGCTGGGGGGGCTCCGGGAATGACACGCTCATCGGGGGAGGGGGCAACGATTTGCTGGCGGGGGGGGGCGGAAACGACACCTATCTGTACAGCGCCAATGTCGCACTCGGGAGCGACACGTTGGATGAAAGCGGGGGCGGAACCGACACGATCGATTTCAGCGGCACCACGACAACAGGGGTCACTCTGACGCTCGAGTTGGCGACCGCTCAAGTGGTGGCTCCCGGACTGACTTTGACGTTGGGTTCGACGACGACTTTCGAGAATCTGATCGGCGGAACGTTGGGGGACAACCTGTCGGGCAACGGCCTGATGAATGTGCTGACCGGCGGTGGAGGGAACGACTCCTTGTCCGGGAGTGGGGGGAACGACACTCTGATCGGTGGGGCCGGGAACGACATTTACCTGTTCGCGACGAACACGTCCCTCGGGAGCGACACGCTGGACGAAACCGGCGGGGGGACCGACACGCTGGACTTCAGTGGTTCGACAACGCTGGCCGTCGCGGTCAATCTGGGTCTGGCAACGGCGCAAGTCGTCAATGCCAATCTCACCCTGACCTTGGGTTCCACAACGTCGATCGAGAACGCCACCGGCGGCGCTTTGGCAGACATCCTGACCGGCAGCAGCGTGGCCAACCTGCTCATTGGCGGCGCGGGGAACGACACACTCAACGGAAGTGGCGGGGACGATTCTCTCAGCGGCGGCGCGGGAAATGACTCGCTCGTGGGGGCCGCCGGCAATGACAGCTATTTGTTCGCTGCCGACACGGCACTGGGGAGCGACACGCTGGACGAATCTGGCGGAGGGACCGACACGCTCGATTTCAGCGGCACGACGACGCTGGCGGTAACAGTCAATATGGGGCTGGCCACAGCGCAAGCGGTGAACTCCAACCTGACGCTGACGCTGGGCTCCACCACGACGTTCGAGAACGTCATCGGCGGAGCGCTGGGGGACGTGCTGACCGCCAATTCTCTGGCCAATACTCTGACGGGAGGGGGCGGGAACGATTCCCTCTCCGGCAGCAGCGGCAATGACACCCTCGTCGGGGGGGCGGGGAACGACACCTACCTGTTTGGGACCGATGTGTTCCTGGGAAGCGATACGCTCGATGAGAGCGGTGGCGGAACCGACACGCTAAACTTCAGCGGAACGACTGTCAGAACCATTTCGGTCAACCTGGGACTGGCGACGACGCAGGTGGTGAACGCCAATTTGACGCTGACGCTCGGATCGGCGACAGCCTTCGAAAACGTGATTGGCGGCGCGCTGGCCGATACGCTGACCGGCAACACCCTGGCCAACACTCTGACCGGGGGAGTGGGAAACGACACTCTGGCCGGCGGGGCTGGAAACGACATCTACCTGTTCGCGACCAATTCGGCCCTGGGGAGCGACACGCTGGATGAAACCGGCGGGGGAACCGATACGCTCGATTTCAGCGGCTCAACAACGCTGGCCGTTGCGGTCAATCTGGGCCTGGCCACGGCGCAAGTCGTGAACGCCAATCTGACTCTGACTTTAGGTTCCACGACGACAATCGAGAACGCCACCGGCGGCGCCCTGGCGGATACTTTGATCGGCAATAGTCTCGTCAATGTGCTCACCGGAAACGCTGGCAATGACACGCTCAATGGCGGGTCCGGAAACGACACGCTCGTGGGTGGCGCCGGCAACGACACGTATCAATTTGCCGCGAATGCCGCGCTGGGAAGCGAAACGCTGGATGAAAGCGGCGGCGGAATCGATACGCTGGACTTCAGCGGCACCACAACGGTCGCCGTTGCGGTGAACCTGTCCACCGCCACTTCTCAGGTGATCAATGCCAATTTGTCGTTGACTCTGGGATCGGCCACGGCATTTGAGAATGTCATCGGGGGGGCGCTGGGAGACACGCTGACTGGCAACAGTCTGGCCAATGTCGTGACGGGTAATGGGGGGAATGACACCCTGGTCGCCGGAGCAGGTGGAGACACGCTGGTTGGTGGCTCGGGCAATGACGTATACCAGTTCGCCGCCAATTCGGCGTTGGGCAGCCTGACGCTCGACGAATCCGGAGGTGGCGTCGACACGCTCGATTTCAGTTCGACGACGACACAGGCTGTCGCCGTCAACCTGGGACTCGCGACGGCTCAATCCATCAACACAAATATTACGCTGACGCTGGGTTCCGCCTCCACGTTTGAGAACGTGATTGGCGGCGCGCTGGGAGATACGCTCAGCGGAAATAGCCTTTCCAACAGCCTCACCGGCGGCGCCGGCAACGACACTTACCTGATCAACGCGGATACACCTCAAGGAAGTGACACGATCGTCGAGACCTCGGCAGGAGGGACCGATACCATCGATTTTTCGGCCGGGGCGCTGGGAGTCATTCTTGACCTTTCGCTCACAACGGCACAGGTCGTGAATTCCAATCTGACGCTCACGCTTTCAGCCGCGGACGGACTGGACAATCTGATCGGCGGGTCTGGCAACGACACGCTTTCGGGAAATGCGCTCGCCAACATCCTGACCGGTGGGAGTGGCAACGACACGCTCAGAGGCCTGGGGGGCAACGACACGCTGACAGGCGGCCTGGGGAACGATTCGCTGTTCGGGGGAGCAGGCAATGACAGCCAGGTGGGAGGCGCCGGGGACGATACCTATGCGTTTAGCATCAGCGGAGCGCTCGGAAGCGACACGTTGGACGAAAGCGGCGGAGGGACCGACACGCTGGATTTCAGCACCACAACGACCCAGGCGGTGGCGATGAATCTGGGTGTGGCAACCGCGCAAACGATCAATGCCAACCTGACGCTGACCCTCGGGTCGGCGACGACCTTTGAAAACTTGATCGGCGGTTCGCTGGCGGACGTCTTGACCGGCAATAGCTTGGCCAATGTCCTGACCGGGGGGGCGGGAAACGACACGCTCGCCGGTGGCGCCGGGAATGATGTCTACCTCTTCGCCGCCGACACGGCTCTGGGAAGCGACACGCTGGACGAAAGTGGTGGCGGGACCGACACGCTGGATTTCAGCGGGACGACGGCGCAGACCGTGAACCTCAATCTGGGTCAGGCCACCTCACAAGTGGTCAACGCCAACCTGACGCTGACACTCGGTTCGACGACGACGTTCGAGAACGCCAGTGGCGGCGCCCAGACCGACGTTTTGACGGGAAACACCCTGGCAAATTTGCTGTCGGGGGGGAGCGGCAACGATTCCCTTTCGGGAAGCGCTGGTGACGACACGCTCGCGGGGGGAGCGGGAAACGATGCCATGGCAGGGGGGAGCGGAAACGACACCTTCCAGTTCACCTCCGACACAGCGCTGGGAAGCGACACCCTCGACGAGAGCGGAGGCGGAACCGACACGCTCAACTTCAGCACCACCACGAGCCAGACGGTGGCGGTGAACCTGGGAATCGCGACGGCACAAGTCGTGAATTCCAATCTGACACTGACCCTGGGGTCGGCGACAACCGTTGAAAACGTGATCGGCGGCGCGTTGGCCGACACGCTCTCCGGCAACAGCCTCGTCAATCTCCTTCAGGGGGGAGGGGGTGACGACATTTTGACCGGAGCGGCGGGAGATTCGCTTTCCGGCGGCCTCGGTAACGACACGATGATTTCCGCCGTCACCTCGGCGGCTTTGATCGACGGAGGGGCAGGAACCGACACGTTCCGACTTGATGGACAGGGACTCACTCTCGATTTGACAGCCCTGGCCGGAACCAGCCTGACGAGCCTGGAGACGATCGACTTGCGTGGGGGGTCTGGAATCACGCTCGTTGTCACTCCCACCGCGGTTCTCAATCTGACGTCGACCAATTCGCTCACCGTGCAGCGGGACAACGACACTGTCTCCAAGGGGACAGGTTGGAGCTACAGTGGGCCGCAGGTGATCGGGAGCGCCACGTTTTCCACATTCCTTCAGGGAACGGCAACCCTTGTCACGGAACTCCTGCAGAGCACCGTCGCCGTCGGGAGCCTGACGGGGGTGTACAATGGCACGCTGTTTTCCGCATCGGGCACGGTCGCTGCGCCGCTCGGAACTCCGCAGACGACATTGGATGGTTTGGGACTGACGTACAGCTACTACGCGGGCGCCACCGCAACCGGTAGTCCGTTGCCGGCGGCGCCGCGAAACGCCGGACAATACACGGTCGTCGCATCTTATGCCGGCACTCCGGAGTACTATGCAAGTTCCTCCCAATCGACGTTCAACATCACCCCCCGCACGCTGACAGTGAGCGCCACCGGAGTCAATCGGGTGTACGATGGAACTACCGGTGCAACAGTGACATTGAGCGATAACCGAGTGGCCGGGGATAGCCTCAGCACAAGCTACGGCGGCGCCTCGTTTGCCAATAAGAACGCGGGAACCAATAAAGCAGTCTCCGTCAGTGGAATCGCCATTAGCGGCGCTGATTCTGCGAACTACGCCCTGGCCAGCACCACCGCCAGCACGACGGCCAACATCGCGACGCGGACGCTCACTGTGGGGGCCACCGGGGTCAACCGGGTGTACGATGGAACCACTAGCGCTACCGTCACGCTGAGTGACGATCGGGTTTCGGGAGACACGC